>NZ_NFOE01000058.1 GCF_002179635.1 Campylobacter jejuni | reverse complement strand
TTCGCTAAATCAAACCTATAATAAATATAAGCGATTTTTCCGGCAAGTTGAGGGTAGGTTTTAAAAAAGATATTATCATTTGTTTTATTTTTCTCTTGTAATTTACAACAAATTTTTAAAAAATCTATAGCTTCTAATATGCTAAAAATACAATTTGTATAAATAATGTCTTTTGCTAAATTGCTGTTGTTTGTGTTATTTTTACCTCCCAACACCCCCTCTCTTACACTATCATCATCTCCAACTCCCACTCTAAAGCTCATATCTATAATGATGTAATGATCTTCTAAATTAGGTATAGTTTTTTCACTACTATAAGCAAATAAAACTATATAGTATTTATAATCTTGCATATCTTCTTTAGGCTCATTGCTTCTACTTATAGGTAAGCAAAAAGATAAAACATTATCTTCATAGCTTTCATTATAAATCAAATCATCATTTTCAAACATTACCTTAAGATTTTTTTCATCAATATAGCCATTACAATCATGTAATAATAAATTTAATTTTTCTTTGCTTTCACATTCTACAAAAGCCCATTTTAGTTTTTCATCGCTTTCTTTTTCTAGTTGTAAGCTTATATAAGTCCCAGGTGCAAAAGAGGTATTTAAATCTATATTATCACTTGCAAATATAATTTTATTATTTAGTTTTTGGGGGTATTTAACTTCTAATTCGCAAAGTAATTCTTCTTCATTTGTAATATAGCTTAAATGCTTTAATAAATCTTCAAACAATACCCCATTAACTATTCCTATACTACCATTGCTACCAAATTCTCCCTTTTCATTAATGTTATAAAGATACAAATCCCCCTTACTCATACTTTCTTTATTCTTGCTTTTTCCTTTTTCATCATTTGGATTTGAAATTTCTATTTCTTTAAAACTTTTAGAGCATTCTTTATCAGTGTATAATCTAACACAATACTTTCCCCAAGTCTTACCTATGCTAAAAGGATAATCTTTTAAAAAATCAGGTTGTTTGTTGTAATTAATCTCATTGATTTTAAAATAATACTTTCCTTCAGGTAAGCTTCCAAATTTATCTTTAATACTTTCATCATCATAGTAAAAATATGCTTTTTTCTTGGTAGTTTTATCTTTTATATCTTGATAAAAACTAAAAGCAATTTGTTTATTTGATGGTTTTAAATTATCAGCTTTAGCTACTCCACTTCTTGCCATATAAGAAGCTATTAAATCTTTTCCTTTAAAATGATATAAATAAAAACCATCATATTTAAAATAATCTTTATTTTTAAACCTAAGTATAAGTCCTATTTTATGATTGATATAATTATTAAATATTCTTTTGCTATCTTGTAAGGGTTTGGCTAAATAAGCTTTATTATCTTCTAATCTAACTTTAAAACTATGACAATTACTAAAGTCTTTTTCTCTATCAAATCTTAT
>NZ_NFOE01000129.1 GCF_002179635.1 Campylobacter jejuni | reverse complement strand
AATATAATCAATACTAAAATTTATATCAAATTTTAACATTTAGTGTAAGAAATTATTTTATTACTTAATTTTATTGGATTGAAAATTATAAATCGAAAAGTCAAACTAAAAGATTGAAAATAAAAATTAAGTTTTATTCAAAAAATTATTTTAAATAAAACTTAATATATAAAAATTATTGTAAACTTGCTAAATATTTTTGATAATCAAATTCTTTTACCAAAGCCACTCCATCTTCAACCGCAGCTTTTGCCACAGCAGCACTAACTACAGCTTTTACCCTGCTATCAAATGGTTTTGGTATCACATAATCTCTACCAAAGCTAAGCTCTTCTACACCATAAGCTTGTTTCACCTCATCAGTTGCTTCAAGTTTAGCCAAATCAGCCAAAGCTTTCGCAGCGGCAACTTTCATATTTTCGGTGATTTTAGTCGCTTTTACATCTAAAGCTCCTCTAAAAATAAAAGGAAAACCTAAAACATTATTAATTTGATTTGGATAATCACTTCTACCTGTTCCAACTATAGCATCATTTCTAACTCTTTTAACATCTTCAGGCATTACTTCAGGTACAGGATTAGCTAGCGCAAAAATCACAGGATCTTTAGCCATACTTAAAATCATCTCATCATCTAAAATCTTAGGTGCACTCAAACCCAAAAATACATCAGCGCCTTTTAAGGCCTCTCTTAAAGTACTATCTTTAGTATCGCTTACAAATTCTAGTTTGTATTTATTTAAATCATCTCTTTGGGTATTAATCACACCTTTGCTATCTACTAAAACGATATTTTTAACCCCTAAATTTCTATACATTCTAGCACTTGCAATACCCGCTGCACCCGCACCACTTACCACTACTTTAATATCTTCAAATTTTTTACCGCTAATTTCCATAGCATTCATTAATCCTGCTGTAGAAATGATTGCAGTTCCATGTTGATCATCATGCATTACAGGAATTCCAAGATCTTGCAAAGCAGCTTCTATTTCAAAGCATTTTGGTGCTGAAATATCCTCTAAATTGATCCCTCCAAAAGTAGGCGCTATAGCTTTACAAAAAGTAACAATCTCATCTACACCATGAGCGTTGATTTCTAAATCATAAGCATTAACATTAGCAAATTTTTTAAACAAACAAGCCTTTCCTTCCATCACAGGCTTACTTGCACTTGCTCCTATATTGCCAAGCCCCAAAACCGCACTACCATCACTTACTATAGCAACTAAATTAGCTTTGTTAGTGTATTTATAAGCTAAAGTTTCATCTTTTGCTATCTCAACACAAGGTTCAGCAACCCCTGGAGAATAAGCCAAGGATAAATCATGCGCACTATCCATAGGCTTTCTAGCAACAATATCTACTTTACCACCTAAGTGGTATTCTAAAGCCTCTTCTTTTAAATTCATTATTTCCCCTTCATGTAAGTTAGTAAATTTTCTATTCTAAGCTTAGCTTTTTGCACTCCTAAAAATTCTAATACTTCAAAAATACTAGGACTTACCGAGCTTCCAGTGAGTGCAATGCGTATGGCTTGAGCTAGATCTTTTAACTTAAGATTATTTTCTTCTAAGAATTGATTAGTTAATTCTTCAAATTCACAAGCATTTTTTTGCTCATTTAAAACCATAGCGTATTTTTCCAAATAAGTTAAATTTGTTACATTAAGAAATTTGTCTACAGCCTTTTGATCATATTCTTTTGGGTCATTTAGTAACACTTTAGCCCCGCTAATAATATCATGCAGGGTTTTAGCTCTCTCTCTTAACATATCCAGTAAAAATCCTGCTTTTTCATACTGACTTAAATCAAATCCTAAATCTTTTAATTGTCTATTGATTTCTTCAAAAGGTAAAGTTTTAATATAATGAGCATTAAGCCATTCTAGCTTTTTAAAATTATAACAAGAAGCGCTTTTATTGATATGATTTGGATCAAAAAGTTCTTGCATACTTTCTAAAGAAAAAATCTCATCATCACCATGACTCCAACCAAGACGCACTAAAAAATTAAGCAAGGCTTGAGGCAAAATTCCCATATTTTTATATTCCATCACATCAGTTGCTCCATGACGTTTAGAAAGTTTTTTACCATCTTCACCATGTATCATAGCCACATGATAAAATTTAGGAATTTTAAAGCCTAGTGCCTCATAAAGAACGATTTGTTTTGGAGTATTTGATAAATGATCATCTCCTCTTATAACATCGCTCACACCCATTAGTGCATCATCAATTACAACGGTTAAATTATAAATTGGGCTACCATCACTTCTTGCGATTACAAAATCATCTAAAATATCTTCAGCCTTAAAACTAACCTCGCCTTTAATACCATCTATAAATTTAATCTCTCCACTTTGTGGTGCTTTTATACGCACCACAGGCTCAATGCCACTTGGGGGAGTTCCTTTAAAATCTCTATATCTACCATCATATTTTGGGCGCTCTTTAGCTGCTTCTTGCTTAGCTCTTAACTCATCAAGCTCTTCTTTACTCATATAACAATAATAAGCCTTACCCTCATCTAATAATTTTTGAATGTATTTTTTATAAATATCAAATCTTTGGGATTGATACTCAATCGTCCCATCATAATCAAGTCCGCACCATTTAAATGCTTCTATAATAGCTTGTGTAGCTTCTTGTGAATTTCTTTTTAAATCCGTATCCTCAATACGCAATAAAAATTTACCCTTATTTTTTCTTGCATAAAGATAATTATATAAAGCCGTTCTAAGCCCTCCTATGTGCAAATATCCTGTTGGAGAAGGAGCAAAACGTGTTGTAATTTCTTGCATATTTTTACCTTTTTTAAATTTTTATTGTTATAATGCTATATTTACACTTAAATAAAGGTTTCATATGAGAAAATTTTTAATATCTTGTTGTTTTGCTGCAAATATTTTATATGCTCAAACCATTGGCGGTGTGGCAATAGTAGTAGAAAATCAACCTATTACTCTTTATGATATAGAACAAACCATGAAAGAATTAAAAACCAATGATAAGCAAAAGGCTATAGCATTTTTAGTAGATGATAAAGTTCAACAAAGTGAAGCTAAAAAGCTAGGAATTTATGTAAGCACTTTTGAACTTAATGAAAAATTAGCCCAAATAGCAAAAGGCAATAAAACTGACATTAATGGTTTGCAAGCAAAGATAGAAAAAGATGGTTTAAGTTTTGAGGTTTTTAAAAACAAAGTTAGAAAAGATCTTGAAAGAGAAAAACTTTATAGAAGCATAATGCAAAATGCAAAAATCAATATTGATGATGAAACACTAAAACATTTTTATGAAAGCAATCTTGATAAATTTAGCACTTTTTCAAATATAGATTTAGTTGTTTACAATTCTACCAATCCTGAACTTTTACAACAGCTTGCACAAAATCCTATGTATAAAAATTCTCAAATTAAATCAAAAGCCATTAGTTTAAACGCAGCTAGTTTAGATCCAAGATTACTTGCTTTGTTAAATAATACAAAAATAGGAGAATTTACTCCGGTATTAAATGGCGAAAATGCTTATATAGTGTATTTTGTAAAAGAAAAATATGGTAAAAATCCTATCGAATTTGATTTAATCAAAGACCAAGTTAGTAATGTTTACACTCTAACCCAAAGAGAACAAGCCTTAAAAAATCATCTTGATAAAATAAGAGCAAACGCTCATATAGAGGAATTAAGATAGGTTAAACCTATCTTAAATTAATGTCTTGAAAGATAATTTGTATCATAATTATTATTGATAAAATCTGCATTATCCATCATCGCTAAATGAAAATCTTTAGTTGTTTTAATCCCGCCTACAATAAGCTCTTGCAAGGCTATTTTCATTTTAGCTATAGCTGTGTTTCTATCTTCTCCCCAAACAACTAATTTTCCAATCATAGAATCATAATAAGGAGGTACACTATAATCTTGATAGCAATGGCTTTCCATTCTTACATTGCGTCCTGCTGGAGCTACATATTTTGTGATTTTACCTGGGCAAGGTAAGAAAGTTTTAGAATCTTCAGCAGTGATTCTACATTCTATAGAATGGCCTTTAAGTTTAATTTCTTCTTGTTTTGGTAAAGGATACCCTTCTGCTACTTTAATCATAAGTTCAATAATATCTACCCCACTTACCATCTCACTCACACAATGCTCAACTTGCAAGCGCGTATTCATCTCGATAAAATAAAAATCTAAATTTTTATCCACTAAAAACTCAAAAGTCCCTGCACCTTCATAATCAATAGCCTTAGCAGCTTTAACTGCTGTTTCATGAAGTCTTGCTCTTGTTTTTTCATCTAGTAAAATTGCGGGAGATTCTTCTATAAGCTTTTGATGGCGTCTTTGCATAGAGCAATCTCTCTCACCCAAATGTATCACATTACCAAAGCTATCTCCTATGATTTGCACTTCTATATGACGTGGATTTTGGATGTATTTTTCCATATACATAGTACCATCGCCAAAAGCACTCATTGCTTCACTTTCTGCTGACCAATAAGCTTTTTCCAAATCTTTTTCATCTTCAACTACACGCATACCACGGCCACCACCGCCTGCTGCTGCTTTTAAAATCACAGGATAACCTATTTCTTTAGCAAGCTTTTTAGCCGCCTCAACCCCACCTAAAGCTCCATCACTTCCTGGGATTACAGGCACGCCGGCTCTTTGCATTACTTGTTTTGCTTTACTTTTATCACTCATTAGCGCCATAGCAGCTACTGAAGGACCTATAAATTTGATATTATGTTTTGCACAAATTTCAACAAAATTTTGGTTTTCACTTAAAAATCCATATCCTGGAAAAATCGCATCAGCTTCGCTAATTTCAGCCGCACTAATAATAGCTGGGATATTTAAATAACTTTCTGAACTTCTAGCATTTCCTATGCAAATACTCGCATCAGCATATTTTAAATACAAAGCGTCTTTATCTGCGGTAGAATACACACAAATTGCTTTTTTTCCCATTTCTTTTACAGTTCTTAAAGCTCTTAATGCAATTTCTCCACGATTTGCTATTAAAACTTTTTTAATTTCCATTTTATAATTTCTCCACCACAAATAAAGGCATACCAAATTCTACAGGCTGACCATCTGCAACTAATACTTCTACTATCCTACAATCATATTCAGCTTCGATTTCATTCATGATTTTCATCGCTTCAATAATTGCTATAGTGCTTCCTTTTTTAATAGTTTGTCCTACTTTAGCAAAAGGCGCTGCACCTGGGCTTGGAGCTTGATAAAAAGTACCTACCATAGGGCTGTTGATAGTTGGCTTATTAGAAGAGTTTGAGCTTGCTTTGGTTTCATTAACTACATTCACATTAATTGGCTGTGGGGCTGGAGTAACAGGAGCTGGAGCTGGCAATTCACAACACATATCTCTTTCAAGTTCTATTTCAAATCCATCTTGTTCTTTTATTTTAATCTTGCTTATATTTGCTTCTGCAAAAAGTTGCATTAGTTCTTTGATTTCTTCTTTTGTCATATATTCTCCTTAATTTATAAGACTTAATTTATAATTATATATAAAAATACTAAAAATAACTTCAATTATTTATTTTTTACTTTTATTTTAAGATATAATTTAAAAATTCACTTTAATTATAAAGGATAAAAATGGGCTTAAAAGCAGATAATTGGATCAAAAAAATGGCATTAGAGCACAATATGATAGAGCCATTTTGCGAAGCAAATATAGGTAAAGGTATAGTTAGTTATGGGCTTTCAAGCTATGGATATGATATAAGAGTTGGAAGAGAATTTAAGATTTTTACTAATGTAAATTCCACTGTTGTAGATCCTAAAAATTTTGTAGAGGAAAATGTAGTAGATTTTGTAGGCGATGTATGTATAGTACCTGCAAATTCTTTCGCACTTGCAAGAACGGTTGAGTATTTTAAAATGCCAAATGATGTTTTGGCTATTTGTCTTGGCAAAAGCACTTATGCAAGATGTGGTATTATAGTAAATGTAACCCCTTTTGAGCCAGGTTTTGAAGGACATATCACTATAGAAATTTCAAACACAACCCCACTACCTGCTAAAATTTATGCTAATGAGGGTATAGCTCAAGTTTTATTTTTACAAGGAGATGAGCCTTGTGATGTAACATATGCTGATAAAAAAGGCAAATACCAAGCCCAAACAGGCATAACTTTACCAAGAATTTTAAAATAATTTTATTTTCAGCCGATATAAAAACTTAGTCAAGTAATAGGAAAATAAATATGTTTAATGGAAAAAGTATTTTAATCACTGGCGGTACAGGAAGTTTTGGAAAAACTTATACTAAAACTTTACTTCAAAAATACAAACCCAAAAAAATCATCATTTATTCAAGAGATGAACTCAAACAATTTGAAATGGCGAGAGAATTTAATGATACTTGCATGCGTTATTTCATAGGTGATGTAAGAGATAAAGAAAGATTAAATATAGCAATGAAAGATGTTGACTTTGTTATCCATGCAGCTGCTATGAAACATGTACCAATTGCAGAATATAATCCAATGGAATGCATAAAAACTAATATCCATGGAGCACAAAATGTAATCGATGCGTGTTTAGAAAATAATGTAGAAAAATGTATCGCTCTTTCAACCGATAAAGCATGCAATCCTATTAATTTATACGGAGCTACAAAGCTTGCAAGTGATAAGCTTTTTGTAGCAGCAAATAACATCGCAGGAAATTCTCATACTAAATTTAGCGTTACAAGATATGGCAATGTAGTAGGCTCAAGAGGTTCTGTTATACCATTTTTTAAAAAACTAATCAATGAAGGCGCTAAAGAGCTTCCTATCACAGATGAGAGAATGACAAGATTTTGGATATCCTTAGAAGATGGGGTTAATTTCGTGCTGAATAATTTTGCATATATGCATGGAGGGGAAATTTTCGTGCCAAAAATTCCTTCTATGAAAATCGTTGATTTGGCTAAAACTATGGCTCCTAATTTAGCCCATAAAATCATAGGTATAAGAGCAGGTGAAAAACTACATGAAATTATGATTTCAAGTGATGATAGTCATTTAACTTATGAATTTGAAAATTATTATGTCATCAGCCCAAGTATCCAATTTAATAATATTAATGTTGATTTTAGTATAAATGCAAAAGGACAAAAAGGTAAAAAAGTTTCTAATGGCTTTTCTTATAGCTCAGATAATAACAAAGAATGGATTAGCCAAGAAGAGCTTTTAAATACAATAAATCATACAGAGCTTGAAAAATGATAACTTATTCTCATCAAAATATTGACGAACAAGACATACAGGTAGTTTGTGAGGCTTTAAAAGATGATTTTTTAACCGGCGGAAAAAAGGTTGAAGAATTTGAACAAGCCCTTTGTGAATATGTGGGTGTAAAATATGCTTGCGTGCTAAATTCAGCTACTTCTGCTTTACACCTTGCGTATTTGTCTTTAAATGTAAAAGATAAAATTATCTTAACAACCCCTATTACCTTTGCTGCAACTGCAAATGCTGCTTTAATGGCAGGTGCTAGGGTTGAGTTTATAGATGTAAAAAGCGATGGAAATATTGATGAGAAAAAACTTGCTTTAAGATTAAGCCAAGATAGCTCTAATATTGGAGCAATTTGTGTGGTTGATTTTGCGGGAAATAGTGTAGAAATGGATGAAATTTTAGCCTTAGCCAAACGATACAACATCCCACTAATTGATGATGCAAGTCATGCTCTAGGTGCTATTTATAAAAATCAAAAAGTAGGTTCTATGGGGGATTTGAGTATATTTTCTTTTCATCCGGTTAAACCTATCACAACCTTTGAAGGTGGTGCGGTTGTTAGCAATGATGAGGAATTAATCTCAAAAATCAAGCTTTTAAGAAGTCATGGCATAGTCAAAAAAAGACTTTGGGATAGCGATATGATTGAATTAGGCTATAATTATCGTTTAAGTGATGTGGCTTGCGCTTTAGGTATAAATCAACTTAAAAAACTTGATAATATGCTAGAAAAAAGAGAAATCATCACAAGTTTTTACGATAAAGAATTTGAAAAAAATCCTTATTTTAGCACTATAAAAATCAAAGATTATAAAAAAAGCTCAAGGCATTTATACCCTATTTTGCTTTTCCCTGAATTTTATTGCCAAAAAGAGATTATTTTTGAAAAATTATTAAATTTAGGCATAGGTGTACAAGTGCATTATAAACCTACTTATGAGTTTAGTTATTATAAAAACTTATATGGAAATTTATTTTTAGAAAATGCGGATAATTTTTATAAAGCTGAACTTAGTATACCTGCTCATCAAGAAATGAGCTTAAAAGAAGCGCGATTTGTTAAAGATAGTTTATTTAAAATTTTAGAAGAAATCAAGAAAGGTTGTTCAACATGAATGAATCAATCATACAGAGCGGGGGGGGGGAGATGTATGCTTTAGCTAAAAAACTTTTCCCTATATGTAGAAGTA
>NZ_NFOE01000050.1 GCF_002179635.1 Campylobacter jejuni | reverse complement strand
TTCTTGGGATACACCACAATATTGGTCACAATACAATATCTGGGTAGCAACAACCCCCAAAGGCACAAAATACTTCCAAGAAATCTTAGCTCCTAAATTTTACAACAAATACAAAGATCTAGAAGTAGAAATTGATGATAAGGGTAATATTATAAGGTGGATTGGAAAAATTAATAGATGATTTTATTTAAATTTTTATTTAAATAAAAAATCTTAAGTCGATATTTACTTAAAGGTAGATAATGAAAAATAAAGAATTTACTTGTCACTATATTTATCATCAAAACAATCTTAAAAACTTGATAGATAAATATTGCAAACAAGCTAAAAATATAGTTTTATATTGTAATAATTTTTCAAGAAAAAATATACTGAATTTAGCACTAACAGATTATAATATTGCTAAAGATTGTTATTATAGTTTAGATAAATACTTATATGATACTCTTAAAATATCTGCTTATAAAGGAAAAAAAGTTCAAATTTATGATTATTCTTATGAAAAATTTACCGATTCTAATAAGTTTAGCAATAATCCCTCAAACTTTACCATCACTCCTTTATCTTGTGATATGACAAGCATTTTGGATGATTTTGTAAAAGCCTTGGGAAAATCTGAAAATCAAACTATTTCAGAAACTATGACGCAAAAACTAGAAAAAGAGAACAAAAATATTGACTTTTTAATCATTTGCATTAATGAGAAATTAAAAATCCCTATACTTCAAAAGCTAAAATCATTCGATGAATATCAAAAATTAAACGAGTATAAACTAAATGAACAAATAGAGCTTGTCTTTAATGAATTAATACAAAATATTAAAGATATTCATGCAGAAGGTTATGAGCCTGTATATAAAACGATAATTAATATTTTTCTTAATATTGTTAATATCTTTAAATTAAAAGGCTTTTTAACAAAAACACAGCTATTGTTAGTTGTTGGCGATAGTGCTTTTGAGTTGATAAAAGCTTATAAAGAAATTTCAAAGTGGGGTGAAGATAAATATTCTTATGCTATTTATAATGCCATTATAAAACTACTCATAAGTGATATTGGTTATATTTTTACTCTTTTTGAAAACAAAATTGATCATTATACTTTGATCATAGATGATAAAGTTCTTTTTGATTTTTCAGGCTTTGGAACAATAAAGAATCAATCATTAGCATATCATAAGCAAGATCTTGCAATTCATCTTCAATCAAACGAAGAAATTTTTAAAGATTTTCACAAAGGAAAATTCTTAAATTTCATCACCCAAAACCCCAAAGAAGAATTAATATTGCATAGTAGATATTCTATTAAAGAGGCACTTAAAAAACAAATGTCCCTTGATCAAAACAGACTAAGCTATATAGAAAGTCCGTATTTTAACTCTATTGCACTAGCTCAAATCATAAAAGATTTAAAGAGTGAAAAAAACGAATCTTATTATGCAAAAAATTTTCTCATCATTACAAATGCCCCACAAAAATATAATGCAGGACTTCACCAAAAGCTCACAGAAGAAATTTTTGAAAACACTATCATTTATCCAGATACCATAGAAGATGAAACACAAAACGATATTTTAATCAAAACTCCAAAAGACTACGATACAACGATAGATTATAGTAAATATAAAATCAATATTATTGACAATGAAAAAGATGCCTTTGTGCTTTCTTTAAGTCCTTTTATTCGCTTAAATTATCAAACCTATCAAAGCTTTGAAGATACAGTAAAAGAAAAAGAAGAGTTATTTAAAGATATTACAGATAACAATCTAGAAAATATATTTCAATATATGAATTTTATAAAAACTCCTAGTAATATCAATAAAATACATAATTATCATTATTTACAATCTATTTTTTATCAAGCAAATAATAAAAAAACTTTTTTAGAAAAACAAAAGCAATACTTTCAAGAAGGCATAGAATGCATAAGAACTTATATAGATAGTATCACCCATATTGCACAGCCTAAAATAGGTACTTACACAGGTGTGGTATACAAAGGAGAGAGTTTTGTAAAGAAAAGTGTATTTACTATCATAGATGTGATTTTACTTGCCTTAACCTATTATACGATAAAACATTTTTATTCTTTCATTCAAACTGATTTCCAAGCTTGGTGGAAATTGTTTTCAAATTATGAAAGTATACAAATAGAAGAGGAAGAAAGTATTAATATGCTTCCTATAAATGTCTTTTTAAACATAAATGAAGAAAAAATTCCCCTATGTTTTTCAAAACAACAAAAGGTTAAACTCGCAAAGAATGAAATTTTTTGTATAGAAGAATTTGTGGATTATTTAGAACAATTAAAAGATCATGAAATTAGTGATGAGGAAGATAGACAGTTTTTATCTTCCCTAAAAGAGCCTCAAAGTGAAAATCATCAAACCCAAGATGAAGCAGTGGAGTATAATCTAAAACAAATAAACGCATTGATTGAAAAAGAGAAAATATCAAACAAGAAAATCGATGATGAACTTGATGAATTGATAAAAGATATAGAAAAAAATAATATAAATAAAATTCCTTATAATCCGCAAAAAACTATAGTGGCTATGATGGATGTTTTTATAGATAAATTCTTTCCTTTTGCAGATTTTTTAAGAGCAGATGAATTTAAATTTGCTAAATTGCTTAGTAAAACCATTCTTAATTTTTTAACCCTTAAAACACAAAAAGCCTTTTATGAAAGTATAGGTATAAGTTATTTATTGTTTTTGATGACTCAATCAAGTATTCAAATGAAAAAGGTTAAAATACAAAATCAAGAACAATTTAACAAAAGACTTAAAAGATTAAATAAAATAGCTTTATTAGAACTTTGCTATATGCAAAAAAATAAAAACAAATACGAAGCTATTATGCTAGTAGATGATCCAAGCTTTAAAGAGTTAAAAAATCATGATGGTTTTAAGGATATAACAAATATCAGCAAAAAACAAATTTTTCAATATAAATTTAATTTTACTTTAAAAAATATTCGTAGTATTGCCAAAGAATCTTTCATATCTTTACCTCAAGCTATCATTACAGATTTGATCAATCAATTATGGATTAGCGCATATGAACAAAGTAAAAAAGAACACGAAAGATTGCAATTTTTAAATTTTACTCATAAATATAATCCCCCTTATGTTTTAATGAAAAAACCTACAAATACACAAGAAGGATTCATCTCTTATCCTATGTTTATTAATAATACTTTTATTTCTTTTAATTTTACTTCTATGTTTACAGGGGGAAAGCTACAAACAGGAGGTTTGGGAGAGAAAGAAGCTTTATTTATTTATCATAAAGATGTAGGTGGTACAAAAAGGGTAAGAAATTATCTTTTAAACAAACTTTTTGCGTATTTATGTTTAGATGAATTAAGATCAAAAACTGGTGATTTAAAAACCATAGAAGATATAGACTTTTTTAATACCTATTCTTATTTACATGATTTAGCTATAAAACCAAGGCTTTTAAAACTAAAACATGAAGAAGATTTTTTAATCCCTGATTGTCTTAGTAAAACTCAAAAAGAAAACATACAAAAATATAACCAAAAACTACAAGCTATTAACAACGATGAAGCAAAAAGGGCTTTGTATGAAGAGTATAAAAGAAGCTGTGATAATGGTTTGAGCGAAAATTCTTTAAATCCTATAGATGCTTATCATCAATGTATGGATTATTTAGAAGATATGGATAATGATGTATTTAACACTAAAGCAACAAACAACACCCCCAATCCTTTAAAACATAGAAATTTCTTAAGGGCTTTAGATACCATAGGACAAAATAATATTAAGGCTTTATATGTGGGGGTGACGGAGAATGAAATGCAAAATAAGGATCAGATCAGAAATAGTAAAAAGAAACAAAGAGTAGGTAAAATCTCTTTTAAAGAAAAAAAGCAACCACCAAAAATGATAGGTAGACTAGCTACTACTATCATTATGAAAAATGGTTTATGTATAGGTTAATTAAAGAAAGGATAAACAATGAGTGA
>NZ_NFOE01000003.1 GCF_002179635.1 Campylobacter jejuni | reverse complement strand
AAGAAGATAAAAAAGAAGATAAAAAAGAAGATAAAAAAGAAGATAAAAAAGAAGATAAAAAAGAAGATAAAAAAGAAGATAAAAAAACTCCGGCGCAAAAAGAGCTTTTTGTGCTTGATGTTAAAAAATTAGATAATGGTATCTTGCTTGATTTAAGTGAAAAAATCAGCCAAAAAGACATTAAAAACTTTACTCTTAAAGGTGATAAGAATTTTCGTTATGTTGCAGATTTTGATGGAATTTTAAAAGGACCTAAGAGAACTTTTGAATTTAAAGATTTTGATATTATCGTGTCGCAATTTAACCCAACAAGTATGCGTTTGGTCTTAAGCTCAAAAAAAGAATTAAAGATCAAAATAGAGCTTAAAGATCAAAGTCTTTTTATGGGGCTTGAAAAAGTAGAAAAAAAAGAAGAACCCAAACCTATAGTTAAAAAGCAAAATGAAGTTAAAAAAACAGAAGCAAAAAAAGAAGTTATTAAAAAAGAGCCTTTATATATTTTAAAATCAAGTAAAGATAAAAACGGTGTTAGTTTAAAATTAAACAATGATATTGATATTGAAGATATTAAAATTAATTCTTTTAAAGATGGTAAAACATATCGTTCTATTGTGAGTTTTGAAGCCATTCTAGAAGGTGATAGAAAAAAAATTGATATTAACAAAAATCAATTTATTACAATAGTGCAGTTTAATAAAACCACAGTAAGAGTTGTTTTAAATTCCACTAGTGATTTTAAAGCTAGTCTTGATTTGGACGATGATGAGTTGTTTATAGGTTTTGAAAAAAAGGTTAAAAAAGCATCGACAAAAACTACCTCTAAAACAACAAAAGTTACTATTAAAAAGTCAGGTAAAATCATAGTGATTGATCCAGGTCATGGAGGTAAAGATCCAGGTACTTTGGGTAATAAGGGAGTTAGAGAAAAAGATGTGGTTTTAAGTGTGGCCTTAAAACTTGGAAATGAACTAAAAAAAAGAGGATATAGAATTTATTACACAAGAAGTACGGATAAATTTATAAACTTAAGAGATAGAACTTCTATGGCTAATGAAAAAATGGCAGATTTATTTATTTCTATCCATGCAAATGCAGCTCCAAATAAACAAAGAGCTAAAACTCTTGAAGGTATTGAAACTTTCTTTTTGTCGCCTGCAAGAAGCGAAAGAAGTAAAAAGGCTGCTGAACTAGAAAATCAATCAGATTTCGAAGAGATGAATTATTTTTCTAAGCAAACCTTTTTAAATTTTTTAAACCGTGAAAAAATCGTTGCTTCAAATAAATTGGCTATTGATGTACAAAAAAGTATTTTGAGCAATGTAAGAAAAAAATATAAAGTTGTTGATGGCGGGGTTAGAGAAGCTCCTTTTTGGGTTTTAGTGGGTGCACAAATGCCTGCTATATTGATTGAGACAGGTTATATTAGTCATCCTGGTGAAAGAAATAGATTAACAAATAAGAATTTTCAAGAATTATTAGCTATTGGTATTGCTAATGGTATAGAGAGTTATTTTTATAAAAATCAATGAAAAAAGCAAATATTATCATTAAAAACAATGCGCCTTTTTCTTTAGATTTTGATGATTATTATTTTAATTCTAGCGATGGTTTAAGCGAGAGTGAATTTATCTATACTAATGCTTTTGAATTTCAAGCAAAACAAACTATCATTGCAGAACTTGGTTTTGGCATTGGCTTAAATTTTTTCCTTACTTTAAAGCGTTTTATAAAAGAAAAAAAAGAGAATCAAAGACTATTTTATCTTAGTTTTGAAAATTTTTATATAGAAAAAGATAAATTAAGAGAAATTTATAAAAACCTTGGTTTTTATGAGGAATTTAAAGAGTTTTTAGAGCAGTTTTTAAAATTTTATCCCCCATGTAGAGATGGAGTTTATAGATTTTATTTTCAAGATTGTTTTTTAGATTTGGTATTTGGTGATGCTAAAGAAAAGTTGCAAAATTTAGATTTTAAAGCTGATGTTTGGTATTTAGATGGTTTTGCACCTGCTAAAAACCAAGAGATGTTTGATGAGGATGTTATAAACAAAGTTGCTAAAAATTCAAAAATAAGTACCAAGATTTTAACTTTTTCTTCCGCAAGCGTTTTAAAAAAAGCTTTGATTAATAATAATTTTCAAGTGCAAAAGATCAAAGGTTTTAGAAAAAGAGAAATAATACAAGCTGTTTTTAATGGCTTTGGTTTTGAAGATAAATTTGCTTATTTTAACACTCCAAGTTTAAAAAAAGAGATTCAAAAAATAGCTATAATTGGAGCAGGTATAGCTGGAGCGAGTATAGCTTATGAGCTTTCTTTAAGAAATATTCAAGTAGATGTTTTTGAAAAAGAAAATTCATTAGGTAAAGGTGCTTCTGGAAATATCAATGGAATTTTAAGTTCTTTGATTTTAAAACCAGATGTTTTACTGGGCGAGTTTTCACAATATGCTTTTTTAGAGGCAAGTAGATTTTATAGGCAAATTTTAAATTTAACTCCACAAGGGGTTTATGAATTTGCTCATAATGAGCTTATGCAAGAGCGTTTTAATAGTCAAAAAGATAATGTTTTATTTGAAATTATCAATAATCAAGCTTTTTTAAAAGATGGAGCATGTATAAGTCCACAAAAAGTAGTAAAAGAGCTTTTTAAAAAAAGTAAAGCTAATGTTTTTTTTGAGTATGAATTTAAAGATTATTCTTATGAAAATGAAAAGTTTTCTTTGCAATTTAAAAATCAAAAAAAATTAAAAGATTATGATGTGTTAATTTATGCTCAAGGTGCTGGTGTTAAGCAATTTTTAGAGTATAAATATATGAAATTAAGCAGTGTTAGAGGTCAATGTACTCACTTAAAACCATTTTTAAAAAATATTCATGCTCTATCTTCAAAAGGTTATATTTGCCCTATCAATGAAGAATTAAATTTGCAACTTATTGGTGCAAGTTATGATAGGCTCAATCAAGATACAATGCTTTTGAAAAACGATGATTTGCAAAATATTGAAAATATAAAAGAGTTTTTACATGATGAAAATTTAAAAATTATGGGTGGAAAAGTAGGATTTAGATCATATTCTAGTGATAGATTTGCCATAATAGGTCAAGCCTATGATGAAAATTTTTATATGCAAAATTACAAAGCACTTTTATGGCATAAAAATAAAAGTCAAGTAGCACCAAATGAATTTATTCCTTTGTATTTTTCTATCGCTCATGGATCCAGAGCTTTTGCTAGTGCTATTATTGGAGCTAGAATGCTTAGTGCATTAATCTTTGATGAGCCAAAAATAGAAAAAGATTTTTTACACGCTACTCATCCTGCAAGATTTTTAATACGTCAATTAAAAAAAGGAAAACAATAATTTTATTTTCGCTTTATTTTTAAAAATATAATTATATATTTAATTTAAAAATACGGGGGG
>NZ_NFOE01000125.1 GCF_002179635.1 Campylobacter jejuni | reverse complement strand
ATGCTCTTTAGCATAAGCTAGTATTTTAGCTCGAAGTTCTTGCGGAAAATTATATCTATATATGGCAGGAATTCTTGGATCAAGGAGTTTATCAAGCTTATGTCTTTTATAATACCATTCTAGATTTTCAGGGGTAAAATAATAAGGTGCATTAGGATAGCCTTGAGGTGGAGTTAGGGCTGCTAGTTTGGCATGTAGTATTAAAGTATCATTAAAAAGTTGTGCTCTTTCTTCACTCCAATCATTAGGTGTATCGGTTTCATAACCTTGCCTCATACCATTTTTATACCCTCCCCTATAACGATCAAATTCTCTTCTGCTTTCATAAGTAGAATCTACATCCCTTGGATCTTTTATCTTACCCTCAACCACATCACTTCTTAAGGCTTTGTATATATCTCCAAATTCATCGCTAGCTATATCATATTTATTTAAATCAATTACCCAATCCACTCCCATAATCTCATCTATAAAAGGAAGCATACCAAATTCATCAGGTTTTAAAGTCTTAGCTAAGGTTTTAATCTCTTGTTCTCTTAAAGGATTTTTATGCACTCCTACTAAACCACTTCCTACGGCAATATCAGCATAACCATAAATAGCACCCAATAAATTAGGTTTATCTAATATACTACTTCCTCCACTTAATTGTATATAAAGTATAGTAGCTTGGATAAATCTTGCATTAAAACCATTTTGAAACATATCATTAGCTAGATATTTATAATCACCTAATATTCCTGCTGCCATACCCCATTCATTATGAAATAAACTTGATCTTAGATTATGTTTATTATCATCTACTATTCTATATAATTTTTCATATTTAGGATCTACATTTCCTTTTTCATCTACAGCTCCTATAGCTTCATAAGGTATATCTATAACAACACTTCTTATACCACTTCTTATAACTAAATACTTATATCTTTCTTTTTTAGTTTTTAAAGATTTATAATAAGCTTTTTCTGCTTTAGTCCAAGGAGCTATAGCTCCTTTTATAGGATCTTTTAAATAAATACTTTGCCAATCTTTAAACTCAAGCAAAGTAGAACTTTGTCCTGTATAAAGATTAGGATCTAAATATCTGGGTTGATAGTCTTTGTAGGGGGAGTTTCTTAATATACGATCAGCTTCAAACAAAGCTTTAGAATATTCTTGGGTGTATTTGCCTACCTTAGCTCCCCCATCATATAATAAAATTTTATTCGTTTTTTTTTCTACATCTAATATACCACCATTAGGTGTATAAATTTCATAAGTTTCACTCATTTTTATCCTTTCATCCTATATACAAACCATCTTCCATGATTATAGTAGTAGCTAATCTACCTATGAATTGATTAGAATAATCTTGGGTTTTACTATCATCATCGTTTTCTTCATCCTCTTCTTTCATCTTAATTTCATTTTTTATCTTCTTATCCCCTATCCCCTTATACATCACTTCTAAATTATGTTGTCCTATGGCTTCTAAATTTTCCATTAATCTTCTTGCTTTTTGTCTATCTTCTATGAACTTACCCTTTTCATCTTGAGTAGTGCTATAAATACCATTTGCATATTCGTATAAAATTTGTATAGCATCATTATAAGCTAAGATAGGGTGTTGTTTTATCACTGGGTGTTGTGTTTTATACTCTTCTTTTCTTTGAAAATGCTCTAGCTTACATATATTACAATTTCTAAGTTCTATATTGTTTTCTTCAAAAAATTCCTTATCATTTAAGATGTATTTGCCCTCATTGATTTTATCTTCCTTAAAAGCACTTCTTTTCTCATCTAAAATAATATAAGATAAAAGTCTTTTTAAGGCAAATTCCCTAGCTTTGCTTGAAGTCGTAGCACAAGCAATACTAGGATAATAATTAAGCCCACCTGTGCATAATAAAGAACCAAAAATAAACTCAGATAAATCAAAACTCATAAATCTAGAATTTATCAATAAAGGATAGGTTAAGTATTCTTCTTTTTTTACAGCTAAAGGAAAATCATAATTGTAAGTAAATTTTTCATACATTAGTTTTTCATATAAAATTTTTAACCTTTCATAATTTGTAGGCAAAAGTGTATCGATAAAAGATCCTGCTAAATTTTTTAACACATCTACACTTAAATTTTTACTTACTTTAATAGAAAAATCAATAGCTAATTGTTTTTTTACTTTTGATATCAAATGAATTTGCTTAGCTTTATCCAATCTTGAAAAACTCTTTGACTTTTTCAACTCGCTTGCATATTCTAATTGATTAAAATAATAATAATTTGTTCCTATTTGATATAAAAAAAGCTTATTGAGTGGCTTTTTACTTTTTGGATTAATTTTTATAAAATGCCCTTTAGGATTAAGTGCATAAAATATCCCTAGTTCTTTAAAAAAATGTGCTTTAAAACTAGAAAATAATTTATTGCCATAATGCTTTTTATCAAAGCTTGAATTTATAAAAAATAAAATCATTTTTTTAAAAAAATCAGGCTGGCTCATAAAAAATTCTGCAAAAGGAAAAAGTTGCTTAATGATATTAAAAAAAGTGATATCTATGGATAATTTTGCAAGTTCATTATCAAGCATAATTTCTTGAATGCTTTTATCTAAATCTTTTTTCAAAGGAAGAGTTTTGTCTGTTTGTGTATTTTCTTTAAATTCAATTTCCTCATCAAAACTTTCGTTTAAGATTTTTAAAAAATTCACATAAGTTTGATCTTCTTCTTCAAAATCATTTTCAAACATAGCTTTGGCTAATTCATCTAAATAGATAACTTCATCTTCTTTTTTGTTTTTATTTAATTCTTTAGATAAAAAGATGTAAATTTTTTTATCATTATCATAAAAATAAATATCATCAGGGATAAATGAAATATACTCATTAAAATAATTTGGTATTTTAATCTTTTGGTAATTAAGTAAAATATTTTTTTTATCACGCCCAGTATATGCCTGAAACAATTTATATCCTAAAGAATATTCTTGTGTAGAAGCTAAGTCTTTTTGTAAAACATACAAAGTTAAAGTCAATAAAACAACCGTTAAAGGTGAGTATTTCTTAAAATCTACATTTTCATATATTTTAAATATTAATGGTTCTGAGTTAAGATTGGATTGTATTTGGTCATAATAAGAATTGATATTATCTAAATAATCATTAAAAAGCCCGACATATTCTTCTGCTTTTTCTTTTTCTTTTTCGCTAATTTCTTCCAGTTCTTTAGGTAATTTAAAAAAGCTATCAATATAAGCAAAATCTTGCTTAACTTTTTCATATTCCAATCGTTCGTTTATATATTCCAATAAATAAAGTTTCATCCAAGAATATGTTTGATTATAAAAATTAAAATACCCTTTATATTTTTGATAAATCTGTCCATCAAGTTTCACAAAAGGACAAAGCTGCAATACAAAATCATCTTCCTTTTTAACATCTCTTTCTATAAAATAAGAACCATAATCTCTTTTACTAGGAAATTGTTCTTTTAATCCAAGTTTTTCATTTTTTGTAAGAGCTTTAGGACGATTTTTTATTATTGCTCCTAATTTTTTTTGATACAAATCTTCACAAAGTGCTGCATTGTTAAGCTGTGGTGGATTGGTAATAAACAAATAATTTTTACCCATTTTTGTTGTATTGATTTGATCAGTATTTTTTTTATCTAGTATCATTTCTACTAGTATGGAAGAATTTAAATCAGGATATTCTGCATAAAAGAAATGATTAAGTTCAGAGATATTTGAATTGATTGCTTTTTTTAATGTTGTATCAAAATTTTTTAAACTAGAATTCATTAAAAGTGTATTATCTAACTTTTCATTTTCAATTTTTGGATTATTTTCTAAAAAATAATCAAAAACACCTTGAAATTCTTCATCTAAAATAACTTTATAAAAACTATTTTTATAAAGACTAATAGAAGGTACATTAGAATAAGATGAAAAATCTAATAATACTTTATCATCTATAATCAATACATCAGATAAAATTTCTTCATTGCACAAAGCGATAATAGGATAAAGCTTACTAGTAATAAGCTCTAAAAGTGGATAAGCAAAATCATAATAATATTTTTGTTCCTTATACTCTTGATAGTCAGAAGAAGAATTATAAGCTTCAAATAATGTATTTACAACAAAAACATAAGGATTCTTTTTAACTAAAGAGATAGGTTTTTTAAGATTGGTTACAGAATCTAATATATTAATAAAAAATTTTGCTATAGCTCTAATAATTTGCTTATATTCATCATCATTAGATTGAGTGATATTTTTTAAAAGTGTATTAAAAAGTGTATCTAGGGTAAGTTGTATCTTTGGTTTAATCTCTTGCTCAAAATAATCAGATTCTTTGATATTTTTTAATAATGTATTTAATTCTTTTTGAACTCCTTTTAAAAAATTTTCAATATTTTCTTCATTGCTCTCATCAATAATTTTATTGATCGTTTTATTTTTGTTTTGATTGATTGCATTATTTAAAAAATTTAAATTATTAAAGATAATTTTTTTAATACTAGATAAAT
>NZ_NFOE01000005.1 GCF_002179635.1 Campylobacter jejuni | reverse complement strand
GCAAAAGATAGTGCAGCTATATCTGATAATGTAAATAAAATAGCTAATGATATCTTAGAAGATGCTAGGAAGAAGAAGTTTTAAAATTAGTGTTTAACTAGCAAGCTAAGGCTTGTTAGTTTTTAAATACTAGTATGGGATTTTGTTTATTTTTGAAAAATGATTTTCTACAAACTCTAATCAACATAGTTTACATTACAAAATCATCTTATATATACAATAAGTAAATATAAAACAATTAATATTAAATATAAACTACTATAATAAATATCGTAAAACATAAAAATACACACTAAATAATTGATATTAAGAAAATGAATATCAATATCTGACATATTTTTATATATTTTTATTGAAATTAGTAAAATTTATGAAACTTTTATAAAAAATTGTTATATAATACTCATTAAGTTTATAAACAAAACTTAAATAAAACCCACAAGGAGTACATCATGGGAACAAGAAAAGAACACGACTTTATTGGCGAGTTGGAAATTTCTGACGAGGTTTATTATGGAGTGCAAACTTTTAGAGCACTAGAAAACTTCCATATGAGTGGCAGAAGGTTGCAAGATTATCCTTATTTTGTAAAAGCTTTCGCTCAAGTTAAAAAAGCGGCTGCACTTGCCAACAAAGAAGTTGGAGTTCTTGATGCAGACAAAGCTGATGCTATTGCTAAAGCTTGCGACAGATTGATTGCTGGTGAATTTTTAGATCAATTTGTAGTAGATATGATCCAAGGTGGTGCTGGTACTAGTACAAATATGAATACTAACGAAGTTATCACTAATATTGCTCTTGAAAGTATGGGGCATAAAAAAGGAGAATATCAATACCTTCATCCAAATGATCATACAAACTTAGGTCAATCTACAAATGATACTTATCCAAGTTCAATTAAAGTAGCAACCTACGCAAAACTTACTGATCTTTTAAAAGCTATGGAGCTTTTAAAAACTGAATTAGAAGCTAAAGCTAACGAATACAAAGATATCATTAAAATGGGTAGAACAGAGCTTGAAGATGCGGTTCCAACGACTTTAGGAAATACCTTCAATGCTTTTGCTAGCTATATTAAAAGCGATATTGCTAAAATCACAGCAGCCCGTGAATCAATGACTTATTTAAATCTTGGTGCAACAGCTATTGGTACAGGAATTAACTGCCATCCTGATTACAAATTTGTGGTTGAGAAAAAATTAAAAGAAATTACTGGTGTTGAATTTAAACCAGCAGAAGATTTCATTGCAGCTACTCAAGATACAGCTGACTTTGTACATGTAAGTGGTGCATTAAAAACTGCAGCTGTAAGACTATCTAAAATTGCAAATGATTTAAGGTTAATGAATTCAGGTCCAAGATGTGGTTTAGGTGAAATTAATCTACCAAAAATGCAACCAGGTAGTTCTATCATGCCAGGTAAAGTAAATCCAGTAATTTGTGAAGCAGTGGGTGAAGCTTGCTATGAAGTTATAGGAAATGATGTTACTATCATGCTTTGCTCTGAAAGAGGTGAGTTTGAACTTAATGCATTTGAACCAGGTATTGCTTATGGATTATTCAACTCTATAGTATTACTTGAAAATGCAATGAAATCTCTAGCTGAAAAAGCTGTAAGAGGTTTGACAGCAAATCCTGAAGCATGCAAACAATCTGTGCTTAATTCAATCGGTATTGTTACAGCATTTAACCCTGTTTTAGGATATGAAAAATCTGCAAGTATTGCTAAAGAAGCTTTAGAAACTGGTAAAGCAGTTGGCGATATTTGTCTTGAAAGAGGATATCTTCCAAAAGAAGAAATTGAAAGAATTTTAACACCAGAAAATATGTTAAATCCTCACATGACAGAAAAAAGAAAAGCTTAATAATTTAGGAGTTTAATCATGGATATTATGATTATTTTACAACTTGTTGTCTTTCTTGGGGCAATCTTCATAGGTATCCGCCTTGGTGGCATAGCAATAGGCTATGCCGGAGGTTTGGGTGTTGTTATTTTAGGTCTTGTTTTAGGTATGAAGCCAGGTAATATTCCTTGGGATGTTATCTTAATCATCGCCGCAGCTATTGCTGCAATTTCAGCAATGCAACAAGCAGGTGGTTTAGATTATATGGTAAAAGTTACCGAAAGAATTTTACGTAAACATCCAAGATTTATCAACTACCTTGCACCAGCTTGCGGTTGGTTACTTACCATTTTAGCAGGTACTGGTAATGCGGTATTTTCATTAATGCCTGTTGTTATTGATGTTGCAAAATCACAAAACATTAAACCATCAGCTCCACTTTCGCTAATGGTTGTTGCTTCACAAATTGGTATTACAGCCTCTCCAGTTAGTGCTGCTGTTGTTTATATGACTGGCGTATTAGAACCGCTTGGTTGGAACTATCCTGCATTAATTGGTATTTGGATTGTAACTACTTTTGCTGCTTGTATGATTACAGCTTTCATTGTAAGTTTAATCACTCCTATGGATCTTAGCAAAGACCCTGTATACCAAGAACGTTTAAAAGCTGGCCTTGTAAAAAGCGCTTCTGATGTTTTACAAAGCGAAGATAAACCAGGTGCAAAACTTTCAGTTGCTATTTTCTTATTCACAGTATTAGCAGTTGTTCTTTATGCTACAGCAATTTCTAACAACATTAAGTGGATTGATCCAGTAGTTATCCCAAGAGATGCTGCGATTATGAGTTTCTTATTAACTGCTGCAACTTTAATTACATTCTTATGTAAAGTTGAACCTGCAAAAATTTTAGATACAAGTGTATTTAAATCAGGTATGACAGCTTGTGTATGTGTATTTGGTGTTGCTTGGCTTGGAAATACTTTCGTTGCAGGTCATGAAGCAGGTATTAAAGAAGTAGCAGGTGAGTGGGTTAAACAAACTCCAGCTATGCTTGCAGTTGCTTTCTTCTTTGCTAGTATGCTTTTATACTCTCAAGCAGCTACTGCAAAAGCTATTGTTCCAGTTATCATTGCTGCATTAGGAATTTCAGCTACAAATCCTGCAGATTCTTATATGCTAGTTGCTTGTTTTGCTGCTGTTTCAGCACTTTTCGTTCTTCCAACTTACCCTACTTTATTAGGTGCAGTTCAAATGGATGATACCGGCACAACAAGAATTGGAAAATTTATATTTAACCATGCATTCTTTATCCCAGGTGTATTAGCTATAGCTATAGCTGTTGCCTTAGGTTTCTTAGCAGTAGGTATGTTTTAATACTCCAACTTTCCACTTTTAAGTGGAAAGTTTTCTTCTTTTACTCATTAACCAATTTTAAGTAGAATGTTTCTTTTTACTTTTTAAAGAAACAAAATGACAAAATTATCTTTAGATAGAAATAATATAAGAATTTTATTTATAGGCTATATACTTATAGCACTTTTTGGTAGTTTTATCCTTATGCTACCTATCATGCACACAAAATCTATATCTTTTTTAGATGCATTTTTTACTAGTGCTTCAGCTGTAAGCATGACAGGACTTGTTGTATTAAATACTTCACTAGATTTTAGCTTTTATGGACAACTTGTTATTTTATTACTTATTCAAATAGGTGGCTTGGGCTATATGAGTATAGCCATGGCTTTATATATTCTAGTGCGTAAGAAAATGAGTTTTGGAGAAAAAAACCTTTTAAGAGAATCTTTGATTTATCCTAGTACTGATGGACTTGTAGGATTTTTAAAAAAGGTTTTATTTTTTGTATTTGCTATTGAGCTTATAGGAGCAATATTATTATTTTTTAGATTTAAACTTGATATGAATTTAAGTGAGGCTCTATGGGCTAGTATTTTTCACTCTATTTCAGCTTTCAACAATGCTGGTTTTAGTGTATTTGAAAGTGGTTTAATGCCTTATAGAAATGATTTTTGGATTAACTTCATTATCACTTCTTTAGTTATCATTGGAGGTTTGGGTTATTTTGTATTATTAGAATTATACTTTTTCTCCAAAAGACGTTTTGCAACTTTAAGCTTGCACACAAGACTTGTTTTAATTTCTACTGTTGTATTAATTATTTTTGCTAGTTTGGTAGTTTTTTTATTTGAATATCACAACCCAAAAAGTATTGGAGAATTTTCTCTTTTTGATAAAATTATGAGTGCATATTTTACAGCAGTAAATTACCGAACTGCAGGATTTAACACTCTTGATATTAGCACCTTTAAAGACGCAAGTTTATTTTTTGGATCTTTATTTATGATTATAGGTGGTGCACCTGGTGGAACTGCTGGAGGTATCAAAGTAACTACCATTGCTGTGTTATTAATTTATGCTTATTGGAGTATCAAAGACAGCAATACAAGGATTTTTAACTTTGAAATTCCAAATGAAACCATTAATAAAGCTTTTATTATAACAGTAAGCTCTATTGTTTATATCATCACTTGTGTATTAATTTTATCCTTAATTGAAGATGATAAAAGCTTTCTACCCTTACTTTTTGAAACAAGTTCAGCATTTGCTACTGTTGGAGTTTCAGTGGGCGATGGTGGAACTTTATCACTTAGTGCGCTTTTTAATTCTGAAAGTAAGTTAATTATCATTTTACTTATGCTTAGTGGTAGAGTGGGTGTGCTTGCATTTTTATTTAGTATATTTTTTAAAGAAAAAGAAAAATATTTAAATTATCCAAAAGGAAAAATCATATTATGAAAAAAGAAACTTATGGTATTATAGGACTTGGAAGGTTTGGCTCAGTTTTAGCAAAAGAACTTATTGACCAAGGTAAAAGGGTTATTGTTTCAGATATAGATGAAGAAGCAGTTAAAGAACTACAAGATCACGCAGATTTTGCTTATATTCTAGATTCTACCCATACTATAGCTTTAAAAGAAGCAGGTTATGCAAATGCCGATGTTGTCATACTTAGCATAGGTGAAAATTTAGAATCAAGCATACTCACTTTCATGGCCTTAAAAGAAATAGGAGTAAAAAATATCATAGCTAAAGCAAATTCTTCTACACATGGACAAATTCTTTCAAAACTTGGGGTTAATAAAGTCATCTATCCTGAAAAAGAATCTGCAAAGCGTTTAGCTAAAATTCTTATTACTAATCCAAATTTTGAAATCATAGATCTTTCAGCTAACACCATAAAAGTAGCAAAACTTCTAATAGATGAAAATTTAGCAGGAAAAACTTTGCAATTTATTGGACAAAATTTAAAAGTCATTGCACACAAACAGCATGATATTTGGAGTATTATGCCAAATTTAGAAACCACTGCATATTTAAATGATATACTAATGCTACTTGGCACTCAAGAAGAACTAAATCAATATGAATATTAAAAATCTAAAGCTTATTTTTAAGCTTTAGATTTATACTTAAACCGCCTTTCATTTTCCATTAAATATTCTATATATTATTTTACCTATTGCCTGATTTATAAAAACATATAAATTATAATTAAATATATTTTTTTAATAAGTTATTTTAAGATTATAACAACTATTATCAACTTTATAAAAAACTCTATATTCTAATTATCTAAATAGCATAATAAGATATTTATACTCTTTATTTATTACCATATATAAGC
>NZ_NFOE01000033.1 GCF_002179635.1 Campylobacter jejuni | reverse complement strand
GGGGGGGGGTATAATGCTTTTTTAATTTAAATTTATAAGGAGTAATCAAATGAAACTTTCTTATCATACAAGTAAAGTTTTAATGGGAGTTAGCATTAGTGCTTTATTAAGTAGTGCTACCTTAGCACAAGAGGTAAATTCCGGAAATTTACATGATTTTTTTAACTATAAAGATGGAATTTGGATTTTAGATTCTAAAAAAATATAGAATTAAAAACAAATCCGAGTATGCTCCAACTATATCCTATCCAAGAAGGTATAAATGGGGCTGGAAAGACAATAAAAGAAATTAATATCAAAACAAGTGGTATTTTAACCATAGGATCTGATTCAGATTGGGTAGATCTAGGTGAAACTTCAACTAATGAAGCACGATATGATTTATATAGTGTTAATTTAGAAGCAAAAGAAGTTATTTTAAATAAAGATCAAACTTCTTTAAAAGCAAATAAAGCTTTTAATATAAAGGGAAATGTTACACTTAATGGTAGCTCACCTATAACAGGTGACAATATAAATGATTGGGAGCTTGATAGACCTAGTTTAGATGTATGGAATGGATATGGCGAAAAAGATGGCTATATGAATATACAAGGAAATTTAAATGTAAATAATTCTTTTATCGGTATATATGATGCAAATAAAAAAGGTGGTTTAATCTCTGTAGATGGAGATGTAAATATAAAAGATTCGGCTATAGGTATAAGTACAAATAGTGTTTCAAATTTAGGTATAAACAACTATGTAGCTATAAAAACAACAGGCAATTTTAACCAAGATATAGATAAAAACATAGTAACGGCACTATATACTAAAGATATAACGAGCATGCTTGAAACAAGTAATTTACTTCCAAAAAATGTATTTTTTGAAGATACTGATTTGGCTCAATTTACAGATTATAAACTTAGTGTTTCTAATGATGGCAAAAGTCTTTTAATTAGCGGTGGTGCTAATGAAAATGTAAGAGATTTATCAAAAATATTAAAATCTGAAATTGATATTAGAAAAGAAGCTTTAGATAGCTTTAATAATATAAAAGAAGATATTAAAAGAAATGAAAATTTAGAAAATTCTGGATTTGGAACCTACCAAAAACCAGGATATATTGGCGATGATGCTATGCTTGAAGCCATAGCACAAGCAGAAAAAGAACTACAAGAACAAATTAAAAAATTAGAACAACAAATCAAAGACATAGAAGCTAATGGTGGAAAACCTGATGGTAGTGATTTAGTTGAAAATATGAAAGATGTTAGCTTAGAAAATAAAAATTTAGCTGTAAATATGCTAAATAGTATTTTAGATTCTAAACTTAGCAATGATGCTATCGCAGCACTCACTCTAGATACCACAGGAAAAAATCTAAACACACTTACTACAAATACAAAAGCAAGTGCAAAAGCTATAGTAAATAATGCTCAAAATTCTTCTGTTAATTCATCTATAGGTGTAGCAAATGATCTAGCCATTGGAACAAGAGTAGCAAAACTTTCAAATCCTTATCAAGATAAAGCTTTAGTAGAAAAATTTGCTACAACCCATATAGCAGCACTAGCAAGTGATGTTTATAATTATTATGGAAATTCTTCGTTTAACAATAGCTTTTGGGGTAATGTTTTTGGTGGTGCAAATATCATAGATGGAGATAGTGGTGCTTTATATGGATTTACACTAGGTGCTGATAGAAAAATCAATGATAATGCTTTACTTGGTTTTTACTTTACCTATGCTGATTCAACTATCAAAGATGGAGTTATGGAACAAAAATCAGATAACTATCAATTTGGTATTTATTCTTTAATTAATCCAAACGATCAATGGGAAATTAATTTAAGAGCTTATGGACAAATTTCTCCAACAGATCAAAGTGTAGCAATGCTAAGTGATTCTAGTAATGCTGATTTTGATAGTAAATTCTTTGGCTTAAGCGCTAATGCTGGTAGAATTTTTAATCCAAATTCATCATCATTATTTATCAAGCCTTTTGCTGGTATAAATTACTACTACGCACACACTCCAAGTTATAAAGAAAGTGGTATGTTTGCAAAAGAAGTTCAAAGCATGACAAATAATTCTATATCTTTAGAATTAGGTGCTGAATTTAGAAAATATATGAGTGAAACATCATATTTATTTGTCACTCCAAAAATAGAACAATATGTAATGAATAATGGAGATGATTATGTAGCTGGATTTGTTGGTTCAAGTTCAAATTTCATCATCAAAGGAAACGATAAGAAAAAAACTTATGGACAAATCATTGTAGGTGGTAATGTTGATATTAATGAACAATTTAGCTTAAATGCAGGTATTGGAGC
>NZ_NFOE01000107.1 GCF_002179635.1 Campylobacter jejuni | reverse complement strand
TACTAAGTTTAAATTTGATCATAGTTTTAATCCTAAGGAAGGCTTAGCCAAACAAAACAAAAACCAAACAAAGCTAAAAGAGCCTATAATAAGACTACATTATAAAAGCGATAGATTTCAAAAAGATAACCTACCTATCTATAATCTTTTGATCAATAATGAAAAAAAAGAACAAAACAAAGCTTTAAGTGAATTAAATATAGATCAAAAAGATTTAAAAGATATAGAGGATGTTAATATTCTTAATCAATTCAAACAAGACTTTAGTAAAGATTATGAATTTAAAGAATTAAATTTTAGTTTTGATACTAATTTAATCAAACTTTATTTTATTATCCCAAAAAATATTGCTAAAGTTTATAAAAGTGCTTACAAAGAATTTGAATATAAAGATTTAGGAGCAGGGTATTTTACACAGCTACATGAGTATGATAAAATCATCAAAAATTCCCTAGAAGATAATAAAGAATTAAACGAATATCATTTTAGTTTTTTAGCTCCTGCTAAAATGCAAAATTTAAAATTTCAAATCGCAAATGGACTAGATGAGATCTTAGAAGATGAAGATAGAAAACAAGAGCTTTATGTTTGTAAATTTGTAGTAGTGAATGGGATTAAAATATGAAAATAAAAGATTTCACCTTAATTACATCAAATCATAATTTGGAAATTGAGTTAAAAAATCTTACCGAAAATGCTAATAAAATTATTTTTATATGTGGTGATTTTGATGGATATAAAGAAGCTAAGAATTCTTTGTATAAGACACTACATACTATTGAAGATAAATTTAAAAGTAACAAGAAAAAAACTTTTAAAATCATACATTTAAATCAAGCTAATAAAGATGAAATCACAAAAGAACAAAAATTTAGCTCTGATAAAAATTTATCTAGTATTAAAAAAATTATCTTTAATAATTTAAATTTTTTAAATAATGCAATCAATCAAAACAAA
>NZ_NFOE01000043.1 GCF_002179635.1 Campylobacter jejuni | reverse complement strand
GATCCTATATTTTCATTTGCCGTTAAAGGAGCCAAAGAAGAATTGTTTTTAAAAGACACTACAAGTTGTTTTGGAGAAAATTGTGTGTATGATGTTTTAACACAAGAAGGTGGGAAATTAATAAACTTTGGAGATACTTTATCTTTTACTTATTTTCACTACCCTGAAGAATATTTCGGAATTTATTATAGATATAATAAAACATTTGAAGGATTAATAATAGATGAGAATAAACAAACATATAAAAAATCTATAAATTTTTATGTTAGGAAAGAAAATTTATATCCGGATGCAACTAAAATAAAAAATTTTTTAATCTCAACACAAAACTATAAAAACATTTCTTTTGGAGGGGATAATATTTTTATATCTGATATAAAACAGATTTTTGCTTCAACAATAGAATCTTTTAAAAATCATCAATATATATATTTATGATATTTTATTAATAAAACAACAATTTAGTGGAACATTCTAATTTTGTAATATATAGAGAGCATATTGAAATTCCAACTCCAAAGCCTGATAATAAAACGTTTTCAGATTTTATTTCTCCTTGCTCTGATATCAAAATAGGAATTGAAGCACAACTAGTATTTCCGTATTTATGAATATTTATAGGCATTAACTCTTCCATTTTATCTACAATATTTAGCTTTCGAGCAATTTCTTTTAATGCAAAAACATTTGCTTGATGTAAAAAAAACTTTTCAGTGTTTACAACTTCAAAATCATTATTTTTCATAAAATTTAAAATACTATTAGGAACAGTATTACACATAAAATCAAAAAGCTCTATTCCTTTCATTTGCATACAAGCCGCAATATTAATATTTCCATCATCATCAACAAATTCTTCAAATGATGAGAGGCTTATAGGATTTTTATTACCTCCATCTTGCGCTATAATTAACTGACTTTTGTCACCAAATGTTTCAAATGCAAATGTATTTTTATAATTTTTATCCTCTGAGTATTCTAATGCTGTACAACTAGCACCATCGCTAAATAAAAATGCAACTGACTTATTCTTAGGATAAACAAAATCATTTATTGCATCACCTACAAATAATAAAACTCTATCACTTATTGAATTAATATGACTCATCGCACTAAATAAACCATAAGTATACCCAGAACACCCCATTACAATATCATAAGCAAAACAATTATTATGAATACCTAGTTTATTTTGTAAAAGCGCTGCTGTAACTGGAAATCTATATTCATGAGTTTGTGAGACAACTATAATACCTTTAATAGAGTTTCTATCCCAAGATAATGCATCTATTACATGTTGTCCTGCTTTTATAAATAAATCCAATATTGATTCGCCATTTTCTCGGTTTAAAATATATCTATTTTCAACCCCAGAAGACTTGATAATTCTACTTTTTACTCTATCACTAAACAATTCATTATCATAATTGTTTATTTTATGCGAAGGCAGTATACCGCATATATAAGATATCTTTGCATTAGTAATTACCATTAAAAGCCTACAGATTTTAAAATATCTCTGACACTAATAAATTTTTTAATATCTTCAGGTTTAACCTTAAGATTAAATTCTTTATCAATTAAAACACTCAATTCAAAAAAAGCAATACTATCCCAATCTTGAAAGTGTTCAAGAATATCATCTTCCAATAAACTATTCTTTGGAATACTTAGAATTTCTTCAATTGAATTTAAAAAATCATCTTTTTTCATAAAATTTCTTTCTTTAAAAGATTAAAAAAACTATACACTTGACGATTATACACAAATAACATCAAAAAAGGCTTATAAGAATTATGGAAAATAAATTTTATGAAATTTTAGAAAATATACTAGAAGTAAAAGTTGATGAAAATTCAAATTTAAGCATGCAAAATTGCAAAAATTGGACTTCTTTAAATCATATTGATATAATCATGAGCTTAGAAGAAGAATTTGAAATCAAATTTAGCAAAGATGAATTAAGTCAGCTAAAATCACAAAATGAACTTTTGCAAGCTATTAAGGAGAAATTATGCTAGAAAATACAAAAGAATTATTTAAACTAATAGAAGAAAAAAATCCACTACACAAAAAATGTTTAGATGGATTACAACTCTCTAAAGAAGAATATGAAGATTTAGAAAAGCTTATTGTTTATTACAAAGATACACTAAATATTACTTTAGAAGAACAAGCTCAAAGCTATATAGTTGTATTAAATGATACTTTAGAAGAAACTAGATATTTTATAGAATTTGGAAAATATAAATATAGCACCTTAGCAGAAGTAGAAAATATGGTGTATTTTAATGAAAACTATATGAAGCAATACATGGTAGGTCTTGCTATATCTTCTTTTATATGGAATGCTCATATTGAGGTTAGAAGATATTTTGCTAAGTATATAGATGAAAAACAAAATCAAGAAAATACCTATCTTGAAATAGGACCAGGACATGGTGAATTTTTTGTTAAAGCCCTAAGAAGTCAAAAATTTAAAGAATATTTTGGCATCGATATATCTCCTATAAGTTGTCAAATGAGCAAGGATATGGTAGAAAATCAGTTTGGCAAAATAAATACTAAATGCGAATTTATATGTAAAGATTTTACCAAATGTGAGTTTAACAACAAAGCTGATTTGGTAGTAATGGGAGAGGTTTTAGAACATGTTGAACAACCTTTACAATTTATGAAAGATGTAAAAGCCTTATTAAATGATAATGGAGAAATCTTTGCGACTATACCTATCAACGCTCCTGCAATTGATCATATTTATTTATTTTCTCATCCTGATGAAGTTAAAGAATTACTTAATAAAGCAGGATTGAAAATCAAAGAATGTGAATATTTTATGGCGAATAATTATTCTTTAGAAAAAGCACTAAAAACAAAAAATGCTATTGTAATGGCAGTAGTTTTGGTCAAAGAATGAATCTTTTTTCACCAAATTTAAAAAGAAGTGATCTCATAAAACTTAGCAAGGAAAATCATCATAAAAAAATTACTATTAATATTTTTAGAAATCACTCTTTTGAAGTGATTTCAAGTATACTAAATGCATTTTTAGCCTTTAGTAAATTAAAGGCCGAATTTAACATAAGCTCTTATGATGATAGTTTAAGTTATGATAATTTCCAAAAAGCAGATTTAAACATCATATTTATAGATTTAAACAATTATAAAAAAAATGTAGATGATTTTATCAAAGAAAAAATACAAGAGCTATCAAGCATTAGCAACGCTCCTATCATCACACTTTTACTTGGCGATACAAGCTTAAAAGAATATAGTATTTACAAAATACTAAAGCCCTTTTTAGATGAAAATCTCATCATAGATGATAGTAATTTTGAAATAAATGCAAGCAGACTTAGTAATAAAGCTTGTGTAAAATTAGCCCAAATTCTAGGACTAAAAATCCTACCTAGCTTCTTGCAACCAACTTTAAAAGCAATCATCATAGATCTTGATAATACCTTATACCAAGGAATTTTAGGCGAAGATGGCATTGAAAATCTTACTTTATCTAGCAATCATAAAGCCTTACAAAGTGAGCTTTTAAATTTAAAAAATCAAGGTTTTTTACTCGCCATCGCTTCAAAAAATGAAGAAGAAGATGTAAAAAAACTTTTTTCACAAAGAAAAGACTTTTTATTACAACTTGATGATTTTAGTATGATCAGGGCTAATTGGAAAAGTAAAGACGAAAATATTAAAGAAATTGTAAATTTTTTTAATATAGCTTTTGATAGTGTGCTATTTATTGATGATAATATAGCCGAAATTGAAAATGTATCACACCTTCATATTAATACCTTGCTAGCTGATGAAAATAGTGCTTATAGTTTAAAGCTCTATCCTAGACTTTTAAAAACAAGCTTTAGCAAAGAAGATGAGTTAAGAAGTGCTGATATTAAAGCAAATTTACAAAGACAAGAACTTAGCAAGCTTAGCCCTAAAGAGTATTTTGAAAAATTACAGATTTGTTTGAAATTTCATATCAACCACGCAGATGAACTTGAAAGAATTTCACAACTACTTAATAAAACTAATCAATTTATATCAAATTACTCAAGATTAAGCTTAAAAGAGTGTGAAGAATTTATGCAAAAACATGCTATTTTGACTATAAGCATGAATGATAAATTAAGCGATAGTGGTATTATAGCAATTTTTTTAGCTTATAAAGATGAAACAAATTTAATCATAAAAGATCTTTGCATAAGTTGTAGAGCCTTAGGAAGAAAGCTTGAAAAAATTATGCTATATAAGGCTATAGAATTATTACACCTGCTTTTTAATACAAAAGAATGTATTTTATACTTTCAAAAGGGCGAAAGAAATATGCCATTTTTAGAATTTTTATATAGTTTAAATGCAAACATAAAAGAAAATTTTGCTCTAATCCAAAAAGAAATGATAAATTACGAAGGACTTATAATTGAAAGCTAGTTTTAATAAAGCCAAAATAGCAGGCATAAGCGTTTGTGTGCCTAATAAATGCATAAATATAGATGATTGTTTAGAAGATGTTTTTCAAAATGATACCAAAATGCTAAAAAGAATGAAAAAAATTTCAGGCATACAAAAAAGATTTATCGCTGATGAAAATATTAGCACAACAGATTTAGCCTATGAAGCAAGTATAAATTTATTTAAAATGCTTGATTTTGATAAAAATGAGCTTGATATGGTGATTTTTGTTACTCAAACACCTGATTTTTTTATGCCATCATGTGCAAACTATCTTCACAAACGATTAAATTTAAAGCCTCAAACCATAGCTTTTGATATAAATCAAGCGTGTTCGGGGTATTTATATGGCTTATTTATAGCTTTTTCTTTTTTAGAAAATCAAAATGCAAAAAATATTTTATTAATTTGTGGTGATACTTTAAGCAAAACCATAAACCCTTTAAATGCAAATTTAGCTCCAATCTTTGGCGATGGAGTAAGTGCAACACTCATAAGCAGTGCAAATGAAAAATCGTTTTTTAAGCTTTATTCTAATGGAGAAGGTTTTGACAAACTCATCATACCCAATAGAGCTTTTGCTAAACTTGATGAGAGTAAAAGCTCCAATAAAGAAATATTTCAAACCAATAAGCATAGGAGCTTAGATAATCTTTACATGGATGGGGCTGAAATTTTTAACCAAGCACTTAATCTTGAGAGCCAAAGCATAAAAGAAATGCTTGATTTTTGTGAAAAAAGTAAAGATGAGGTAGATTATTTTTTATTGCATCAATCCAATCAATTTTTAGTTGATTCTATTATAAATGATTTGGGTATTGATAGCTCTAAAGCACCAAATTTTTTGATGTCAAAATATGCTAATTTGAGTGCTTGCTCTTTACCTACTTTACTTTGTGAAATACAAAAAAATGATTTTAGTGCCATTTTAAGTGCTTTTGGTGCTGGATATGCTTGGGGGAGTGCTTATATAAATTTTGATAAAAACTTTAAAACTGATACAATTTCAATTTACAAAGGAGAAAAAAATGACTAAAGAAGAATTATTAGAAGCTATTAGCGAAGCTATGCATATGGATGAAACACTAAAAGAAGATATGATTTTAGATGATATTGATGAATGGGATAGCTTAGCTTTTGTATCTATCATGGTATTATTTAAAAACTCACTTGACAAGCAAATTAGCGGTGATGATCTTAAAAAATGTGAAAAAGTAAGCGATCTTTTAGCTTTAGCTGGTGTTTAAGGTAAAAAACCTTAAACAATCTCTAAAACAAATTTATCATTTTTATCTTTAAAGGTAAAAACTTTATTTTTACAAGGATAAGATATACTATCTTCTTTTATACT
>NZ_NFOE01000009.1 GCF_002179635.1 Campylobacter jejuni | reverse complement strand
GCTTTTAAAAAACTTGATATCAAAAAAGGCGATATTTTATGTGTGCATAGTGAACTAATGAAATTTGGCACACCTTTACTTCCTAGAAATGAATTTTTACAAACTATATTAGATTGTTTTTTTGAAGTTATAGGCAAAGAAGGTACTTTAATCATGCCTACATTTACTTATAGTTTTTGCAAAAATGAAGTTTATGATAAATTAAATTCTCCTACAAAAATGGGTGCTTTAAATGAATATTTTCGCAGATGGGGGGGGGTAAAACGCACCAATGATCCTATATTTTCATTTGCCGTTAAAGGAGCCAAAGAAGAATTGTTTTTAAAAGACACTACAAGTTGTTTTGGAGAAAATTGTGT
>NZ_NFOE01000010.1 GCF_002179635.1 Campylobacter jejuni | reverse complement strand
AAATACGGGGGGGGGGAGCAGGTGCAAAAAAATCAACCTACAAAAAATGAAAAATTCTTTAATGATGGACAAATTATTATCTCAAAAACCGACAAAATTGGTAGAATAATATATTGCAATAGAAATTTTATCCTACTTTCGGGATATAAAGAATTTGAGCTTTTAGGGAAACCTCATAATATCGTGCGTCATCCTGATATGCCAAAGGTTGTTTTTGAAATTCTTTGGGAGGGTATAAAAAATAAAAAAGAAGTTATTGCTTACGTAAAAAATTTATCCAAAGATGGATCTTTTTATTGGGTTTTGGCCTTTATTACGCCTTCATATGACGCTAGTGGCGAGATAGTTGGTTATCACTCTATGCGCTTAAATCCCAGAAGGGAAGCTGTTGAAAAAATAGAAAAAATATATAAAGAGCTATTGTTAGAAGAACAAAAAGGTGGGAAGAAAGCATCAAGAAAGATGTTAGATGAAATTTTAAGCCAAAAGGGGATGAGTTATGAAGAATTGGTTTTATCAATATAATATTAATCAATTTGTGAATTATTTTGCTTTATTTTTATTTTGTTTGATGGCTGTATTGGAAATAATGGAAGGTAAAACATTTGGCTTTGTTTTTTGTGTTTTAGGAACTTCTATAGTGTTATTTGGTATTGCTAGTGCTTATTATAGAAATAAAGAAGTTTTAAGATCTACTCAAGTATTGAATGAACTTGCAAAAGGTAATTTGGAAGCAAGAATTACACATATACCTTTTGAAAAATCTGGTGTAGGACAATTAAGTTGGGTTGTGAATGATTTAGCAGATCAAATAGAAGCTTTTAATAGAGAAATTCTTAATGCGATTTTAGCTGTGAAAGAGCAAAGATTTTATAGAAAAGCAAGATTAGAAGGTTTAATGGGTGCTTTTGCTTATAATGCTAAAATTATTAATGAGGCGACTTTGGAAATAGAAAAAACTCAAAACTTATCTGTAAAAAGCGTTATAGTGGAAAATGTTTCTAAGGATATGTCTAATTCTTTGCAAAAAGAATTGGCGCTTATTAATACAAAGTTGAATGAAACTGCAAATATTATGCATGAGGTGTATGATCAAGCAAATGATATTTCCATCCATTCTTCTAAAAGTGCAAAAAATGCAGAAGTAATTTCAAGTGATTTGGGTAATTTGGGTGTAAATATAGGGCAAATTCATACTTTAATGGATACTTTTTCTCAACAAATCAATAGTGTTTCTTCTTTTATAGGTATTATTGAAGATATTACAGAGCAAACTAATCTTTTAGCGTTAAATGCTGCTATTGAGGCTGCGCGTGCAGGAGAGCATGGAAGAGGTTTTGCTGTTGTGGCTGATGAAGTTAGAACTTTGGCTGAAAAAACTCAAGTTGCAGCTAAGGAAATTTCTACGATGATAAATATTCTCATAGAACAAATGGGTAATATTAAAGAAATAACCAATGAAGCTTATGAGGTTGCTAAAAATTCTAATTCGAGTTTAGAAGAATTTCAGGAAGTTTTTACTGGAGTTGATAAAAAGGCTAAAATTTTACTAGATGAAATTTCTAAAACAAGTATGGATACTAATAAAATTTTACTTTATCTGGAATGTTGTTTAAAAACATATTTGGCTTGTTCTTGTGTGATTAATTCTAAAGTAGAATATATAGAAGATAAAAATTTGGCTAAATTTGATTCTAAAGATAATATTTTCATTTTAAATAAAGATTTAAATTCTTATATAGAAGGATTATTTAATTATATAAAAAATGATCAGCTTGTTAAAGAGGAAAGAAAAATTTATGCTCATATTAAGCAAATTCAAGATATAAATGAAAGGATGATAAGCGAAATAGAATATAAAAAGCATATATAAATAAGAGGTTGAGTGAAAAAATACATTTTTTTAAGCTGTATATGCATAAATGCATTTACTTTAAATTTAGAGGAAAGTTTAAGTGAGGGCGAAGCCAACATTACTAAAAAACAAAAAGCAAATACAGTTTCTAAACAGGTATTTTTTCAAAAGCCACAAGAATATCAAACTCAAAATATTGATTTTGAATCCTTTGCTAGTAAGTCTTTGGGACAGGTTTTAAATTTAAGTTCCAAAGATAAAACAGAAGCAAGTTTGGATTATAATGCTTTAAATGTAAATATTAAAAATATTAATTCTATACTAGATTATGATAATGCTACTTTGCTTTTAGAAAAACAAGCAAGAATAGGGCAATTAGAACAAGCTTATTCTTTGGGTTTTATTAATCGTTATGAATTTGATGAGTTTAATTTTGGCTTTAATTATTTTAATGATCAATATAAAGAAGCTTATACTAAAAATAGTTTTGGCGCTGAATTACAATTTGGTCATTATTTTAAAGCATATGCTAATCACTACAAGATTAAAGAAAACGATAGTGATGATAGTACAGAGCTTGGAGTTGTATTTGATTTACCATATTTGAATGTTTTAAATGTTAATTCTAATATAAAAGAATTGCAAAATCAATATAATATTACTTATTCTCCAATTTCTATTTTAGATTTATCACTTAATTATCAAGATGAAAAAACTAGTGCTAAAGATCAAACAGCAATGTGGGTAAGATTTAGACTAAATTATGAGCAAAGTTTAAGTAAGCAATTTTATAATAGCTTTTACCGTAAAAATAATATAGGTGAATTTAACCGTTATGATTTTGCCACTAGGACTTATTAATTACTCATAAAACGCGTGATATCATTATAAGTTACAAACACCATTAAACTTAAAAGCAAAGCCATGCCAAAATAACTAAGATATTCAAAACATACTTTTGGTACTTCTTTTTTAAAGATTAATTCATAAAGATTAAAAAGTATATGTCCTCCATCTAGTGCTGGAATAGGAAGTAAATTTAACACTCCAAGATTGATAGAAATTAAAGCTGTGATTAAAAATAAAACCACTATGCTAGTATTTGCTGCTTTGGAGGTTATATCTACCATAGTGATGATTCCACCCATATTTTTAGCATCTAATTCCCCGCTGATGATTTTAGCAAGGCCTTTGAAAATAAGCAAAGAAGCTTCTATGCTTTCTTCATAAGCGTATTTTAAACTATTAATTCCTGGATGATAAATAGTAACAAATTCACCCTTAGGCGCTATGCCAATTAATGGTTTTTGAACTTTTTGATAAAACTCATTATATCCTTGATCAATTTGTGGAGTTAGGGTGATATTGATGAGTTTGTTATCACGCTCTATGCTAAGTAAGGTTGGTTTTATATGCACAAGTTTGCCAATTTCTTCAAAGCTTTGGATTTTAATTCCATCTATAGCTAGGATTTTATCTCCAATTTGTAAATTTGCTTTTTGTGCAGCTGAGTTTGGTGCTATATTGCCAATAACAGGTGCAAGTTTTTGCACACCTAAAAAACCTATGGCTACATAAAGCAAAAATGCTAGAAAAAAGTTAAAAAATGGTCCTGCAAAAAGTATGTAAATTCTAGCTAGAGGACTTAGAGTGTTATAGCTATTTGGTTCGTAATTTTTTTCACTAGGATTTAAATCATCTTGTCCTTTAAGTTTAACATAACCACCAAAAGGTAGAGCAGATAAGCGGTATTCTGTATTTTTGTAGGTTTTTTTAAAAACAGCTTTTCCAAAACCTATGCTAAAAATCTCTACATCGACTTTCATATGTTTTGCGGCTAAAAAATGTCCTAGCTCGTGAAAAAAAATTAAAAAAGATATAACCAAAAGCGTTATTAAAAAGCTAAAAGAATAAAATTTAAAGCCAATAGCTAAGATAATAAATAAAAATAAATATGATTTCAAATTATACCTTTTTTAAATGTTTTATATAAGCTAGTATGTATTCAAAGGCTGAATAAAGTGTAAGTACTAAGGCAATAAACAACAATGTATTAGCAAAAGGCCATTGCATGATTAAAAATATAATAGCTATCATTTGAAAGGTTGTTTTTATTTTTCCTGCAAAAGAAGCACTCACATCAAATTTTTCACTCACCATAACCACTCGAAAACCGGTTATAAAAAACTCTCTTACTAAAATAATATAAATCATCCAAGGGTCAGCTTTTTGGGTGAGTAATAATCCTAAAAAAGCAGCCAAAACAAGCATTTTATCAGCTAGTGGATCTATAATGGCTCCAAGTTTTGTGGTTTGATTCCAAGTTCTTGCAATATAACCATCAAAAAAATCAGTTAAAGCGGCTATACCAAAAACAACACAAGCAAAATAATTTACCCAACTAGGATGAATATTTTCAAAATCATTAATAAGCAAAAAAAATAAAAGCGGGGCTAATAATATCCTTATAAATGCTAAGATATTAGGTAAATTCATTGTTTATTAATCCTTGTGTTTAAAGAAAATACCCCAAAATGGGGTAATGAATCATTTAAAAGTTGTACCACCATCTACGATTAAGGTGTGTCCTGTAATCCAATTTGCTTTATCAGAACATAAAAATAAACATGCTCCTGCTAAATCTTGAGGCTGTCCAATACGGTTTAGTGGGCTAAGATTAATAGTTGCATTTTTAACTTCTTCATAATTTGTAAATGCTTTAAGCGCATCAGTGTCAATTGGCCCACCACTTACTACATTTACGCGAATGTTTTTAGAACCAAGTTCAGTTGCAGCATATCTTGCCATAGCCTCAACTGCTGCTTTTGCTGTACCGTGTCCTGCATAGTTTTCAATATGCACTAAATTTCCTGTTGAAGAAATAGATAATATACTACCCCCACCAACTTTTTCCATTCTTTTTGCTGCTTCTTGTGCTCCAACTACAAAAGCATTTACAGTTGCTGTGAAAATATTATTTATTCCACGAGGTTTTAATTTCATAAATTTAGTATATCCACCTACAACGGCACGACCTGAGATAATAGCATTAGAGATGAAAAAATCTATTCTGTCAAAATCTTGATCGATTTTTTCAAATAAGTCTTTATAGGTTTCTGGTTCAAGTATGTTAAACTCATAAGCTTTAGCTTTGATTTTATAGTTATTTTCTAAATCTTTTACAATTTCTTGAGCTAAATCTGCGTTAGAATTATAAGTAAAAGCTACATTAGCTCCTACTTTTGCAAACTCATATACAATAGCTTTACCAATCCCTCTTGTTCCACCGCTAATTACTAAAGTTTTGTTTTGAAAAAAAGTATCCATTAAAATCCTTTGATATTATAGTTTTTCATAATCGCTTCTATTTTTGCTAAATTGCAATCACTAGGTTTACAAAGTGGCAAACGATATTCTAAAGTAGGAGTTAAACCTGCTATATACATTGCTGCTTTAATAGGTATAGGATTGCTTTCGCAAAATAAAATTTTATTGATATTATACAACTCATCATTAATTTTTTTAGCTTCAATATATTTTTCTTCTAAAGCTAGATGAGTTAATTTTGAAATCATATCAGGAAGTAAATTTGAAGTAACTGAAATCACACCTTTACCGCCATTTGAAAGTATAGGATAATTAATTGCATCTTCCCCGCTTAAAAGCATTATTCTAGGCTCATGTGCTAGCAAATCAACGCATTTATCAATACTCCCACTAGCTTCTTTTACTCCATAAATATTTTCACAATCTCTAAATAATCTTATAATAGTTTCTGTTTGAAGTTCACAACCTGTTCTTCCTGGCACGTTGTATAAAAGCACAGGTATATCTATACTTTTTGCTATTTCTTTATAATGCAAATACAAACCTTCTTGTGTGGGTTTGTTATAATATGGAGTAACGCTTAAAATTCCATCGGCCCCATGTTCTTGTGCAAATTTAGCCAAACTTACAGCTTCATGTGTAGCATTGCTCCCCGCTCCTGCTAAAACCTTACAAGAACTTCCCTTGCAAGCATCTAAAGCTATTTCTATACAAATTCTATGTTCTTCATGGGTTAAGGTGGCACTTTCTCCGGTTGTTCCAACAGGCACTATTGCATCAATTCCATTTGCTATTTGTCTTTTGATGAGTTTGTGATAAGTTTGTTCGTCTAATTTTCCATTTTTAAATGGAGTTATTAAAGCTGTCATTGCTCCTATGATGATGTTATTGTCCATTTTCACCCCTTTTTAAGATTATTGTAGTGGATTTGTTTTCATTGAAATATTTTCTAGCACAATGAATTAAATCATCTTTGCTTAGATTTTCTATATTTTTTTCATAATCAAGCAAAGGTTTTAAATCACCTTTTGCAAGATAAGATCCATAAATATTTGCAACGCTACTTGCATTGCTTAATGAAAAAATAAAATCACTTTTTACAGTATTTTTGATTTTTTCCATGATAGCATCATCAAATTTAGCATTTTTTACATCTTCAAGAATTTTCAAAAGCTCTTTTTCAACATCTTCTGCTTCTATACCTTCGTTGCAAACACAAATAAATATAAATAAATTCTCATCTATATTTTCACTTGCATAAGCGTAAAATTCATTGATAAGTTCTAATTTATCAATTAAAATTTCACTTATTAAAGAACTTTTTCCATTTCCTAAAAGCTCACTCAATGCGCAAAGTTTTGGCATATCTTCATGATTAAATGCAGGAATTTTGTATGCAAGTGCTAGTAGTTGCGTATCGCTTTCTTTGTGCAAGATCACGCGTTTAGCACCATCTTGTTCAGGTTCTTTTTCATGAACTATAGGGATTTCTTTGGTGTTTTTTATATCTTGAAAATGTTTTTTAGCTAAAGTAAAAACTTCATCTTCATTAATATCGCCACTCACAAGCAAAATAGCATTTTTGGGTTGATAAAAAGTTTGATGAAAATCTTGTATATCTTCTATTTTCCAATTTTGTATATCTTTAAAAAAGCCTATTGGAGTCCAATGATATGGATGATGTAAAAAGGCATGATTGTATAATCTAAAATATAAATATCCTAAAGGATTATTATCAGTTCTCCAACGTCTTTCTTCTAAAACTACATTTCTTTCGGGTTGAAACTCATCATCCTTTAAATTTAAATTACGCATTAATTCAGCAAAAAGCCATAAGGATTTATCTAAATTTTCACTAGAGCATTTTATAAAATAATGCGTATAGTCAAAGCCAGTGCTCGCATTATCTACTCCACCAAAACCTTTAACTATTTCATCAAATTCACCCGCTTTTAAATTTTTTGTACTTTTAAAATTTAAATGTTCAAGCATATGAGCTATGCCACTTTTTCCCATTTTTTCATTTCTTGAACCAACTTTATAAAAAATATCTATACTTATAACCCCACTTTTTTTATTTACAGGTAAAGTATAAATTTCAAGTTCATTTTCAAGGGTGATTTTTTTATAATTAATCATTTAAAATTAACTCCTATAGCTTGACTAATATGATTAAAACCATCTTGTTTTAAAAGCTCAATTAGTCCTTGATTGATATTTTTAACAATGCTTGGTCCTTTAAAAATCATAGCTGTATAAATTTGAACTAAACTAGCTCCATTTTTAATGCGCTCATAAGCAAGTTCGGCACTATCTATACCACCACTTGCTATTAAAATAGTATCTTTATAAATTTCTTTAGCTACTTCTTTAAAAAATGTCGCACTTTTTTGGGTGATTAATCTACCACTAATTCCGCCAAAGGTTCTTGTATTATCAATCAAAGAATAATCTATACTAGTATTTGCCATGATAATACCATCAGCTTTTGCTTTAATTGCACTTTTGCAAAGTGAAATTGCACTATCTATATTCATATCTGGAGCAATTTTTAAAATCACAGGTTTATTTGTAATTTCTTTTGCTTGATTAAATAAGATGCTTACAAATTCCTCACTTTGTAAATCTCTTAAATTTTTGGTATTTGGAGAGGATATATTAATCACAAATAAATCACACAAATCTTTAAATTCTTTTAATAAAATAATATAATCATTAATAGCTTCTTCATTTGGAGTGATTTTATTTTTGCCTATATTTGCCACTAAAGGTATGCTAAAAGGATAGACTTTTTTTACTTCTTTTGCGATAGCATCTTTACCTTTATTATTAAAACCCATAGCATTTTGAATACTTTCTTGTTCAACAAGTCTAAAAAGTCTAGGTTTTTCGTTGCCACTTTGAGGTTTTGGGGTGAAAGTTCCATATTCTAAAAAGCCAAAACCTAAAGCACTTAGCGGTCTTATCATAGTTGCATTTTTATCAAAGCCACCTGCTAAGCCCACAGGATTATAAAAATTTAAATTAAAAATTTCTTGATTTAAAATTTCATCATTTATTACACAATCTTTTGCAAAAAAACTAAGCCCTCCAGGAAATATACAATCTAGCGTTCGCATGCTAAATTCAGCTAAAGCATGAGCATTTTCTGGATCTAATTTATATATTAAAGGTTTTAAGCTTTCATAAGTCATATTTTTCCTTTTTTACAAAATAGCATATTGTACTAAAAAAATGATAATTCTTAGTTTTCATTTTCTTTGACTTTATCAGTTTTTTGTGCTTTTTGTTTTAATTTTTGATAAATTTCACAATGTTGCATCAAATAAGCATCATTTCCTACAGAAGCTATTTTTCCTTTATCAAGCACAGCGATTTTATCAGCGTTTTCTATGGTGCTAAGTCTATGAGCGATGATAAGTATTAAGCGATCTTTTTTTAAGTTTTCTATAGTTTTTACTATGGCTTTTTCACTTTCATTATCAAGTGCTGAAGTTGCTTCATCAAAAATTAAAATTTGAGGATTTTTGTATAAAGCTCTTGCTATAGCAATGCGTTGTTTTTGCCCACCTGAGAGATTTTTTCCATGCTCTTTTAATTCAGTATGTATACCACCAAGCTCTTGAACAAAATCATAAGCATTAGCTTGTTTTAAAACCTCTATTACACGCGCTTCATCGTATTCTTTAGCATAAGCAATATTTTGAGCTATAGTGTCATTAAATATATAAATATTTTGAGTTACTAAAGAAATATTTTCTCTTAAACTAACAATATCAAAAGAACTAATGTCTTTTTGATTGATTAAAATTTCACCACTATCTTTTTCAAAAAAATACATTAAAAGATTGATAATAGAAGATTTTCCTCCACCGCTTGATCCAACTAAGGCTAGAATTTCTCCTTTATTAAAAGAAAAATTTACATCTTTTAATACCTTTTTATCTTTTTGATAGCTTAAAGAGACATTTTTAAAATGAATATTTTGGATATTTTCTGTAAGTTTTTCTTTACCACCTTTAATCTGTGGTTCTAAATCAGTTAAATAAAAAGTTCTCTCGCTAGCTGCTACTGCATTTTGTAATCTTGTATAAAGTGAAGAAAGTCTTTTAATAGGAGTGTAAGCCATAAATAAAGCTGTAGTAAAGCTAAAAAAAGAACCTATACTTAAACTTCCATCGATTACTTCTTTACCACCCACTATAATCACCACAGCAAAACCAATTGAACCCATAGATTCCATTAAAGGGCTACTTAAAGCCTCAATTCTAATGCCTTTTAAGGAAAGTTTACAAACTTCGCTATTAGTTTGGCTGAATTTTTGCATTTCATTTTTACCTGCATTAGATGCTTTAATAAGCTCTATATTAGAAAAGATTTCACTTAATCTTGAAGTAAGATCAGAATTTTTTTCTTGAGTATTGCGTCCTATTTTTTTGATTTTTTTAGCAAAAATAGCAAGAGGGTAAATTGCTAAAGGTAAAATAACTAAAGCAAAAAAAGCAAGTTTTGGACTTTGATAAATAACAACACTTAAAAGTCCAATCGCGGTTAAACTTTCTCTTAAAATTTCAGGTATGATAGTAGAAACTATATTTTGTAAAGCTCCAATATCAGAAGTACACCGGCTGATTAATTCTCCGCTTCTGTATTTATAAAAAAAGCTCATATCTAAGCGTAAAAGATTGCCAAGAACTAATTCTCTTAATCTTCTTAAAATATCTGTCCCAACATAAGATATATAATAAACTTGCATATAAGCACCAAGATTTTTTAAAGCATAAATTAAAACAACAAGTAAAGGCATATAATAAAGCAAATCAACATTTTTTTCTATAAAAATTTTATTTAAAATAGGCTCTATGATGTATGCACTAGCAGCTGTGCCACCACTAGTTAAAAGCATGCCAATAATAGCTAAAACAAAATAAAACCAATAATCTTTATAATAAGGCTTAAAGCGAGTAAATACCTCTTTAAGCTTCATTTCTTTGTAATTTTTATCCATTTTTCTCCCATACCACACCATTTGGTGTATCCATTAAAAGAATATTCTCTTTAGCTAAATCATCACGGATTTGATCTGCTAGGGCATAGTTTTTTTCTTGCTTTGCCTTGTTGCGTAGAGTGATTTTTTCTTCTATTTCTTGACATTTTTCTTCACTAATGCCAAATTGAAAATATTTTATAGTATCTATAAAACCTATACCAAAAATAAAAGCAAGTTCTTTTAAAGTTTTTTCTACTTGTATTTTATAAGCTTTGTCTTTTGAGTTTTTATCTAAATAAATATTACTTTCATTGATAAACTCATCAAGTAAAGCCAAGGCTTTAGAGGTATTTAAATCATCATTTAAAACTTCTAAGATATTTTTAGCTACTTCACTTTCTATGGTAGTTTTTTCATCTATAAAAGCATTTAAATTTAAGCGTTTTTTTAAGCGGTAAAATTTATCAAGTCTTTTTTTAGTAGCTTGTAAGTCTTCTAAAGCATAGTTAAAATGTGCTCTATAATGTACGCTTAAAAGATAAAATCTCAAAACCTCTCCACTAAAAAGTTTTAAAGAATCTTTTAGAAAAAAACTATTTCCTAAGCTTTTGCTCATTTTTTCGCCATTAATTTGCACAAAGCCATTATGCAGCCAAAAATTAGCCAACTCATGATTGTTTTTACAACGACACTGACAAGCTTCATTTTCATGATGAGGAAAAAGTAAATCTATGCCCCCTGCATGAATATCAAGTTTATCTTTAAAAAGACTCTCTATCATCACAACGCATTCTGTGTGCCAACCTGGTCTCCCTTTACCAAAGCTTGCAGGATAAAATTTTTCATCAAATTTCCACAAGACAAAATCGCTATCATTTTTTTTAGCCACACTTTCTTCTAAGCGCGATTGATTATCTTCCAAGTTTCTTTTAGAAATATAAAAGTATTTATCATCCTTGCTGGTATCAAAATAAATTCCATCTTCAAGTTTATAAGCTAGGTTTAATTCTAAAAGCTTTTCTATATAAGTAATCATTTGCTCAATATAAGCTGTAGCTTTTGGCTTAAAGTTAGGCTCTAAGATATTAAGTGTTTTCATATCCTCTTCATATCTTTTAATATAAAAATTTGTAATTTCTTCTAAGCTTTTACCACTTTCTTGCATTTTTTTTAAGATTTTATCATCAATATCAGTGTAATTTCTAGCAAAAATTACTTCATAATCACTTGCTAGTAAAACTCTTCTTAAAAAATCAAAACATACACTACTTCTTGCATGTCCTAAATGTGCATCATCATATACAGTAGGTCCGCATAAATAAATATTTGCTTTTTTTGCCTCATGTGGGATAAATTCGCATTTTTTCTTTAAAACACTATCAAAAAAAATCATTAAAATAAGCCTTTAAAAAAATGATAAATTTCAATTAAAAATTGTATTAAAATATCTTTAATCTCAAATAAGCCTAAAGCAAATAAACTTAAAAATACTATGCTAATAAGCCAAAATTTAACCCTAAAAATACCCCAAAGATTTTTAAAACCAAATTCTTTAATATTAGCATACAATAAATAAAAAGCACTAATAGATGAAGCTAGTGCAATACCTAAGCTTTTATAAGCTTCTTCTTTGATAAGTAAAATAATCACTATGCTAAAAAATGCTGATATAAAAAGTGTTTTAAAGGCTATTATAGCGGCTATTTTTTGTTTAAATTTAGCATAAAGCCATAAAGAAAAAAGTTTTTGCAAACCAAAAGGTAAAAGTCCTAAAAGATAAGCTTGTAATAAAAATGCAGTGATTTTTGTATCTTCTTGATTAAAATTTCCTCTTTGAAATAAAAACTCCACAATTTCTTTAGCTAAAATAATCCCTACTATACTAGCTAAAATCAAAAGTACGCTTAAATACTCAAAAGCTTTTTGCATAAAAGCTAAGGCTTTTTGTTCTTCATTTGCTTTTAAATGTCTTAGTATTTTTGGGAAGCTTACTTGACTTAGAGCGATTGCAAAAAGAGCTAAAGGAAGCTGAAAAACCCTATTAGAATAATACAAATACGAAATACTTCCGGCCATTAAAAAACTAGCTATAGTAGTATCTAATAATGAACTAATTTGGTTTGCTGAAGAGCCTAAAAGTCCATGGGTAAAAGTAGAGTGAAATTTATCTAAATTAGTCTTTGTTTTTTTAAGTTTTATGCTTAAATACATGCTTTTTAAAATTCTAGTATTTTTTAAAGCAAAAATATGCCATATAAGTTGAGCTAGACCGCTTAAAACAGTCGCATATGAAAAATAATACAAAGCCTCTAAAGGCTCATCTTGATTGACAAAAAAACCTGCAATAACAACAAAAAGATTAAAAAATGAAGCAGAAAAAGAAGTGATGAAAAAATTTTGTTTATAATTTAACAAAGAGCCTAAAAAAGTTACTAAAAAAATAAAAAACAAATACCAAAAATTAATAGAAACTAAAGGCGCGGCTAGGATAATCGTTTCTTTATTAAAGCCAAAGGCGAAAATTTTTGTAAAAAATTCAGCAAAAAAACTTACTAAAACACAGGTTAAAAAAACAATAATGCTAAATTGCAATAAGATATTTATGCAAAAAGCACCTTTTTTACTTGCTTTTAAAAAACTTGGTAAAAAAGCTTGTCCAAAGGCCCCTTCTGCAAAAATTCTTCTAAAAAAAGCAGGCATTTTTAAAGCTACAAAGAAAATATCACTATAAATTCCAGCTCCTAAATATAAAGCTAAAACAATATCTCTTAAAACGCCCATAATCCTAGAAAATAAAATTCCTAAGGCATTGATGATGAAATTTTTAAAAACAATATTTTTTCTCATTAATTTTCATTCTTTAAACATTAGTTTGAGTATTATAAAATTTTTTTATAGCAATAATTTTAACTAAATTTTGATTTTATTTTTGCTAAAATCAAAATTTTATATACAATAAGGAAGCTTAAGCTATGGAAGAGAAGAAAATTTTATATACTAAAGACCCTTATAAAGAGCTTTTGATGTTTGCTTCTGAAAATAAATGCGAAGTTGAAGAGCTTGATTTTAGATTGTTAAGTTTTAACACTTCTTATACTTATGATAATCAAGAATGGATAAAAGTTAATGAAAAAGAATTGAAAATTTTTGAAGAAGATGAAAAATTTTTAAATCATGATTTAAATATAGAACAAGAGTATAAAATAGAAATTTATTTTAAAAAATTTGTACGCTCACCAGCTTTTGAGATTAGTTTGCATACCAACGAAATCTGTACTTTATTAAAAGCTAATGTTAGAGCTAGTGAAGTTATTGCCTTTCATGATAAATTAGCACTAGAGCTTTTAGAAGCTATTTATAAAGCGATGATAAAAGAGAAGTATTTGCTTGGATTTAGGAATTTTGATTTTAAAAAACAAATTATTGATTTTAATACTAAAGTTAAGGAAAAACAAAAATTTGATTTTGAAGTTGAATTTGAAGTGTGTAAGGGAGTTGATCCACAAGAGCCTACAAATGAAGAAATTAAATATCACTATCTAGAAAATCTAAAAAAACACAATGACGTGATGAATAGAAATTATGTTGCACCTATAGGAAAAGATGAGGTGGCTATTGAGAAGATTAAGCCAAAAGAAGGTAGTGATGGTAAAGATTTAAGGTTTAAAATTTTAAAAACTCTTCCGCCAAAAACAAACAAAGAAAAAGTTATTTGTTCAGATAATTTTGAAACAAAAGAAGATGATGAAAGTATAAAATATATTGCCAAAAAAGATGGTTTTATTATCCAAAGAAAATCTATTTATGAGATAGAAAATTATTTGGAATTTAATAAGGTTGATTTTAAAAGTACGGGTTCTATTTGGGCTGGTTTTGATAAGCGAGTAATTGTTGTGATCAAAAACACTAACTCATTAGAGGATGCCGTAGGTCCTAGAATTACCGTAGAAGCTCAGGAGCTAGAAGTTACTGGTAATATAGCTCAAGATTCTGTTTTAAGAGGTAAAAAAGTGGTTCTTAAGGGTAATATGCATCATAAAAGCACCATTATAGGACAAAAGGTTGAAGTTAATATTTTAAGAGGATATTGTGAGGCTCAAGAATTAGAAGCTGAAACCTTGGAAAATGGAATTATTAAAGCTAAAAAGGTAAATATTAAAAAGGCTATAGGTGGGGAGATTATTGCAGATGAAATTTATATACAGGAGCTCGGAGGAAATTGTTTTTGTAGTGCTAAAAGTCTAATTAATATTGAAAAAATTCAAGGAAGTGGCAATAAACTTGTAATTCAAGATCTTAAAGCTTTTGATAAAGAAAAAAGTGGAGAAGAAATACTTTTACATATTGAAGAGTTAAAAAAAGAGCAAGAAGCCTTAGCTAAAGAAATTGAAGATACTAAGCATATTATTCATGTTAGTAAAGATTCTGTAAGAATTTTACAGCAAAAAGTAAAAGAACTAATGAGCGCAAAAAGAGCTATACCGCAAGCTTATAAAGCTACTATTAAAGATTTTAATCAAAAAATCGAAAGTTTAAGTGTTTTAGCTAACAAAATAGAAATTTCAAAAGAAGAAGAAAAAGCAAATATAGAAAAACTTAAAAAAATTCAAGATGAACTTTTACAATCTAAAATTATTAATAAAAGCGGAAAATGGACAGATCTAAATGAAATTAAATTTAATTTGTTAAATCCTAGAAAAGTGCTAAGTTATCATCCTCATAGTGAGGAAAAAATCCAATGTTTTGAACTTGAAAAAATAGATACTGAAAATGGAACAAGCGTTTATGAAATTCGCTCTATTAGCAATTACAAGGAGGAAGCTAAATGATAGTGGCGATTGAAGGAATAGTGAGTAAAAAAGAGCCTACTTTTGTAATTTTAAAGACTTCAAGTGGAGTAAGTTATGGTGTTTATGTATCACTTTTTTGCTCAAGTAATTTTGAAAAAGGTCAAAAGGTTGAGTTTTTAATCACTCAAATTATTAAAGAAGACTCTCATAAATTATATGGATTTTTAGACATTAACGAGCAAAGAATGTTTGAATTATTAATTAAAATTAGTGGTATAGGAGCAACTACTGCTATGGCTCTTTGCTCAAGCTTAGATACTAATACTTTTTATGCAGCTTTACAAAATGGCGATGAGAATGTATTTAAAAAGGTTCCTGGTATTGGCCCAAAGAGTGCAAAAAGAATTATAACTGAGTTAAGTGATGCAAAAATCAATATAGAAAATTCTAATCAAGACCAAGCACAAGCTTTAGCAGCCTTACTTTCACTTGGCTTTAAACAAGAAAATATTTTAAAAGTTTTAAGAACTTGTGAGAGTAAAAATACTAGTGAGCTTATTAAAGAGGCTTTGAAAAAATTAGCATAATAAAAGGAAAAATATAATGATATATGGTGTAATTTTTGGTGCAAATTCTTATGAGCATGAAATTAGCATTGTGAGTGCTGTGGTATTAAAAAAAGTACTCAAAGTGCAAAAAAAATTTATATTTTGTGATAAAAATAAGGAATTTTTTCTTATAGATGAAGAAAAAATGAATGCAAAAACTTTTAGTAGTGGTGCTTATAAAAAAGAAAAAGCTTTAATACTAAAACAGGGTGGATTTTTTATAAAAACTATGCTAGGTGAGAAAAAACTTGATATTGATATAGCGATAAATATTGTACATGGAAAAGATGGTGAAGATGGCAAAATAGCTGCTTTGCTTGATTTTTATGGTATAAAATACATAGGACCACGCATAGAAGCTAGTGTTTTATCTTTTAATAAGGTTTTAACTAAACTTTATGCACAAAGTGTAGGGGTAAAAACACTTGATTATAAAGTTTTAAATTTACATAAAGAGCAAAATATTTCTTTGGGCTTTCCTTGTATTTTAAAGCCTGCAAGATTAGGTAGTAGCATAGGTATAAGTATAGTTAAAGATGAAAGCGAGCTTAAGTATGCTAAAGATGTTGCTTTTGAATTTGATGAGGATGTTGTAGTAGAACAATTTGTAAGCAATATTAAAGAGTATAACTTAGCAGGTTGTATGATAGGTGAAAAAATGGAATTTTCTATCATTGAAGAGCCTAGAAAAAATGAAATTTTAGATTTTGAACAAAAATATTTAGGTTTTTCAGAAAGTTCTAAAGTCAGTGAAGCAAATATTAGTGAAGAGTTAAAACAAAAACTAAGGGATAATTTTATAAGAATTTATAATCCTTTGTTTAAAGGAGCTTTGATTCGCTGTGATTTTTTTGTGATAGATGATGAGGTTTATTTAAATGAAATCAATCCAAATCCAGGATCATTAGCAAATTATTTATTTGAAGATTTTACTAATGTGATTAATAATTTAGCTAAAAATATAGAATTAGAAAAGCAAATTAAGATTGATTATGCATTTATTCACAGCATTAATGGACAAAAAGGTAAATTATAATCATGGCTACTTTTAGCAAAGATGAAATTTATACTGCAACTGAAGTGGTAAGAAATTTCAGTACTATGCTTGAAAAAACAAAAAAGAGTGAAAATGGTAGGGTGGTGATTGTAAAAAACAATAAATTTGAAGCTGTACTTTTGAACTTTGAAGAATATGAGCGTTTAAATGAAGCTGTGATGCTTTTAGAAAAGATTTACAAAGATAAAAAAGGCTAGAAATGGCAAAAACTAGAGTATATTCTAATGGGTATTTTTATAATTTAAGTTATGAAATCATCAATCCAAAATGTGAAAAAACAATTCTTATTTTACATGGTTGGGGTGCTAATAAAGAGCTTATGAAACAAGCTTTTGAAAAACCTTTGAGTGATTTTAAACAAATTTATTTAGATTTGCCTGGTTTTGGAAATTCAAGTATAGATGCACCTATGGATTCTTATGCTTATGCCAAGGTTGTAGAAGATTTTTTAACTACGATAGAACAAAAAGCAGATTATTTAATGGGGCATTCTTTTGGCGGAAAAGTTGCGACTATTATGTGTCAAAATACTAATTTTCAAGGTTTGATTTTACTCTCTAGCGCAGGTGTAGTTTTACCAAAAAGTTTTAAAGTGAAATTTAAAATAGCCTTATTTAAAATTTTAAAAAATCTTCCTTACGGAGATTTTTGGAGGAAATTTTTTATTAGCAAAGACGCTCAAGGTATGAATGAAGTGATGTATGAAACCTTTAAAAAGGTTGTTAATGAAAATTTGGAAAATGAATTTCAAAAACTTAAAAATCCTATTTTGATTTTTTGGGGTAATGAAGATAAGGCTACGCCTTTAAAAAGTGGAGCGATTATTCATTCTCTAGCACAAAAAGGGAAATTTTTTGCATTAGATGGAGATCATTTTTTCTTTTTAAAACATGCTGATTTTATAAATGAAAAAATACATGAGGAATTTTTAAAAAATGATTAGTATGATAGCTTTTTTAAGTTTGAATTTTTTACTTGGATTTTACCTGATTTTAGCCTTACAATGGTACTCTTATAAATTCTCACGCATAATTTTACATTTTGCTAAACCCTTGTGGCATTTATATTTTTTAATAATTCCTTATTTTGCTTTTGTGTTTTCTTTATATAGTGGAAATTTTTATTTATATTTTATAGTTTTTGCTTTATCTTTGCTATATGGTGGATACTTATATAAAAATTTAGATAAAAAGCTGGTTTTTACTGCTAGAATTAAGCGTTATTTTTTATTTTTGTCGCTTTTTACTTTAGTATTTATGCCATTTTTTTGGATTGGTTTAGAAGCTTTAGTAGTCGCATTTTTATTAAGCTTTTTGGTAGAACAAATAAGCCAAAATACATTTATAAAAAAGGCAAATAAAAAGATTTATGATAATCCAAATTTAAAAATTATTCTAATTACTGCAAGTTTTGGAAAAACAAGTATAAAAAATTTTTTATACGAACTTTTAAAAGATGAGTTTAGGTGCTATAAAACTCCAAAAAGTGTTAATACTTTTATGGGTATAGTAAAAGATATCAATGAAAATTTAGAAAATAACACTGAAATTTATATCGTAGAAGCTGGCGCAAGAGAGCAAAATGATATTTTAGAAATTACAGAGTTTTTAAATCCTCAAATTTGCATAGTTGGCGAGATTGGTTTAGCGCATTTGGAGTATTTTAAAACTCAAGATAATATCCGCAGTGCTAAGTTACAAGCTTTAAAATCAAAGCGTTTAGAAAAATACTTTTTGCACTCAAGCACCTTATATGAAAATGAATTTTATGATGATTGTTTAAGTGATGTTAGGGCAAGTTTAGAAGGTTTAGATTTTAAAATAAGATTAGATGATAGTATTTATGACTTTCATGCGAATTTATTAGGTGCTTTTAATGCTTATAATATTAGTGTGTGTATTTTGCTTGCACATTATTTAGGAATTAAAATAGAAAATATTATAAAAAGTGTATCAAATTTAAAAGCAGTAGAGCATCGTTTGCAAGTGATTTCTAAAGAACCTAAATTTATCATAGATGATGGTTTTAATGGAAATTTTAAAGGTATGAGTCAAAGCTATGAGCTTTGCAAAAGTTATCAAGGAAGAAAAGTTTTGGTAACTCCTGGTATAGTTGAAGTTAATGAAGAAGAAAATATAAAATTATGTAAGATAATCAATGAATGTTTTGATTTTGTAATTATTACTTCAGAAGTTAATAGTGTGATTTTACAAAAACATATTACATTAGATTTTTATGTATTAAAAGAAAAATCTCAACTTGTGCAAACTTTATCAAAATTAACCCAAAATGGAGATTTGATTTTATTTTCTAATGATGCGCCAAGTTTCATGTAAAACCATTTAGCTTAAAAAGGCCAAATGGTTTCCATGAATTTTGTCCCCCAAGGCTTACGCGTTGATTTGTCAATATCACCTTCGGTTTTGTAAAGAATTTTTGCATCAGCTATGTATTTACTATCTATCATATTATCTTGAGAAATATCATAAGGTCTTATAACCCCACTTAACTGAATGATTTGTTTTTCTCCATTGATTAAAAGCTCACGACTTCCTTCTATAAAATAATTTCCATTAGATAAAACTTTAATCACTCTAGCAGAAATAGTAGTTTGGAAATTTTCACTTCTAGTTTGGCTTCCTGTGCCTTGATATTGTGAAGTACTTGCTGTGGTATAGCCTATATTTGTATAATCATTGATAAAATCTCTAGCTTTGCTAAGTCCAGCACCAGTGGTTATTTGTCCTCCGCCTAAATTAACATTATTGTTTTTACTTGTAGCTTTAGAGCCTTGCGAGTTTTGCGTAGCATTCTCTCTAATGACTACGGTAACTAAATCATTTACATTCATTGCTTTTTTATCAGAAAATAAAGGATTATCTCCTTTACCAAACAGCGATCCAGGATTACTTTGGGTGTTATGATTTTGCTTTGGAGCTAATTCTTCTACATAAGTTGGGGGCTTCATATTAATATGTGGATCGACTGTAGCACTACAACCAAACATTACAAAAGGTAACAAGTAAAAATTAACATTTTTAAATTTCATAGCTTTATAACCTTATATTATTGTGATGAATTTTAAAATTATTATATTACAAAAAAACAATTATTTTGTTAAAAAAGAGGAAAAAATGAAATCCATGTTTTTATTAAATTGTGTTGATGAGAAATTTTTAACACAGTCTTTAGAAAAAGTTCAAGGTAAAATAGTTTTTTATTTTCCTATTTTTTGTGAGAAAAATAAAGAAAAAATTGCTTTAATATGCTCAAAAAATAATACTAAACTAGATTTTTTTAGTAGTTTTGAAAAAAATGATTATCAAAGCAAATTTACTCAAAATTCAAATGATTTTTTTAAAAAAATAATTCAAGATTATGAAAAATTAAAAAAAGAAAATGATTTTGTTATAGTGGTTGGAGTAGATGATTTTTGCTTGATGGGTGATTTGAGTTTAAATATAGCCTTAGCTAAAGAGCTAAATACTCCATTATATGCAAAAAGTCAAGATGAAAATCATACTATGTTAAATTTCTTACTAAGCCAAAAGCTTAGCGACTTTGTTTTATTAAAAGAAAATGAAGATTTTACTCAAGATTTATTACAAGAATATACCTATAAAACTCAGGCAAGATTTTCTTATGAGCTTTTTGAAAAAGCAAAAGCAGATAAAAAAATAGTGGTTTTACCTGAAAGTTTTGATGAAAGAGTATTAAAAGCTAGTGAGTTTTTAATGCAAAATGAGATTGTTGATTTGATTTTGCTAGGCGATAGCAATGAAATTTGTGCTAAAGCTAATAGTTTAAATATTAATATCGATGGTGTACGTATTATAAATCCTAAAAATTCTCAATATAATGAAGAATTTGAAGAGCTTTTGTATGAAGCTAGAAAAAGTAAAGGTATGAGTAAAGAAGAAGCTAAAAAGTTAGTACAAGATAAAACATATTTTGCGACCTTGCTTGTACATACTCAAAAAGCGCATGCTATGGTAAGTGGTGCAAGTACAACTACTGCTGAAACTATTCGTCCTGCTTTGCAAATTATCAAAACAAAACCTGATGTGAGTTTGGTTTCTGGTATGTTTTTTATGTCTTTAGAAGATAAGGTTTTGGTTTTTGCTGATTGTGCTGTTATGCCAAATCCAACCCCTGAACAACTTGCTGAAATCGCTTATGTAAGTGCAAATAGTGCTAAGGCTTTTGGACTTGATCCTAAAGTGGCTTTGCTTTCATATTCTAGTGGAGATAGCGGAAGTGGGGTTAGCGTGGATGCAATTAAAGAAGCTACTAAAATAGCTAAAGAAAAATATCCTCAACTTGAGCTAGAAGGTCCTATACAATTTGATGCAGCATATGATATGCTAACAGCAAAAAGTAAAATGCCAAATTCTAAAGTAGCAGGAAAGGCAAATGTATATGTGTTTCCTGATTTAAATGCGGCAAATATTTGCTATAAAGCAGTGCAAAGAACAGCAAATTCTTTAGCTATTGGCCCGATTTTACAAGGTCTTAAAAAGCCAATTAATGATTTAAGTAGAGGTTGTTTGGTAGAAGATATTATTAATACTGTGATTTTAAGTGCTATTCAAGCACAAGAATAAGGAGAAAAATGAAAATATTAGTTTTAAATTCAGGTTCATCTTCAATTAAATTTAAGCTTTTTGAAAAAGATGAAGCCCTAGCATCTGGTTTAGTGGAAAAAATAGGCGAGCAAAGCTCTAAAATAGAATTAAAAGATCTAAAAAATGGTCAAAAATACCAAAAAGAATTAGCGATTAAAGATCATGAGCAAGGTATTGAATTGGTAAATGAACTATTTGCTCAAAGTGGAATTTTACATGATTTAAATGAGCTTGATGGGTGTGGACATAGGATAGTTCATGGAGGTCCAAATTTAACTAAACATTGTTTGGTGGATGATGAAATTTTAAAAGAAATTGATAGGGTTGCTCACATAGCACCTTTACATAATCCTGCGCATTTAATAGGCATTAAAACTATGATAAAAGCCGCTCCAAAAGTTCCTAATGTGACAGTTTTTGACACAGCTTTTCATCAAAGCATGCCTGATTATGCTTATATGTATGCTTTGCCTTATGAGTTTTATGAAAAACACCAAGTAAGAAAATACGGCTTTCACGGTACTTCACATTCTTATGTAAGTAAACAAGCTGCACATATACTTGGTAAAGATATTAATGAATTTAATGCAATTAGCGCTCATCTTGGAAATGGTGCGAGTGTTTGCGCTATAGAAAATGGAAAATGTATAGATACTTCTATGGGCTTTACACCGCTAGAAGGTTTGATTATGGGGACTAGATGTGGAGATATTGATCCTGCTGTGTTGCCATTTTTAGCAAAAGAATTAAATTTAAATCCATCTGATTTAGATACTATAATGAACAAAAAAAGTGGTGTTTATGGAATTTGTGGGTTTAATGATTTTAGAGATATTGAAGCGCAAATTGAAGAAAATAACGAAAAAGCAAGACTTGCTCTTGATATGTTTTGTTATCGTTTGAGTAAATATATTGGCTCTTATTTTGCAATTTTACCTAGAGTTGATGTGTTGATTTTTACAGCTGGTATAGGCGAAAATGATAATATTGTTAGAGCAAAAGTTTGTCAAAGACTAGCGCATTTGGGATTTGATATAGATTTAGATAAAAATGCACAACTTAGAAATGGTGAGATTAGTAAAAAAGACTCTAAAATTAAAATTTTAATTGTTCCAACAGAAGAAGAATTAGAAATAGCTAAAATTACCACAGAACTTATTAAAAATAAATAAACCTTGAGTTTTAAACTCAAGGTTTATTTTAAAATGCAGGAACTACTGCACCTTGGTATTTTTTATTGATAAAATCTTTTACTTTTTGACTTTGCAAAGCCTTTACTAAAGCTTTGATTTTAGGATTGTCTTTATTATCTTGAGTGGTTACTAAGATATTTGCGTAAGGACTTTCTTTACTTTCTATTAAAATAGAATCTTTTACAGGATTTAAATTTGCTGATAAAGCATAGTTTGAATTAATCACTGCAAAATCAACATCATCTAAAGCTCTTGGAAGTTGTGCTGCTTTTAATTCTTTAAATTTGATATTTTTTGGATTATCTTTAATATCAAGTGGAGTTTTTAATGCACTATTTTCAAAACTAACGAGCTTGGTGCTAGCGATAATATCTAAAGCTCTGCTTTCATTTGTTGGATCATTTGGTACAGCTATGGTAGCATTTTGTGGAAGATCTTGGATGTTTTTATATTTTTTAGAATAAACTGCCATTGGTTCGATATGAACTTTTGCAACGCTAATTAATTTTGTACCTTTATTGGTATTAAACTCATCCAAATAAGGCTGATGTTGGAAGAAATTTGCATCAAGTTCTTTGCTATCTGTGCTAAGATTTGGCAAAATATAGTCATTAAATTCTTTAATTTCTAATGTGTAACCTTCTTTTTTTAATAAATCTTTAGTTTGTTCTAAAATTTCAGCATGAGGAACAGGTGTCGCACCTACAGTAATAACTTCATTAGCAAATAAACTTGCACCTAAAATTGTGCTTACAGTGAGCAATTTTAACAATTTCATTTTAACTCCTTTTTATAGTTTTTAAAATGCTTGATTATATTGTAAAAATATTAATAAGATAGGAAAAGTTTTATTTTTGTTTGTTTTTGTATTCTTTAGCAAAATGTTTGAGTTCTTTTATAAATTTTATATACCCCCCCCCATACCAATTTTTTTGAGCCTTAATAAGAGCTTGTCCGATTTTGTAAGAATAAGTATTTTGATTTTTAATACCCTCGCTTTTATAATCATCATAACTTGATAAAGGTGGAAGTTTAAGATAAGGTTTTGTTTTTAAATCTTTTTGATATTGCTTGGCAAGTTTTGTGTGTTTATAGTAAATCTTTAACAAAGTAAAAGGTAAAAAAGGAATTTTTTCTTATTTTTAGCATATTCTATAAAGGCATAACCTAGCTTGTATGATAAATGATAACTTGTACGTTGAATGGATTGTTTATTATCTTTATAAAAAGATCCTGTATATTTACTTCCTCCAAGTTTTAACCATTTTTCATAATATTCTTGCCATCTAGGCCATGTTTGATTGCAAAATTTACTATTCCAAAAACGGCTATTAGTGCCACAAGCATGAACTATAGAGGCATTTTGTGTAAGATTTGTAAGATAATGAGTGCTTCCTGTGTATTTGTCTTTTAAATCTTTGACTTTAAAGTGATTTTCATAAGTCATTAAGGAAAAAATTCCTTGATCCTGCCGGTTTTTGGTATTTTGCGAAAGATAATTATAGATGAATTGATAACACTGTAAAGGATTTGGTATAAGATCGGTAAAAACTAAAATCCCTGTTTGATATACTCGTTTATTGTTATGATTTTTTTCCAAAGGCAGAGCTGTTTGAAGTAAATTTTACCCAATCTTGCAAAAGCCATATGTGTCCATCTTTTTAAGAAAAATAAATTATTAATATCGTTTTAATTTTTACCAAGAGCAGCTAAAAAATCTTCTTGGGTAAAAGGAAGAAATTTAATTGTTTTATTTTTAACAATTTTTTGCATGATATTTTGATCATTCAAGCTAAAACCATCATGTAAAATATAAAATATATCTACTTTCTTACCCATAACATCCATGATATTAATGAGTAAAGTTCTTATGGTAAAGCTTGAATTTTTAGTTGCTGCTAGTAAAATACCAAGTTTATATTTCATTGTTTATCTTTTGGTGATTTTATAAAGAATATTTCCTATAAATTGTATGATTTGCACTAGTATAATTAAAATCACAACGGTTTGAATCATAATATCAGTTCTAAAACGCTCATAACCATAGCGAATGGCCACATCACCCAAACCACCACCACCAACAGTTCCTGCCATAGCAGAAAATCCTATTACGATGATTAAAATCAAAGTGATACCATTAATAATGCTTGGCAAAGCTTCACTAAACATTACTTTAAAGATAATTTGAGCTTTGCTAGCTCCATAAGATCTTGCTGCTTCAATGATAGCAGGATCAATTTCTTTAAAAGCACTTTCTATCATTTTGGCTAAATAAGGCGCAATTCCTATAGTAAGTGGTACTATCGTAGCAGTTGTACCTATGCTAATTCCAATGAGATATTTTGTAAAAGGACTTAAAACCACAATGAGTACTAAAAATGGAAAAGATCTTAAAATATTGATAATAAAATCAAGCACGCTATAAATGCTTTTATTTTCCCACAAGCCACCTTTATCAGTAACAGTAAGTATAATTGCAGGGATAAGTGCGATTAAAAAAGCTAAAAAAGTGGCTGTAAAACTCATATAAAGAGTTTCTAGTAATGCCGGATAAAGTATATTTTCAAAATTTCTTAAAATTGCTTCTAAATTCATTACACAAGCTCCCAAATAACGCCATTTTCTTGTAAATAATTTAAAACTCTTTCTTGATCTTTAGCTTCTATATTGATCACCAAATTTCCTAAAGCATTGTTGTTTAGTTTTTCTATCTTACCCCAAACTATATTAAAATCAATATTTAAACTTCTAGCCATATGAGTGATAATGCTTTGGTTTGCTTTTTCTTTGCAAAAATATAAGCGCACATTAACTCCATTTAGTGGTAAAAAATCACTCTCACCTAAGAATTCACGCATTTTTTCACTTGGCTTTAAGAATAAATCCTCGATTTTCCCTTGACCTATGATTTGTCCATGCTCTAATAATACAGCCTTTTGTGCTATTTGTTTTACTGCTTCCATTTCATGAGTTACTAATACTACGCTGATGTTAAATTCTTGATTGATTTTGGCAATAAGTTCTAAAATGTTATTTGTAGTATTTGGATCAAGTGCAGAAGTAGCTTCATCGCTTAGTAAAATTTTAGGATTTAAAGCAAGGGCTCTAGCTATGGCTACCCTTTGTTTTTGCCCACCACTTAGTTCATTTGGATAAGCCTTGCTTTTAGCTAAAAGCCCCACAAGATCTAAAAGCTCATTAACTCTTTTTTGAATTGTGTTTTTGTCAAAATTATGAATTTCTAAAGGCATAGCTACATTTTCAAATACATTTTTTCTACTCATAAGTGCAAAATGCTGAAAAATCATTCCTATGTCTTTTCTAAATACTCTTAATTCTTTTTCTTTTAAGGTAGCTATTTCTTTACCAAAAACTTCCACACTACCACTTTGATAATTTTCCAAACCATTAATACATCTTAGCAAAGTTGATTTTCCTGCTCCGCTGTGTCCAACAAGAGCATAAATTTCTCCTTCTTTAACTTCCAAAGAAACATCATTTATAACTAATTCTTTGTCATAATATTTTTTAAGATTTTGTATTTTTATCACTTATTAGCCTTCTAAATTAGAAATTTCATCATTGATTTTTTCAAGTTGAGTTTGAATGCTTTCAAGTTGAGTTTTATTTTGCTCAACGACTGCAGCAGGTGCATTAGAGATAAATTTTTCATTTTTCATCATAGCATCTAACTTGTTAAATTCTTTTTCAAGTTTTGTTTTTTGACTATTAAGCCTATTTAAAACACCGCTTAAATCAAGATCTCGAGTTGGTATAAATACTTCTAAATTCTCGCTTACATCTCTAATGGATTTTTCTAAATTTGTACTAATAAGCTCGATGTTTTCACATTTTGCAAGTGTTGAGATGAAATTAGTGTAATTTTTTAACTCAGCTATTAAACTCTCATCGTTTAATTTTATACAAGCTTTTTGAATTTTTGCATTTGCAAGTTCTACTAGGGTTTTTGCACGGCGTAAACTTACTATGCTTTCTATAATGATATTGAATAATTTTTCTATTTTTTCATCTCTAGAATTAAATTTAGGATATTTTGAAATCATTATAGATTCATGAGTTTGGATAGAAGTTTTACTTAACTCATGGTATAAATACTCACTAATAAATGGCATAAAAGGATTTAAAAGCTTTAATGCTTCTTTAAAAATGCTTCCAAGTTCTTTTATGCTTGATTTTTCAGCCTTGCTAAGCTCGATCCCCCAATCACAAAATTCATCCCAAAAAAATCTATACAAGGTGTTTGCTGCATCATTAAAACGGTAATTGTCTAAATTTTCTCTTGTTTCTTTTACACATACTTCAAAACGAGATAGTATATATTTTGCCAAGTTGGTTTGAATTTTATTTTTATCTAAATCTTCAAATTTTTCTTCATTTAAGAGTAAAAATTTACCTGCATTATAAAGTTTGTTAGTAAAATTTCTAACTTGTATGAGTTTGTCATTGCTTAATTTTATATCTCTACCTTGGATAGCTAAAAGAGCAAGGGTAAAACGCAAGATATCAGCACTATATTCATCCACGCTTTGCACAGGATCAATGACATTACCTAAAGACTTGCTCATTTTTCTACCTTGTTCATCTTTAACCAAAGCATGCAAATATATATCTTTAAAAGGAAGCTCACTTAAGGCATTAGTACTTTGAAACATCATTCTAGCAACCCAGAAAAATAAAATATCAAAGCCAGTGATTAATAAAGAATTTGGATAAAAGTCTTTTAAATCATCTTCACGCCAAAGTGTGTTTTTGCCCCAGTCTTTATTACCCCAACCTAAAGTACTCATAGCCCAAAGACCTGAAGAAAACCAAGTATCTAAAACATCAGGGTCTTGTTTGAAATTAGTGCTTTGGCATTTTGGGCATTGACTTGGAGTTTCTTCGCTTGCCCATTCATGAGAGCATTCACAGTAATACACAGGAATTTGATGACCCCACCAAAGTTGTCTTGAAATACACCAATCTTTTAAATCCCTCATCCAAGCATTAAAACTATTAATCCAATGTGCAGGGTAGAATTTGCTTCCACCAAGATTAACTTTTTCTATGCTTTCTTTTGCAATTTCATTTTTTACAAACCATTGTTTAGAAATATAGGGCTCAACCACATTTTTACAACGATAACAATATCCCACTTGATTAGTGTAATCTTCTATTTTTTCAACAAAACCTTTTTCTTGTAATTCTTTTATAATAATATCTCTTGCTTCTAATCTTTCTAAGCCTTTAAAATGCAAGCAATGTTCATTTAAAATACCTTTTTCATCAAAGATAGTAATAAATTCAAGTTTATGTCTTAAGCCTACTTCATAGTCATTATGATCATGTGCTGGGGTTACTTTCACAAAGCCTGTACCAAATTCCATATCCACATGCTCATCAGCAATAATAGGAATTTTTCTATCTATTAAAGGTAAAATGACATTTTTGCCTATTAAGTGTTTAAACCTTTCATCGTTTGGATTAACCATCACAGCGCTATCGCCAAAATAAGTTTCTGGTCTTGTGGTGGCTACTATGATATATTCTTGAGAATTTTCTAAAAAATATTTTAAGTAATATAATTTTCCTTTATTTTCTTTATGTTCTACTTCTATATCGCTTAATGCTCCATCATGAGTGCACCAATTTACCATGTAATTTCCACGCACAATAAGCTTTTTGTCATAAAGATCCACAAAGGCTTTTTTTACCGCATTTACTAAACCCTCATCCATAGTAAAACGCAAACGACTCCAAGCAGGAGTGATACCCAAAATTCGCATTTGCTTAACTATAGTGCCACCGCTTTGTTCTTTCCATTCCCATACTTTTTTTATAAATTCTTCTCTACCAAGTTCTTCTTTTTTAATACCTTGAGCTAAAAGTTGCTTTTCTACAACATTTTGTGTTGCAATCCCTGCATGATCAAGCCCTGGCTGATAAAGAGTTTTATAACCATCCATTCTTTTATAACGCGTTGTGATATCTTGTAAAGTACAAGTTAGAGCATGACCTATATGCAAAACACCTGTTACATTAGGTGGTGGCATCATAATACAAAAGTTTTTGCCTTTTTCTTGAATTTTTTCATTACCATTGATTTCAAAATATCCGCGTTCTTCGCAAATTTTATAATATTCTTTTTCTAGTGATTTATCATACATAATTGCTACCTTGAGAATGAAAATAAATTGTTATGTTAGCTTAAAATTGTTAAAGAAGTTTTGAAATTTAGAAATTAGTTATAAAAAACTAATTTCTACTTTACGATTATTTTGTCTTTGAGAATCAGATTTATCTTTAGTAGGATAGGTGTCTTTTCCTAAAGATTCTATTTCTATAATCTCAGTAAAGCTAAAGAAGTGTTTAGCCACGTTCATTGCTCTATTTAGTCCTATCATATAGTTTGCAAAAGTACTACCTCTATCGTCTGCATAACCTTGAATTTTAACTCTTTTGAGTATATCTTCTCTTGCTAGATTTTGATTGATTTTTTCAAGTAAATTTTCATTGCTGTATTCACTATATCCATTTCTTTCAAATAAAAATTTCAAATCAGAAATTTTCACATCTACATAATTGTATTTTTTCTTATTTTTAGCAAAAACAATATCTTTATTATATATGCTTAATTTCATATTGTCATTTGAAAGCATATTGATAAAAATAGTTAAATTATAATCTTTGGAATTAGCTTTAACAGGATTAATCATTTCTTTTAACATATCAATTCTATAATCACTTAAACTTTTTCCATCTAATACATAAACTTTAACAAAATCATCACTTAATCTTGGCTCATATCTACTAGTTTTACCTTTTGCAATGTATTCTTGCATAGTATTTTTATATTTTGTTGTTTTTTCTTTTTTTACGCTTGTTTGTTTGTTGTTTTCAACGAGAACTTTTTGTTCTTCTTGGGCTACTTTAGGTGCAATAATTTCATTTTTAGAAATTTCGGCTGTGTTTGTTTGAGTCGTTGGCGTGACTTCTTGAGTGCTTGTATTTTCATCTATGATAGGATTATTTTGCACTGGAGTTTCTTCTTTTAAAGGCTCTTGATTTGTTTGTTGTGATGGATAATAAGTATTATCACTTATATTATTTCTTTCTTGGTTATATTGAGTACTTGGCGGAGTGTAGTTTTGATAAGAACTACTTTTTTTATAATCATATACATAAGTGTTTGAATCGTCTTCAAAATACCACATATAAAAACTAATACTAGCGCCTATTAGCACCACAAAAGCTATACTAAAAGCAATAATACTTTTCATTTTTTTCCTTTGTGAAGTCCTCAAAAGGACTTTGATTATTTATAATTTTTAATAGAATTTTCTAAAATTTCACTTGCTTTTTCAATGCCTGCAAATTCTTTTACTTTTACCCATTTGTTTGGTTCAAGCATTTTATATGTTTCAAAGAAATTTTTGATTTTATCTAAGCTTGCTTTTGGTAAATCATCTAAACATTTAATATTATCATATCTTGGGTCAATTTTACTTACAGGAACAGCAAGTAATTTTTCATCCATACCGCTTTCATCTTCCATTAATAATACTCCTATTAAACGACAAGGAATCACAGCTCCTGCTTGGATAGGGTATTCATTTAATACTAAAACATCAATAGGATCGCCATCATCTGCAAGAGTATTTGGTATAAAACCATAGTTTGCTGGATAAAACATAGCTGAATACATCACGCGATCAACCATGATGGCTCCGCTTTCTTTATCAAGCTCGTATTTAATGTTTGATCCATAAGGAATTTCAATAACTGCATTAAGTTTGTTTGGTACTTCTCCAACTTTGATTTTGCGAATATCCATTTTTTATCCTTTATTTTAATAAATCATTGATTAAATTTTTCATATCAGTTACAATAGCTTCAATACTTCTTTCACCATTGATTACATGGTGGATATTTTCTTTAGTATAGAAATTTGTTATTTCTTTTAAAGGTTCTAAATAAACTTTCATTCTATTATTGAAAACTTCTTCGTTATCATCAGCACCTCTAGCACGTCCTAAAACTCTTTCTCTAGCAACTTCTTCACTAACTTTAACTTCTATAACACCTTTTAAATTTACTTCATTTTGATTTTTTAATACCTTATCAAACTCAAGCATTTGTTCAACACTTCTTGGATAACCATCTATTAATATAGTATTAGTTGGTGCATTTTTTAAAGCAGTGATGATAGTATTAACTACTACTTCCAAAGGAACTAAATTTCCTTTAGAAATAAAACTATCAATAGTCTTTCCAAGCTCACTACCACTAGCTACTTCTGCTCTTAGTAAATCACCTGTAGAATAATGAGTAATGTTTGCATCATCTTTAGCTATGATGCTTGCATCGGTTGTTTTACCACTACCTGGTGCACCTATGATTAAAAATAATTGTTTCATTTAGTATTCTCCCTTAATCTTATACCTAGTTCTCTCATTTGTTCATTGCTTACTTCGCTTGGAGCTTGAGTCATAAGACATTGTGCTCTTTGGGTTTTTGGAAATGCTATGACTTCTCTAATGCTTGAAGATTTTGTTAAAAGCATGATAAGTCTATCAAGGCCTATCGCTATACCACCATGTGGCGGTGCTCCAAAGCTTAATGCATCAAGCAAGAAGCCAAATTTCTTTCTTTGTTCTTCTTCGTCAATATTTAAAAGCTTAAAGACTTTTTGTTGGATAGGGCTTTTATGAATTCTTATGCTACCACCACCTAATTCTACACCATTTAATACCACATCGTGTGCAATAGAATTAATTTCTTCTAAATCTTGCTCATCAATATTTTTTGGCATAGTAAATGGATGGTGCATTGCAGAATAGCTTCCATCATCATTTTGCTCAAACATAGGAAAATCAATAACCCATAAAAATTCTAATCTATCCTCATCAATAATTTTCATTTCATCAGCAAGGAATAATCTAAATCTACCCATATAATCAAGCACAGTTTTCTTAGCTCCTGCACCAAAAAATACTACATCTCCAACTTCTAATTCACATCTTTGAATTAAAGCATTCAAATCCTCTTCGCTAAAGAATTTACAAAGTGGACCCTTAGGACCATCTTTTTTCATTTGTATGAATGCAAGTCCTGCTGCTCCAAATTTGCGCACAAATTCTTCAAATCTTTGCATTTGGCGTTTAGAGAAAATCGTATCGCCTTTTGGAACTCTTAAAGCTTTAATACGATTTTTCTTTGTATCTTTTGCAATATTTGCAAAAATTTCGTTATTTGATTTTGCAAAAATATCAATCACATCAATAAATTTCATATCAAATCTTAAATCAGGTTTATCAGAGCCATAATTTTCCATAGCTTCTTTGTAACTCATTTGTCTAAAAGGTATGCTAATTTCTTTTCCGCAAGCTTTGAAAATATCTTTGAGTAAATTTTCTGCCATAGCTATGATATCTTTTTGCTCACAAAAACTCATTTCTATGTCTATTTGAGTAAATTCAGGTTGACGATCTGCTCTTAAATCCTCATCTCTAAAACATTTTGCAATTTGAAAATATCTATCAAATCCTGAACACATTAAAAGTTGTTTGAAAAGTTGAGGACTTTGAGGCAGGGCATAAAATTCACCTTGATGTACGCGTGATGGTACTAAATAATCCCTTGCGCCTTCTGGAGTTGCTTTAGTTAAAATAGGGGTTTCAACCTCTAAAAATCCCATTTTTGCTAAAGAATTTCTTGTTGCAATACAAGCAGTTGATCTTAGAGCAAAATTATCATAAAGTTTTTTGCTTCTTAAATCTAAAAATCTATATTTTAATCTTAATTCTTCATTTACACTTTCATCGCCTATGGCAAAAGGTATTACAGCACTTTCATTTTCAATAGTAAGTTTGCTTATAACAACTTCTATTTCTCCGGTTTTTAATTTTGGATTTACAAGTCCTTCACCACGTGGGCGAATTTTACCTTGTGCTATTAAAACATATTCATTTCTCACTGATGAAGCTATATTATGTGCTTCTTGATTATCTGCAGGATCACATACTAACTGTATAAGTCCGCTACGATCTCTAAGATCGATAAAAATTACACCTCCATGATCACGGTAAGAATTTACCCAACCACATAATGTTACTTCCGCGCCAACATTTTGTATGTTAAGCTCTGTATTATAATGAGTTCTCAAAATTTTTCCTTAGCTTAATTTTGTTCAATTTTGTTATTATAGTATTTTATTCTTTTGCTTAGCTAAGTTTTGTTATAATTTTTTTATGAAAAAAAATATAAATATAGAAAAAATTCAAAAAATAGGCTTATTTTGCAGGTTAAATACAAATTTAAATGAGCAAATTGCTTTTTTAAAAACAATTTTTTTGCAAAAAAATATAGAGCTTGTGTTATTAGATCAAGAAAAAATTAATCTAAAAGATTTAAAAAAATTAGATTTTTTGATTTCTCTAGGTGGGGATGGCACGCTTTTATCTTTATGCAGACAAGCTTATCAAGCAAAAAAGCCTATTTTAGGTATAAATGCGGGAAATTTAGGTTTTTTAACTGCTTTTTCTTTTAGTGAGGTAGAAAGTTTTTTTAAAGATTTTTTTAAAAATGATTTTAAAATAGAAAAAGCCAAAATGCTTCAAATATCACTTTGTAAAAAGAATAAAATCATTAAAAAATTTGCTTTTAATGACGCAGTTTTTTCTCGTGATAATGCTTTAATGGCAAATGTGGAAGTTTTTTTTGAAAATAAACTTTTTAATGCTTATTATGGAGATGGTTTAATCATAGCTAGTTCAAGTGGTTCAACTGCTTATAATATTAGTGCAGGTGGGCCTATAGTGCATCCTTGGAGTGAAATTTTTGTTCTAACTCCAGTTTGTTCTCATTCTTTAACTCAAAGGCCTATAGTTTTACCTTATGGTTTTGAACTTGAATTAAAAGTTGAGCATTGTTTATTGTATTTAGATGGGCAAGAAGTGATTGATCCTAAAGAATATGATAAAATTCTTATAGGACTTAGTAAAAAAGAACTTAGTTTTATACATAAAAAAGATAGAGATTATTTCCAAGTTTTAAAAGAAAAGTTAAATTGGGGTAAGTAATGATAGAAAGCATTTTAATTAAAGAAAATTTAGGTTTTAAACAAGCAAAATTAGACTTAGAAGCTGGACTTACTGTTTTTACTGGCTTAAGTGGTGCTGGAAAGTCTGTGCTTTTTAAGGCTATTTTAGCAGCGTTTGCTTTAAGTGAGAGTGAAGCAAAGATGGTGGAAGTTTTATTAAATGATGAGCTTGAGTTAGATGAGTTTGGTATTGAAAATGAAGAAATAAATGTATTTAAACTTTTAAAAGATAAAAGTTCACGTTATTTTATTAATAATCAACTTATTTCAAAAAAGAATTTGGCTTTACTTTCTAAGAAATTTGTAAAATATCTTTCAGCTAAAGAAAATAATGAGTTTTCAAATGAAAGGTTTTTAAACTTACTTGATTTTATGCAATCAAAAGAAGATAAGAAATTTCAAGATTTTTTAAATGAATATAAAAACATTTATAAAGAATATATAGAAAATAAAATTAAATTAGAAAAAATTCAAGAAGAAGAAAAAAAAGTAGAAGAGTTAAAAGAATTTACTAGTTTTGAAATACAAAAAATCCAAAGTATTAACCCAAAAATTGGTGAATTTGATGAATTAATGAGTCTTAAAAAAAGGCTTTCAAAAAAAGACAAAATTGATGCTGCTTGGAATAGGGCAAGTAGAATTTTTGAGTTAGAATCAGCAGTGGTTGAAGCTTTACAAATTAGTGATGTTGATAGTTCATTTTTTTCAGAATGTTTAAATGAGTTAAGGGTGGTATGGGAAAGTCAAAGTTTTGATGATTTTGATTTTGACATAGAAGAAGTGCTTGATAGGATAGAAAAACTTTCTTCTTTGATTTCAAAATATGGAAGCATAGAAGAAGCTTTAGAAGCTTTAGGGAAGAAAAAAGCAGAATTAGCTCATTATGAAAATTTAAGTTTTGAAAAAAAGGAATTAGAAGAAAAAGTACAAAACACTAAAATACTTTTAAATGAGAAAAGTCAAAAATTAAGCACTTTGCGTAAAAAAAGATTAAAAGAGCTTGAAAAATTACTTAATTTTTATCTTGAAAAACTTTATATGAAGGAAGTTAAATTAGAACTTAAAGACTGTGCTTTGAGTGTTTTAGGTAAAGATGAAGTGAGTTTAAATATCAATGAAGCTAGTTTGAAAAATTTAAGCTCGGGTGAGATAAACCGTCTAAGACTTTCTTTTATTGCAACTGAATGTAATGTCACTAATAAGGCTAGTGGGATAATATTTTTAGACGAAATTGATGCAAATTTAAGTGGCAAAGAAGCTATGAGTATAGCTGAAGTATTAAAAGAACTTGCAAAATTTTATCAAATTTTTGCAATTTCACATTTACCGCAGCTTTCATCAAAAGCAAGTAATCATTTTTTAGTAGAAAAAATAGGAAATGAAAGTAGGGTAAGAAAAATAGAAAAAGAAGAAAGAGTAAGAGAGCTTGCTAGAATGGTAAGTGGGGAAAATATCACACAAGAAGCTTTGGAATTTACTAGAACTTTACTTTAAAAATAAAAAGTAAATTTCTATATGATATAATTATATTTTAAATTGTTAAAGAGAGTTAATTCATGGAACAAAAAATTTTAATTATTGATGATAATAAAATGCTTACAAAACTTTTGGCGAAAAAAGTGGAAAATACTTTAGGTTTAAAAGTAGATGTTGCTTTTGATATGAATAGTGCTAAAGAATTGGTGAAAAATGATTATTTTATGGCCTTTGTGGATCTTTGCTTGCCAGATGCACCTAATGGAGAAGTAGTGGATGTAATTTTAGAAAAAAATATTCCTGCTATAGTTCTTACAGGAAGTAGCGATGGACAAACGCGTAAGAAATTTATGGAAAAAGATATTATTGGTTATATTCAAAAAGAAAGTGAAAGCTGTATTGATGAAATGCTAAACTCTATTAGAATGCTTCAAAAAAACAATAAAACCAAGATAATTTTAGCAATCGCAAATGTAACTTTACGTGCAGAAATGAAGAAAAATTTAAATAATCAACTTTTTAATGTCTTAGCAGCAGCTCATGGAGAAGAAGCGTTAAGTTATTTAAGTGATAATCCTGATACAAAATTAGTAATTTGTGATGCAACTATGCCAGTAATTAATGGAGAAGATTTACTTGTAGAAATTCGTTCAAAATATTCTAAAATAGAGCTTGGTGTAATTATGGTTGGAGATAAAGATGATGCATTGGAAGCAAGGGCTTTTAGAAAGGGTGTGAATGATTATGTTATTAGACCTTTTCAAAAAGAATCGCTTAATTGCAGGGTAAATAATTGTTTAGATTATATGCAAAAATGCGTTTTACTTGATGAATATAGTTTGGGTAAGGATTTGCTAACAGGACTTGATGATTATGCAAATTTTGAAAAAAGATTTTTAGATTACTTAGAAGATATGCAAGAAAACGAAGAGATGGCTTTGGCTTTGATTGATATTGATAATCTTGCAACAATTAATTATGAGTTAAGCTATGATTGTGGTGATGGAGTGATTAAGCACACGGCTAAAAAAATCAAAGACCAAATTCGCGGTATGGATTTAGCAACTAAGATTGAAGATGGTAAATTTTACGTGTTGTTGAAAAATACTGGACATAAAGAAGCTTTAAAAGTGTTTTCAAATATAAGAGTTAATATTTCCAAAGAAAGTGTTTTAATAGCTTTAGATGAAGTAGATTATAGTGTTTCTGTAGGAGTTGCTTTTGGTGCTAAAATAAGTCAAATGCAAGATTTATTAGATAATGCTCAAAAGGCACTAGATTTAGCTAAGTCTAATGGTAAAAATAGGGTAGAGGTATGTTTTTAGATTGTGATTTTAGTGAAAAAATCATAGACACGCATTGTCATCTAGATAGTCAAGCTTATTTTGGATATTTAGATGAAATATTAAATCATGCTTTTGCTAATGGAGTAGATAAAATCATCATACCCGGTGCAGATATAAAAGATTTACCAAGAGCAAGAGAAATTGCACATAATTATAAAAATGTGTATTTTTCTTGTGGGGTACATCCTTACGATATAGATGATTTTGATTTAGAAGTTTTAAAAGAATTTATAGATGATAAAAAATGCGTTGCAGTGGGTGAGTGTGGACTTGATTATTATCGTTTAAAAGCAGATGAAGAAGAAATAAAAGCAAAGCAAAAAGAAGTTTTTATAACCCAAATACAACTAGCTATTGAATACAAAAAACCTTTGATTGTGCATGTGCGTGAAGCCAATGAAGATAGTTTTAATATTTTAAAAAAGTATGCAAAAGATTTACAAGGCGGTGTTTTGCATTGTTTTAATGCTAGCGAGCTTTTACTTCAGTTAGCTGATGAAGGATTTTATTTTGGTATAGGTGGAGTTTTAACTTTTAAAAATGCAAAAAAATTAGTGGAAATTTTACCTAAAATTCCAAAGGATAAACTAGTCTTAGAAACAGATGGACCTTATTTAACTCCAGAACCATATCGTGGTAAGGTAAATGATCCTATTTTGATGCATTTTGTAGCTCAAAAAATGGCTGAGCTTTTAAAATTATCTAAAAATGAAATAATAAAACTTACTAATTTTAACGCTAATCGTTTATTTTTCCAAGGTTTATAATGAAAAAAAGTTTTTTATTTTTTATTTTAGTATTATTATGTTTAAATGCTAAGGCCTTACAATTTACTCCAGAGCATTACACACAACAAGCACAAATTTTAAGAAATTTAGATATAGAAGCAAGCTATCTTAGTGATATGATTTTTTTAGAATTTAAAGAATCTTCCATAGATATGCATTCTAAAACTTTGGTAGATACTATGAGGGAATTTTACAAAATTACCCCGATTATCCGCAAAATCTTAGAAAAAGAAAATATCCCTCAAGAATTTTTATACTTAGCGATTGTAGAATCTGGTTTGAAAATTCACAGTATTTCAAGAACTAAAGCAGTGGGTGTTTGGCAGTTTATGAAGCCAACAGCACAAACTTTAGGCTTAAGGATAGATCCTTATGTAGATGAGAGAAAAGATTTAGTAAAATCAACTTATGCAGCTATTACTTATTTAAAACAACTAAAAGGGCAATTTGGAAAATGGTATTTGGCTATTTTGGCTTATAATTGTGGTGATGGCAAATTACGCCAAGCTATAAAAAAAGCAAAAAGTGATGATTTAAGAATCTTACTTGATCCTGATAAAAAATACTTACCATTAGAAACTAGGATTTTTATTAGAAAAATTCTTACTATGGCATTTTTGGCAAACAATAATGACTTTTTGATTTCTCAAGATAGTGCTTTGCTTAATTATGCCCTATCAAGTGAGGTTAAAAAAATTTCAGTTCCACCAAGTGTTTCTTTAAGAGAGCTTGCTAAAGTAGCCAAGATGTCTTATAATGAATTTAAGCGTTATAATCCACATTTTAATTATGACTTTACTCCACCTGATAAAAAAGATTATTATATGTATATCCCTTTAAGCAAAAGCGTGGCAGTAGAAAAGGCATTAGAGAATGTAAAATTAGCCAAAGTGGATACAACCATTCCACATACAAAAATTTATATAGTAAAAGAGGGTGATAGTCTTTATACTATTGCAAGAAAACACAAAATTAGCGTTGAAAGTATTAAAGAATATAATAAAATTAAAGGAAATTTAATCAATATTAATCAAAAACTTGTGTTAAAAATTAAGGAGAATAACAATGCAAAAATCAAAACTACTCAAAAATTACCAAAAAACTCTCATACAAAAGTCGTTAGTCGTTAGTTGTGTAGGAGTTTTATTTAGTGCTTGTAGTATGGTGCCTATTAGTACGCCTACTGTGTATTATCCAGAGAGGGACTTTAAAAGTATAAAACATAACAACACTAGTTTAAAAGGCACTATGAAGCCTTATACTATTAATGGCAAAACTTATTATCCAACTGTAGTAGAAGTAGGTGAGACTGCTGATGGTATAGCTAGTTGGTATGGACCGGGTTTTCATGGTAAAAAAACTTCTAATGGTGAAACTTATGATCAACATGCTTATACTGCAGCTCATAAAACTTTACCTATGAATACTATAGTAAAAGTAACTAATTTAAAAAATCACCGTCAAACTACTGTTAGGATTAATGATAGAGGACCTTTTGTAGCAGGTAGGATTATAGATTTATCTAATATGGCTGCAAGAGATATTGATATGATTCAAGCAGGAACAGCTCCTGTAAGACTTGAAGTAATTGGCTTTGGAACAAGTGCAAACTCAGGTTCAGTGCATACTAATTCTAATTTAGGTAGTAGTGGAGAGATTGCTGATAGTGGCCATATTTTCCAAGGTGGATCTTTTATGGTGCAAATTGGTGCATTTAGAAATAAAAGCGGTGCAGAGTTAATAGCAAGTAGGTATAAAAACTATAACTCTTACACTTCGACTATACAAACAAGTGCTAAAGATGGTTTACATAGAGTATTTTTAAAAGGCTTTAGAAGCGAGCAAGAAGCAAGAGATTTTGTTGATAGCGGATCTTTTCCAGGTGCGTTTATAGTAAGAGAGTAAAATTATGATAGAGCTTATTTTTTTAGATGTAGATGGTTGTCTAACAGATGGTAAAATCATCTACACACAAAATTATGGTGAAATTAAAGAGTTTAATGTAAAAGATGGCGCAGCAATTGAGGCTTGGCAAAAGCTTGGTAAAAAAGTTGCTATTATTACAGGCAGGACTAGTGAGTGTGTGTATTTTAGAGCTAGAGATTTAAAAATTGATCTAGTATATCAAGGTATTAGCGATAAACTAGCTTGTGCTAAAGAAATTTTAGAAAAATTAAATTTAGATTTTTCTCAATGTGCTGCTATTGGGGATTATTATAATGATATGAGTTTACTTGAAGCAGTTGCTTATAGTTTTAAGCCAAAAGATGCACATAAGGCTTTAAAAACTGATAAAGTTTTAAACAGAAAAGGTGGTAATGGGGCGGTAAGTGAGATGATAGAAATTTTAATTGAACATAATAATATGCAAGCTCAATGGGATAAACTTTGGCGATAAAAATTTTTGCTATATTAATGAGTTTATTTGCCTTTGTTATGGTGATTTTAAGTACTCAAGATCCTTATTTATTTGCCATAAAACCGCAAAAGGTAGATGTGGCAAATATGCAAGCGTTTGATGTGTTTGATTATGAGCTTAATACATCTGTTACAAAAGCTAGCTATCAAGCAAGTCGTTGGGTAAAATACCAAGATAAAGATATTTTTGATGATTTTAAAGTGCAAGCACTTGATTATAATTTAAGTTCGGATTTATTAGTAAGAAATGATGAAAAATCCATTTTAGAAGGTAATGTAAGTTATTTTGATCATAATCAAACTTCTATTTTTACCCAAAAAGCAACTTACGATATGAAAAATAAAATTTTATTTTCTAATGATAATTTTAAAGCATATGTAGGTTTAAATGAGATTTTTGGGGATAATTTTTTATATGATGTGAATCAAAAAGAATTAAAAATTCAAGGAATAAAAGCATGGTTTTTAGAGCAATAATTTTTTTGTGTTTGTTAAATTTATTTGCATTTAGTGCGCAAAAAATAGAAGTTTATGCTAAAGATTTTTATTTAGATGAAAAAAATGAAACAAGTGTATTAACCGGTGATGTAGAAGTTAAAAAAGGTAATGATGTTTTAAATTCGCAAAAATTAGTCATTTATATGAAAAATAAACAACCTATTAAGTATATAGCTACTAAAGATGCTAAATTTAAAATCATGATGAAAGATAAAACTTATCATGGAAGTGGTGATGAGTTTGTTTATAATGTAGCTAAGGATACATATGAGATTAATGGCAATGCAAAAATTATAGAAGTACAGTCAAAAAAAGAACTCATAGGGGATAAAATCATAGTAGATAGAAAAAATATGACTTATAGAGTAGTGAGTAAAGATAAAAAACCTGTGAAATTTGTATTTGAAGTAAAAGAATGATATTAAATGCTAAATTTTTAATTTCTGCTTCTAAAATAGACGAAGCTCCACAACCTATATACACTGAAATCGCTTTTTTAGGACGCTCTAATGTGGGTAAAAGTTCTTTGATTAACACACTATGCAAAAATAAAAATTTAGCAAAAAGCTCTTCAACCCCAGGTAAAACCCAACTCATTAATTTTTTTGAAGTTGATTGTAAAAAAGATGAGGATAAATTTAAACTAATATTTATTGATTTACCTGGTTTTGGTTATGCTAAAGTGAGCAAAAAAACTAAGGCTATTTGGAATAAAAATTTAGATGAATTTTTAAAAGAGCGCAGTTCTATCAAGCTTTTTATCCATCTAATAGATTCAAGGCATGAAAATTTAGATATTGATGCAAATTTGGATTTATATTTAGATTCTTTTATTAGAGCTGATCAAAAAAAAATAACAGTTTTTACAAAAGCAGACAAGCTCAATCAAAGTCAAAAAGCAAAAATTTTAAATGCAAATAAAAATGCCATTTTGGTGTCAAATTTGAAAAAAAGTGGTATTGATAAATTAGAACAAAAAATTATTTTAGAGAGCTTGGGTTTTAATGAGGAGTAGAAATTTAGTAAAAAATAGATTTGATTTTTCTTATTTATTTTTTTATTTATCTTTGATTTTTTATCAAGTGCTAAGTTCTGTGTATTATTGGATGCCTCCTTTGTTCGGGGTATTTTTTTGTTACATGATAGTGCTTTTAAAAGAAAAAGAAAGAACCCTTAATAAGCTTGATTTTAGATGGTATTTTTCTTTGTTTTATCTTTTATTAATTGATATTATCCATGGATTTTATCTTTTTAGTTCTTGGATAGCCTTTTTTATCTTTTATCATTTTTTTGTCGATTGGTTTAAGAGCAAGTTAAAGTTAGGGCATTATTTACTCGTTATATTTACTTTTTGTGCTTATATTTTTATCTATCTTTTTGATGTGTTTTTGGCTTATTTGGATAATAGTGAAATTTTAAAATTTGGTATTGAATATTTATGGTTTTTTGCTGTTGAAGCTTTGATTTCTTTTGTTATTTTTAAAGGGAAAATCTAATATGCGTATGCGTTTAGTAATGGGTTTTATAGCTTGCTTTTTTATGCTTTTACTTGCTAGAGTGTATTATATAAGTATAAAATCTAATGTTTATTATGAAGAAATAGCCAAGCAAAATGCCATTAAAACACAATTTTTAGCGCCTGTAAGAGGGCAAATTTTAGATGTTAAAGGCAGACCCTTAGCGGTAAATAAATTAGGTTTTTCAATCTCTATAAAGCCATATTTGCATATAAAAAAGAAAAATAGAAATCTTTTAGAGCAAGAATTACAAGCCATAGTAGATGCTTTTCCTGATTTAAATGTCACTAAACTCAAAAGAGTTTATATGAAAGCCGATTCTTATTATAATCAAGATTATATAGAAGTAGTTCCATTTATAGAATATAATGCGATGATTAAGCATTTTACTAAGCTTAATTTGCGCGAAAATATGCAAGTTAAATCTACTACTCAAAGATTTTATCCTTATGATGCTTTAGCCAGTCATGTTATAGGTTATGTTGGAAAAGCAAATTTAAATGATATGAATGAAAATGAAATTGCAAGATTGACTAGCTATGTAGGGCGTAGTGGTATAGAGCGTTCGTATAATGAAATTTTGCAAGGTCAAAAGGGTGAAAAGGTTAGTAAGGTAAATGCATTAAATAAAGAAATAGAAGAGCTTTCTTACAAAAAACCTACTTCAAGTAATATCACTTTAAGTATAGATCTTGACTTGCAAGAATACTTAGCTAGTATTTTTGAAAATTTAGCAGGTGCGGCTATAATAATGGATGTAAAAAGCGGAGCTATTTTAGCGGCGGGTAGTTTTCCTGAGTATAATCTTAATCCTTTTGTTACAGGTATTAGCCAAGAAGAATGGGATAAACTTTCTAATGATTTAAATCATCCTTTTACTAATAAACTTATTAATGGTCTTTATCCTCCAGGTTCGGTTGTGAAAATGGGTACAGCTTTAGCTTTTTTAGATAGCGGTAAAGTAAATGAAAATCACAAATATTTGTGCGATTCTAACTTTGAGCTTGGTGGCAGAAAATTTAGATGTTGGAAGGCTATAGGTCATGGTTATGTAGATATGAATGATGCTATTAGAGAAAGCTGTGATGTATATTTTTATAAAGGTGCTTTAGAAGTTGGTATTGATACCATTAGTTCTGTTTTTGAAAGGATAGGTTTTGGTGCAAAAACAGGAGTTGATTTACCTAATGAATTTATAGGAACAGTTCCTAATAGAATATGGAAAAAAGAAAAATACAACCAACCATGGTATCAAGGTGAAACTTTAAATACAAGCATAGGACAAGGTGATTTTCTTGCTACTCCTATGCAAGTAGCTAAATTTACAGCTATGATTGCTACAGCGAAAAATATCACACCGCATTTTTTACATAGTATTGATGATAATGTTACTAAGGTAAATTTTGACAATAATGAAAGTGTTTTTACGACTTTTGAATTATCAAAACTCCCACTTTTAAGGCGTGCGATGTATGAAGTTGCCAATGTTGATGGCGGAACCACAGCAAGATTTTTAAGAAATTCACCTGTTACTATAGCAGCCAAGACAGGAACAGCTCAAGTAGTTGGAATTTCCCAAAGTGAAAAAAAGCGTATTAAAGAAGAGGATTTAGAGTATTTTTTAAGATCTCATGCTTGGATTACTTCTTATGCGCCTTATGAAAAACCTCAATATGTAGTAGTGGTTTTAATCGAACATGGAAAAAGTGGTAGTAGCACAGGAGGACCTATACTTGCTAAAATTTATCAAAAACTTATAGATTTGGGTTATATTGATAAAAAATATATTAAGAGAAAGACTAAATAATTAGCATTCCATCACCATATGAGTAAAAACGATAGTTGTTTTCTATGGCTTTATGGTAAAGCTCTAAGGTTTTTTCTCTACCTATAAATGCTGCTACAAGCATAATTAAAGTCGATTTTGGTAAGTGAAAATTAGTAAGTAAATAATCAAGTCTTTGTGGAGTGTTTTGTGGGTGTAAAAACAAATCACAAAAACCTTCTTTTAATTTTTTTCTATGATAATACTCTATGCAACGAGTAACGGTAGTGCCAATACCTAGTATTTTCTTAGAAGAATTAATCAAAGCACAAACTTCATCATTAATATGAAAAAATTCTGAATGCATTTTATGCTCACGTATATCTTCACATTCTACACCTTTAAAAGTTCCTGCGCCAACATGTAGTGTGATAGTATGGATATTGTGATTTATTTTAAGTTCATCAATCATCGCTTCATCAAAGTGTAAGCTTGCAGTAGGTGCGGCAACTGCACCTTGGTTTTTAGCAAAAATACTTTGATAATTAATGCTATCTTGTGCTTCATCTGCTCTTTTAATATAAGGTGGTAAAGGTATATGGCCTATTTTTTCTAAAATTTCAAAAACTTCATGATGATTAAGTTTTTTATCATCATTAAAAAATTCCACTTCTCTTGTACCATCATCGTGTAATTTTTTGATTTTAGTTTTTAAAGAATTTTCAAAATATAAAATTTGTCCTTCTTTAACCTTACCGCGAATTTGCACTAAAAAATCATTGTTTTTTAAAGGGTGGTTGATAAAAAGTTCTATTTTACTACCACTTTCTTTATTCCCATAAATTCTTGCTTTTATTACTTTAGTATCGTTAAAGATGATTTCACAAGGTGGTAAAATTTTAGCCAAGTCCTTAAAATGTAAATGTGAAATTTGATCTTTACATCTTTCATAAACTAAAAGCTTAGCATTTTCTTTGGGTAAAATAGGAAAATTTGCTATAAGTTCATTAGGTAAATCATAATCATAACTAGAAAGTAAAAGATCTTTATCAATCATTTTCATCATCTTCTTTTTGACTAGGATTAACTTTTTTAGCTATATAAATAGAAATCCCATAAAGTCCACACAAAGGAACGGCCATTAAAAATTGTGATATAACATCAGGTGGTGTCATCATAGCCGAGAAAACAAAAATCACTAAAACAGAAACCCTAAAATGTTTTTTTAAAAAAGTATCATCAACAAGTCCAAGTTTAGCAAAGAAAAATGTTATTACAGGCATCTCAAAAGCCAAACCAAAAGCAATTACTAATTTAGTAAAAAAACCTACATATAAACCTATACTAATTAAAGGTTTAAAATCTTGAGTTTGCACCCCAAAATCAATCAAAAATTTAAAAGCCAAAGGTATAACTATGTAATAACAAAACAAAGCACCAAGTGCAAACATAATACTAGCAAAGCTTACAAAAGGCACTACTAATCTTTTTTCATTATCATAAAGTCCAGGTGCTACAAACTTCCAAAACTGCCAAAAAATAACCGGTAAAGAAATCAAAAAAGCTGTAAAAAATGAAACTTTCATCGCAGTAAATAAAGGCTCTTGTAACTCAACGAAGGTCATTTGTCTTGAAATTTCAGGTAAGGCTGCTTCAACAGGCGCTTTTAGTATGTCTATGATATAACTATTAAAACTAAAACATATAAAAAACATCACAACAACACAAGCAACACTTATAAATAATCTTTTTCTAAGTTCTACTAAATGCGGTTTTAATTCTTCAAACATTCTTGGCTTTCCATTTTCTGAGTATTTTTTTCATCTTTTTGAATTTTTTCTTCAAGATTAGAAAGTTCTTGTATATCTTTTTCTAAATCATTAATTTCACTTTTTAATTCTTTGGTATTATTTAAAATATCTTCTTTGAGTTGATCAAATTCTTCAAAACTTAGTTTTTTTCTGATATTTTCATTAGTTTGTGAAAATTCATCTTTGTATTTTTGTGCTTCATCTTTTAATTCTGCTATTTTTAGTTCTTTATTAATACTTGCTTTTGCTTCATCAATATTGCTTTTAATGGCTTTTAAAATTTTTGCAATTTCAACTATGGTTGAAGGTAATTTTTCAGGCCCAAGCACTAAAATAGCTACAACTAAAATAACTAAAATTTCACCAAAACTCATTATTTTGTCTTCTTTCGCTTGAATATATGGTCTACATTTTACATAAAAATACTTAAAAATATTATTACTTTTATTATATCAATATATAAAGATATATTGATATATTGATATATTTTTGTTATAATGAATTAAAAATAAAAAGGAAAAGCATGGAAAAATTAGTTTTTATTTTAAAAGATTTTTTGATTTTATTCATAGAAATATCTGTTTTATTTGTTTTAGTTAGTATGCTTATTGCTTATTTAAATGAGCGCTATGCTAAATTTTTCAATGAGCATTTAAAGAAAGATTCTTTTACAAGCTATATAAAAGCCATACTTTTAGGCTGTTTAACTCCATTTTGCTCATGCTCAAGCATACCACTTTTAAACGCATTTTTAAAAGCTAAAGTACCACTTGGGGTATGTATAGCTTATTTAATCACCTCGCCTTTAATCAATCCTATTATAGTAGTGATGTTTGTGGTGAGTTTTGGCTTAAAAATCTCTTTATTTTATGTGGGATTTTTATTTTGCGTGATTTTATTTCTTGCTTTTTGTGTTTCTAAAATAAACACTCAAAGATTTTTTAATGAAGACTTTTTAAAAAATGATTTAGAGCAAAAGTCAAGTTGTTGTTCTAATAATACTTTTCAAAACTCATATTGTCAAAAATCTAGTTCTATTTTTGTTAAAAATTCTAAAGTTAGCGGTAAAGTTTTGAAATTTAAGTCTAAGACAAAAGACAATAAAATCAAAATGCTATTTATGCAAAGCTTTAAAGAATATAAAAAAATATTACCTTATATTGTTATAGGTATGGGTATTGGAGCTTTTATACACGGCTTTTTCCCGCAAGATTTTTTCCAAAATTATATGAAAGATTATGGAGTATTTGGCATATTTATAGCAGCTTTTATAGGGGTTTTACTTTATATGAATTGTACGGCTATGATACCTGTAGCACTAGCTTTAACTACCAGTGGAATTCCACTTGGTATAATGATGAGTTTTTTAATAGCAGGAGCTGGGTGTTCTTTGCCTGAGCTTATTTTACTTAAAAGAATTTTTAAAACAAGCTTTTTGATTTTATTTGCAAGTATGATTGTTTTTATAGCAATTAGTTTTGGACTTTTAATATTTTTCATATAAGGATTTTTATGCAAGAATTTTTAAAAATAACAAGTGCGATTAATGATGAAAGTAGGATTTTCATCTTAGCTTTTTTACAAAAATACGGAAAACTTTGTGTATGTGATTTACAAAGCTCTTTAAATATGAGTCAGTCAAGGCTTTCAAGGCACTTAAAAATTTTAAAAGAAGCTAATTTTTTAGAAGTAGATAGACAAGGTGTTTGGGCGTATTATGGGGTAAAAGAAAATTTAAATAATTTTTGTAATGATGTGTTAAAAAACATCAATGAGCTTTCCATAAAGCTTCCTGAGCTTAAAAGGTTTTCTTGTGAATGTCCTAAGGAATAAAATGAAAATAGCTTTTATTTGTATTCACAATAGTTGTAGATCTCAAATAGCTGAAGCTTTGTGTAAGAAAATATGTAAAGAACTTGGTTTAAATTTAGAGATTTATTCAGCTGGAAGTGATATTTCTAAAGGAATTAATCCTAAAGCTATAAGGATTTTAAAGCAAAAATATGCACTTGACATAAGTACTTATAAAGTAAAGAGCTTTGATAGTTTGCCTAAGGATTTAGATATTGTTGTAGGAATGGGTTGTGGGGTAGCTTGTCCAAATATTGGAGCAAAGTTTCATTTTGATTTTGGCTTAGAAGATCCTAGTAATTTTGAAGATGAGGATTTTATTAAAGTGGTGGAAAGTTTAGAATTAAAACTTAAAGAGCTTTTAGAAAAAATCACACAAGGAGAGCTTTAAATGCTTGGTTTTATAGATAGATTTTTGACTTTGTGGATTTTTATAGCCATGGCTTTAGGTTTGTTTTTGGGGTTTATCTTTCCTAATATTACAAATTTTTGGGAGAGTTTTAATTATAATCAAAATAATGTTTTGCTTATGGTGTGTTTGGTTTTAATGATGTATCCACCTTTGGCTAAGGTTGAGTATAGAAAAATATTTAAAATTTTTCACTCTATTAAAGCTTTAATACTTTCTTTGTTTTTAAATTGGATTTTTGGTCCTATTTTAATGTTTATATTAGCTTGGGTATTTTTAAAAAATGATCTTGATTATATGCAAGGTATTATCATCATAGGTTTAGCTCGTTGTGTAGCTATGGTGGTAGTTTGGAGTGATTTAGCTAAGGCTGATAAAGAGTACACCGCTGCTTTAGTGGGTATTAATACTATTTTTCAAATTTTGTGTTTTGCTTTTTATGTGTACTTGTTTTTAGAATTTTTTCCTTCTCTTTTGGGCTTGAGTTTTCAAAATAACCTAGAAGTAAAAATGGATGAAATTTTGAAAAATGTGGCAATTTATCTTGGTTTACCTTTTTTATTAGGGATTTTAAGTAGGGTTATTTTCATTAGTTTAAAAAGCAAAGAATGGTTTGATCAAAAATTCTTACCCAAAATTAGTCCTATTACACTTATTACTTTGCTTTTTACTATCATTATTATGTGTTCTTATAGATCAAGTGATATTTTCAGTTTACCTTTGGATGTATTTAAAATTTGTATTCCTTTGTTTTTATATTTTGTGATAATGTTTTATAGTTCTTGGTTTATCAGTAAAAAACTAGGTTTAAACTATGAAAAAAATACAGCTATTAGTTTTAGTGCTAGTGGTAATAATTTCGAACTTGCTATAGCTATATCCATTGCATCTTTTGGTATAAACTCATTACAATCATTTGCTGCTATTATAGGCCCATTGATTGAGGTGCCTGTTTTGATTTTACTTGTTAAATGGGCTTTGAGGTTTAAGTACTAATATACAAAGCTAATTCATCGCTTAAGAGGTAGTTGGTGTTATAAAAAATTCCATTTTTATAGACTAATTTTCCTTTTTTGCTAAGAAACATTGCCTTTTCTTTTTCTAAAGGTTCTAGCTTTATTTCATCCACCCCTATAATACTTCTAAGTCCTAGAAAAATATGCTCTAAACGTAAATCTTTTGAATTTAAATTTTCAATCTCTCTAAAACAAGGATTTGCTATATAATCTTTTAAACTTTTTTTAGTATAAAATCTTTGATTTTTTAAAAAACCTACCGCACTTAAACCACAGCCTATATAGTCTTTTCCTTGCCAGTAAGCAAGGTTGTGTTTACAAATTTGTCCAAAATTACTGATTTCATATTGTTTATAGCCAAGGCTTTCAATTGCTTTAATAAAATGCTTTGCAAGGCGCGGAGCGTTTTTTTTATAATGAAATTTTTTAGCAAATCTAGTTTTTTCTTCTATAGTTAGATTATAAGCACTCACATGGCTAATATCAAGCAGGGTTAGTTTAGAAATTTCATAATCAAGCATTTTTTTATCATCAAGTTTTGTATCATAAATTAAGTCTAAATTTATATTATTAAATCCTGCTTTTTTTGCATTTTCTATACTTGTAAAAATACTTTTTTGATCATGAATACGTCCAAGAAATTGTAGTTTTTTTTCATGAAAACTTTGCGTGCCAAAAGAAATGCGATTAAATCCTAAATTTTTTATTTCTTTAAGCCAAGAAAAATTACTTGAGTTGGGGTTGGCTTCTATACTAATTTCATTATTTTTTTGTAAATAACTTTGTAAAAAAATAAAAATTTTTTCATAAAAATTAATACCCATTAAACTAGGAGTACCACCACCTATGAAAATAGTTTTTATAGAATTTTTGTCAAGTTTAAAAAAATCTAGTTGATATTTTATATCTTGCATTAAAGCATTTAAATAATCTTTTTCAAAGTCCTTTTTTTTAAGCGAGGTAAAAGAACAATAAAAACACTTACTTTCGCAAAATGGTATATGTATATATAAATGCATAAAACTTCTTTAAAATGTGATTATAAATTCGTATTTTTTTGTTAGAATTATATTATTTAAAAGTCAAGGATAAGAAAATCATGGAAAAAGAAAAAAAATATAGGCCAAATGTAGCCGCCATAATATTATCATCAGCTTATCCTTTTGAAAGTAAAATTTTACTTGCTAAACGTAATGATATGGAAGATATATGGCAATTTCCTCAAGGTGGTATAGATGATGGTGAGGAAATTAAAAGTGCATTATTTAGAGAGTTAAAAGAAGAAATAGGTACAGATGAGATTGAAATTTTAGCTGAACATCCTGAGTGGATTAGTTATGACTTTCCGGTTAAGGTTGCACAAAAAATGTATCCTTACGATGGTCAAATCCAAAAATATTTTTTAGTTAGATTAAAAAATAAAGCTATTATTAATCTAAACACCAAAAATCCTGAATTTGATGCATATAAATTTGCTTCATTAGAAGATGTTTATGATATGATTAACCATTTTAAAAAACCTATATATATCAAGGTTTTAAAATATTTTAAAGAAAGGGGGTATATTTAATGCTGATCGTACAAAAATATGGAGGAACGAGCGTAGGAACGCTTGAACGTATTGATGAAGTTGCTAAAAGGGTGGCAAAAAGTAAAAAAACTTGCGATAAACTAGTTGTAGTAGTTTCAGCAATGAGTGGAGTGACTAATGAGCTTATTGATTTTGCTCATCATTTTAGCAAAAATCCTTCGGGTCGTGAGATGGATATGCTTTTAAGCAGTGGTGAGCGCGTAACTTCATCTTTGCTTGCTATTGCATTAAATGAAATGGGTTTAAAAGCTACTGCATTTTCCGGACGCAATGCAGGGATTATTACAGATGATGTTTATACTAAAGCAAGAATTGAACATATTGATACTACAAACATTAACAAAGCCTTAGATGAGGGGTATATTGTAGTAGTTGCTGGCTTTCAAGGTATTGATAGAATGGGTAATGTTACTACTTTGGGTCGTGGTGGAAGTGACTTAAGTGCGGTAGCACTAGCTGGAGCTTTAAATGCTGATTTGTGTGAAATTTACACTGATGTAGATGGGGTATATACCACTGATCCTAGAATTGAGCCAAAGGCTAAAAAGCTAGATAAAATTTCTTATGAAGAAATGCTAGAGCTTGCAAGTTTAGGAGCTAAAGTATTACAAAATCGCTCTGTAGAGCTTGCTAAAAAATTAAATGTAAAATTAGTTACTAGAAGTAGTTTTAATGAAAATGAAGGTACGATTATTACTAAGGAGGAAAATATGGAACAAGCTTTGGTTAGTGGCATAGCACTAGATAAAAACCAAGCAAGGGTTACTTTAAGAAATATTGATGATAAGCCAGGAATTGCTGCTGAAATTTTTGGGACTTTAGCAAATGAAAATATCAATGTAGATATGATTATCCAAAATGTAGGTGTAGATGGAGCTACAAATTTGGGCTTTACTGTGCCTGAAAACGAGCTTGATTTAGCAACTAATGCTATGAAAAAAGTTTTAGGTGCTAATGCTAATATAGAAACAGATAGTGCTGTAGTAAAAGTTTCAGTTGTGGGTGTGGGTATGAAATCACACTCTGGAGTAGCTTCGGCAGCTTTTAAAGCATTAGCAAATGAAAATATCAACATACAAATGATTTCTACAAGCGAAATTAAAATTTCAGTCATCGTGCATGAAAAATACGGTGAATTAGCTGTAAGAGTATTGCATGAAGTTTATAAACTAGATGTATAAATGAGTAATAGTTTTTTAAAATTTACCCTAGAGCAAATCCGAGAAAACGGCACTTATGCAAGTTGGTTAGAAGAAAGGCGTCTTGAATGGTCGCCTTTGATAGCTTCTAAATTAGCTTTGCTTTTACAAGGTTATACTTTTATTGTGATTACTGATGAGCAAAGAGCTTGGTTTGAAGAGTATTTTTTAAGCCAAATTAATGCTAACACCACAAGACCTTTAGTGCCTTTTGTGTCTTTAAAAGGAATTTATAATAAGGCTTGCAATACCCAAGAAGATATAGATTTACTCAATGATCTTTTGAGCATTTCTTTTCCTAATGGCTATGCTTTTTTTTATATAGGAACTAATACAGGTTTTAAATTTAAAATTGCTAATTCTAAAGAAGAAAGTATGCTTTGGCTTTTTGATGAGCAGTTGCAAAATAGCTTTTATCTTTCCTCACGCGATAAGGAATTAGACTATAAACTTATTTCTTTATACAAAGTATTTGAGCAAAGCTTAGAGGCTGTGCTTTTTTCTAAGGTAGAAATTTGAATCTAAAAAATAAAATCATTATTCATAATGATTTTGAGTTTATGCAAGAAAAGCTTACAGAAGAATATGGTCAAAAAAATCTTAGATTTTTCATACCTAAAAATCCTGACTTAGAATTAAGATTAAATGACTTAACCTATGACAAAAACGGCCAAGCAACAGCAAGAGCTATTATGAAAGAAAGCTATATGGCTGAAGCACAAGCTAAAATCATTGTTATACTAGCTAGATCTTTTCGTGAAGAAGCACAAAATTTTTTATTAAAAGTTTTTGAAGAGCCACCAAAAAATGTGTATTTTATCATCGTAGCTCCTTCAAAAAATGTTTTTTTGCCTACCATACTTTCAAGATTTATCGTAGAAAAACATAAAATTCAAAAAGAAAAAATGTCTTTAAATTTAGATCTTAAAAAAATAGATCTAGCTCAAATTGCTTCATTATTAAAACAATATGAAAATATAGACAAGCATGAGTATTTAGAGTTGATTAGTGCTTTAAGTCATGAGTGCTTTAAACAAGATATAAAATTAAATGATGAAGAAATTGAATTTTTTTATAAGGCTTATGAATTAGCTAAATTAAATGCAAAGCCAACTATTTTACTAAGTACCATAGCTTTAATTTTACACGAGAGAAAAAATGAAAATCATTAAAATCAATCCCAACACAGACTTTGAACAAATTTCTAAATACATAAAGCCACACAAAGCAGGTGAGAAAATTATGAGTGAAAAAACTCAAATTCATTTCTTTCTTATTAAAGAATTAAGAGCGCCTGCTGCAAATATACTTAAACAAGATGCACTAAGGGTTGGAGCTGAACTTGTAACACATAAAGAAGTTATACTAGGTAAAGAACATACTAATGCCTTGCTTATGGTAACGCAAGATCAAGCTAAAAAGCTTATAGAAAAAGAAAAATTACAAGATTTTAAACTTAAAAATTTAGCACTGTTTTTAAAGTCTAATTTCGTTAAACCCAAACACGCAAAAATCATGGGTGTGATTAATGTTAATGAAGATAGTTTTAATGCTCAAAGTAGGGTTAAAGAAAATGAAGTTTTAGAAAAAATCGAACCCATGATTTCTCAAGGGGCTGATTATATAGATATAGGTGCGGTTTCTTCAAGACCTGGTAGTGTGTATTGCGGGAAAGAAGAAGAGTTTAAGCGCTTAAAAAATACCCTAGATTTAATTTATAAAGAAAAACTTTATGAAAAATGTATTTTTAGTTTAGATAGCTTTGATGAGTATTGTTTAGAATATGCTTTAAATAAAGGCTTTAAACTTATTAATGATATCACCGGTTTTAAAAATGAAAATTTAGCCAAACTAGCTTTAAAATACAAAGCTACCTACACACTCATGCATATACAAAATACCCCGCAAAATATGCAAGATAATCCTTTCTATGAAGATGTATTAGCCGAGCTTGATGATTTTTTTACGCAAAAGCTAGAAAGGCTAAGTGAGCTTGGTTTAGAAGATGTGATTTTAGATGTTGGTATTGGTTTTGGTAAAAGTCCTTGGCATAATATGATGTTAATCAAACATTTAGAGCATTTTTTACGCTTTGAAAAAGAGCTTTTAATCGGAGCTAGTAGGAAAAGTGTGATAAATGCTTATTTTAACTCAAGTGTTGAGCAAAGACTAGCGGGTACGCTTTATTTGCATTTGGAGGCTTTCAAAAATGGTGCAAGCATTATAAGAGCACATGATGTGTATGAGCATAAGCAAATGTTTGAACTTGCAAAAGCTATGGATGAACTTTCTTTGGAGTAATGATGATTTATCAAGAGTATTTAGAAAAGGTAAAATTAGCAAAAGAATGGATGAGGGCTTATTATGAAGATGATGAGCCTTTAGCAAGTGATGAAGAATACGATAAACTTATAAGAGAGTTAAAAGCATTTGAAACGCTTCATCAAGAAAAGATTTCTAAAGACTCTCCAACACAAAACATCGCTCCTATTATACAAAGTGAATTTCACAAACTTGCACATAGTGCAAAAATGTGGTCTATGGAAGATGTTTTTGATGAAACTGAACTTAGAGCTTGGGCAAAAAGAGCTAAATGTGAGTTTGGTTTTTTCATAGAACCTAAGTTTGATGGAGCGAGTTTAAATCTTACTTATGAAAATGGTATTTTAATCAGCGGTGCTACAAGGGGCGATGGAGAAGTGGGTGAGGATATTACTTTAAATGTGAAAGAAATATCAAACATACCTCAAAAAATTCCTTATAAAGACAAGATAGAAATTCGTGGCGAGGTAGTGATTTTAAAAGAAGATTTTGAAAAAATCAATGAAAAAAGAGCTAAAGATGGCTTGAGTTTATTTGCAAATCCACGCAATGCAGCAAGTGGTTCACTAAGACAGCTTGATACAAGTATTACAAAAGAAAGAAATTTAAAATTTTATCCTTGGGGAGTGGGGGAGAATTCTTTAGAATTTAGCAAGCACTCTGAAGTGATGGAGTTTGTAAGAAGTCTTGGTTTTTTAAAAGATGATTTTGTTTTTTGTGTTAAGACTTTAGATGAGGTTTTAGAAAAATATCATGAGCTTTTAGAAAAAAGAGATCAAAAGCCTATGATGATGGATGGTATGGTTGTAAGGGTAGATGATTTAGCTCATTGTAAACTTTTGGGTTATACCGTGAAATTTCCAAAATTTATGGCTGCGTTTAAATTTCCTGCATTGGAAAAAACTACAACATTACTTGGAGTGAATTTGCAGGTAGGAAGAAGCGGGGTAGTTACTCCTGTAGCAGTGCTAGAGCCTGTAAATTTAGACGGGGTTATAGTAAAGTCTGCAACCTTGCATAATTTTGATGAGATAGCTAGACTTGGAGTGATGATAGGCGATAGTGTAAGTGTGATAAGAAGTGGAGATGTTATACCTAAAATCACTAAAGTTTTTACCCAAAGACGCGATGGCTTAGAAAGTAAAATCACTAAGCCAACTCTTTGTCCTGAGTGTTTAAGTGAACTTTTAGATGAGGGTGCTTTTTTAAAATGTCAAAACTTAGACTGCAAAGCAAGACTTGTAAATTCCATTATACATTTTGTATCTAAAAAGTGTTTAAATATAGACGGCCTTGGAGAAAATATTGTAGAGCTTTTATTTAAAGAAGGAAAAATCACTAATATAGAAAGCATATTTTTCTTAAAATACAGTGATTTTGAAGGCTTAGAAGGCTTTAAAGAAAAAAAAATCAACAATCTTCTAAGTGCTATTGAAAATGCAAAAAAATGCCCTTTATCAAGGTTTATCACTGCTTTGGGTATAGAGCATATTGGCGAAGTAGCAGCTAAAAAACTAGCTCAATCTTTTGGTTTTGAATGGTTTATGCAAAGCTATGAAGCTTATGCAAATTTAGAAGGTTTTGGCGCACAAATGGCTAAAAGCTTAGAAGAATTTACTCATGTTAATGCAAATCGCATTAAGCATTTTTATGAAATTTTGCATTTAGAGGATGAGAAAAAAGAGCTTATTATAAATGATAATATTTCTAATAAAACCTTTGTTATCACAGGCACTTTAAGCAAATCACGCGATCATTTTAAAGAACTAATCGAAAGCTTTGGAGCAAAAGTAAGTTCAAGTGTGTCTAAGAAAACTGACTTTGTATTATATGGAAGTGAAGCAGGCTCAAAGCTTGAAAAGGCTCAAAGTTTAGGAGTTAAGTGCATCAATGAAGTTGAGTTTAACGCTCTTTTAGGCGGTGATGATGAGGTATGATGTCTTTGTAAGCACAAAGTTAAATATTTCTCGCAATAAAGCTTGTGAGCTTATAGAAAACAAGCAAATTTTACTCAATGGTGAGTTTAAAAAAACCTCTTTTAAAATCACATCTTTAAATCCTTTAGAAGATGAGAGTTTAAAACTCACGCTTTTAGAAGAGCTTTTTGTAAGTAGAGCTGCTTTTAAGCTTAAGCATTTTTTACAAGAGCATGCATTTACTATAAAAGATAAAATTTGTTTAGATATAGGCTCATCGACTGGGGGTTTTGTGCAAATTTTACACCAAAATAATGCTAAATGCATCACTGCTTTAGATGTAGGTTCTAACCAACTTCATGAAAGCTTAAGAAATTTAGAAAATATTCAAATTTGTGAAAACACCGATTTGCGTGAGTTTAAAAGTGAAATTTTATATGATGTTATCACTTGTGATGTGAGTTTTATATCTTTAACACATTTGATTTTTCATATAGATAAACTTGCTAAAGATCTTATCATCTTGCTTTTTAAACCTCAATTTGAAGTAGGTAAAAATGTTAAGCGTGATAAAAACGGAGTGGTAAAAGATATAAAAGCTATTAAAACTGCCAAAGAGGGCTTTGAAAAAGCTTGTGCGAAGCTTGGTTGGATCTTGCAAGTAAGTCAAGAGTCGCACTTAAAAGGAAAAGAAGGCAATGTTGAGTTTTTCTACGCCTATAGAAAAAACTAAAATCACAAATTTAGCCATAGGGCGTTTTGATGGTATGCATTTGGGACATTTTGAGCTTTTTAAGCATTTAGATGAAAATGGAGCTTTGTTTATCGTCGCAAAAGAGAAAAAAGAAACCCTAACACCTAAGGATTTTAGAGCAACTTTAGTTGATTTTCCTTTGATTTTTTGTGATTTTGATAAAATCAAAGACTATAAAGGCGAGGATTTTTTAAAGCTTTTAAAGCAAGAATTTCCCAAACTAGAAAAGATTATCGTAGGTTATGATTTTAAATTTGGTAAAGAAAGAAAATGCGGCGCCAAAGACATACAAGGCCTTTGTGGTATAAACACTATCATCGTAGATGAGTTTAAAATTCAAAACAAAAGTGTTCATACAAGTATGATTAAAACCTTACTTAAAGAAGCAAAAGTCAAAGAAGCTAAAAATTTTCTAGGTAGATTTTATACTATACAAGCAAATATCATCAAAGGGCAAGGCATAGGTGCTAAAGAGCTTTTTGCAACTTTAAATTTATACGCAAAAGACTTCTTTTTACCCAAAGATGGTGTATATGCGACTTTGGTAAAGATTGAAAACAAAAGCTATCATAGTGTAAGCTTTATGGGTATAAGATCTACTGATGAAAATTTTGCTTTAGAAACGCATATTTTAGATGAAAATTTCACAAACACAAAAGCAAAGTTAGTGGAGTTAAGTTTTATTGACTATATAAGAGCTAATGAGAAATTTAACGATTTAGCCTTATTAAAAGCACAAATTAGTAAAGATATTAACAAAGCAAAAGAAATTTTAGGAAAATTAAATGAAAGATGAAATTTTTAAAAAACCTTTAGAGAAACAATTTGAATTTGATAAAAGCGTAGCAAGTGTTTTTGATGATATGGTGTCAAGGTCCGTGCCTTTTTATACGCAAAATTTAAAACTCATAGTCGAACTCATAGATCATTTTGCCCCACAAAAAGCAAAAATTTGCGATCTTGGTTGTTCTACGGCTAGCTTGTTGCTTGCACTTTATGAAAAAAGAAAAGATTTTCTTTTAAGTGGGGTTGATGAGGCTAATGCTATGCTAGAGATTGCTAAAAGTAAATGCCAAGCTTTTGGAGCTAGAGTGGAATTTTATCAAAAAAATTTAGATGATTTTGAGTTTTTTAAAAATGATGTTTTTATAGCTACTTATACTTTACAGTTTATCCGCCCACCTAAAAGACAAGAATTAGTTGATAAAATCTATCAAAACCTAAATGAAAATGGTATATTTGTGCTTAGTGAAAAAATTCTTTATGAAGATGTCAAAATAGCTAAAAAAATGATACAAATTTATGAGCAATATAAACTAGAGCAAGGTTATAGCAAGTTAGAAATTTCAAGCAAAAGAGAAGCTTTGGAAAATGTCCTTATACCTTATACTCAAAATGAAAACATAACTATGCTTAAAAAGGCAGGATTTTCTAAAGTAGAAAGCGTATTTAAATGGGTAAATTTTGAAACCTTCATTGCTTTTAAATAGATAATTATTGATTGTTCAATAGTTAATTTTATATTCAAATATTTATATATTTAAACTTTTTATAAATAATTATTTTATATAATATAAAATTATTTTTAATACAACA
>NZ_NFOE01000023.1 GCF_002179635.1 Campylobacter jejuni | reverse complement strand
GTTCAACATGAATGAATCAATCATACAGAGCGGGGGGGGGGAGATGTATGCTTTAGCTAAAAAACTTTTCCCTATATGTAGAAGTATTACAGGAAAGGGTTTTAGACAAAGCTTAAAAATACTTGATGAAGCTATGGGGGGGGGTATATTAAAAATTCACTCTATAGCAAGTGGAAGTAAAGTATTTGACTGGGAAGTACCCGCTGAATGGGAGATAAACGATGCTTACATCATCACTCCAGATGGAGAAAAAATTTGTGATTTTAAGCAAAATAATCTTCATGTGTTAAACTATAGCACAGGCATAGACACAGAGCTTGATCTAGCAAGCTTACAAGAGCATCTTTACTCTATAGAAGAAATACCTGATGCCATACCTTATGTGACAAGCTATTATAAAAGACGTTGGGGTTTTTGTATAAAACACGAAGATAGGGTTAAACTAAAAGAAGGAAAATATAAAGTTTTCATCGATGCAAAACACCATGAAAACGGGGTTTTAAACTATGCTGATTTACTCATACCTAGCACACAAGAAACAAAAGATGAAATTTTAGTCTCTACTTACCTTTGTCATCCATCTATGGCAAATAATGAGTTAAGTGGTCCTGTGATAGCTGTGTTTTTAGCTAAATGGCTTTTAAAACTAAAAGAGAGAAAATATAATTATCGTTTTGTTTTTGCCCCTGAAACTATAGGAAGTATAGTTTATCTTAGTAAACATTTAAAGCATTTACAAAAATACACCAAAGCAGGTTTTGCACTCTCTTGCATAGGCGATGATAATGCTTACTCACTCATTCACACTCCAAGTGAAAATACTCTAGCAGATAAAATAGCCTTGCATACTTTAAAAGATAAAAATAATTTTAAAGAATTTAGCTTTTTAAATAGAGGTGGCAACGAAAGACAATTTTGTGCACCCTTAGTAAATTTACCTATTGTAGGGGTCTGTAGGACTAGATTTGGTGATTATAAAGAATACCACACTAGCAAAGATGATTTAAATTTCATTAGCGAAGAAGGATTACAAGGTAGCTTAAAAGCTATGCAAGAAATTATCATGAATTTAGAAGTGAATGAAATTTATGAAAATACTGTATTTTGCGAACCCAATTTAGGCAAAAGAGACTTATACCATACTATCAATACTTCTTCAACTAATAGTTGCATTCCAATATCATGTAATTTTTTAGCATATTGTGATGGTAAAAACGATGTTTTAGATATAGCCTCAAAGCTAAACATGCAAGCTTATGAATTAAAAGATCTAGTAGAAAAATTAAAATTTCACGGATTGATAAAATGAAATATTTCTTAGAACATAATGATAAAAAATACTCTAATATTGACTTAATAGAAGCTTTTAAAAAACTTGATATCAAAAAAGGCGATATTTTATGTGTGCATAGTGAACTAATGAAATTTGGCACACCTTTACTTCCTAG
>NZ_NFOE01000127.1 GCF_002179635.1 Campylobacter jejuni | reverse complement strand
CTTTTTCATAATTAATCCTTTTTGGTATATTACTTTAGTTTAAATTCACTACTATGCTTTTTGCATCTTTACTTACACTTAGAGTGTATTTAGCTTTTTGAACTTTTGCTTTGATGTTTTTATGTAAGCTTTGACTATTTTTAGTGATAGTTTCTAATAAGCTTTGTAAGTCTTTTTGATTTAGTTGTTTATTGTTTGCATCTACAAAGCCTTTTTCACTTTGCATTAAAATAATGCTTTTATTTTTTACATTATTGTTTGTATATACATTAATAGAACTATCTTTAGAAAGATGAATAGTTTCTTTAGCATTTAAATAAGCCTTAGTATCATCTTTTAAGATAAAGCTATAATGATCAAAGTTATTGATAGTATTTGCTTTTATATTTGTATTTAATACTAAATGATTATTAGTGCCACTTTTATGCATTAGAGCTTTTGATACAAAGTTATTATCTTCTTTAGTTTGTAAAAAGCTACCTGCTAATACATCTATATGAGTATTATTAAAAATATTAGTATTACCACTTAGATATAAAGTATTATTATAGCTTTTATCATTCTCACTATATACACCAGAAGCACTTATAAATATAGCTTTGTTGTTTTTATACTCATCTATATTTAAATTATTTATATGAGTATAATTATCATGAGTATTCTTAGCTATACCTGCACTAATTACTACTTCTCCTTCTCTTTTATCAGAAGCTGTACCTAGGGCTAAATTATCAAAGATAAAAGTATTATTAGCACTTTCATTTTTAGCATTAATAACATAAACATTAGAACTAGCTGCACTTGAATAATCTTTAATATTTAAAGTATTATCATTAGCATTTTCATTCGCTCTTAAAATGATTTTAGAACCTTTATCTATATTAGAAGCATTCGATAAAGATTGCACCATATTATATTTTATAGTGTTTTTTTCTAAATTATCAGCTTCTATAATAGTAGTGAGATTTCTACCTGATTTTACATTATCTAAAACTATACTATTAGCATTAGCACTACTTGCATAATAATCTTTATTATCTATACTTGCTTTACTAACCCCATATAAATATAAAGGCATAGCTATGTTTGAGTTTTTAATAACAATGCTATTATTATTTGCTTTAGAACTTAGAGTTTGTGCTGCTGTGATTTGAATTTTATCTTGATGGTTTTCAACAGTAATGCCTTGGGTTAAATCCCCATTAATATGAATGCTATTATTATTAGCTCCTTTAGTAGCTACCCCACCATAAAGATTAAACTCATTTTTACCTGTAAAATTAGAATTAATTTCAAATGGCTTTTTAAGATTAATGCTAATACTATTATCATTAGCTATACCATTATTAGTTATACCTGCATAAAAGTCTAAAAGAGCTTTTACTTCTATATTGGTATTTAATGCTAATAAGGTTTGTAAATCTTTTATATCTATGGTGTTTTTATAAGCATTACCTTGTATGATTTTACCCCCATAGATTTCTCCTACTAATACAGCATTATAAGCTAATGGAGTATTTTTAGTATCTACTCTTAAATCTAGTTTTAAATCATTGATTAATACACTATTATTACTTACTTCATAGCTTTGATTATTATTTACATCTACAAAAGCTCCTCCTAAGTGAGTAGCAGCTGATGTTGAATATGCTCCACTTGGACCATGAACTAATAAAGAAGCTCCATCTATAATAACCTTATTATTTTTAGCATTAGCATTATAAGTAATTGCTCCTGTTACATGAGTCATTCTCTCATCAAAGATATTATCTCCTAAAGCACTTTGTCTATAAGGGGTAGTATGAAAGTCTATCTTTACACCCTTATTTAATATAACTGTATTATTATTAGCATTAGCATCCACGCCAAAAGCACCTACTACATAAGGAGCACCATTTAAAGGTAAGGTATAGGTGTTTTCAACACCCATATTTACATAGGCATCTTTTAAGAAATTTAAAGTATTATTACTTGCTTCACCTTTTCTAGCTATGGCTGGAGTGATTAAAAAATTATATTTATTATCTAAGCCACTAGCTTTAGGATTAATTACTTCTTTATCAGTAGGTTTTAAATAATATACTGAAGATAATTCCCCTGCTTTTAATACTAAGGTATTATTATTAGCTTTAGCATTAAAAGTATAAGCAGAAACTAAAAAAGGTATATAACTGATTTGATTTAGGGTAGTATTAGCTGAGTTAGAACTATGAAAGCCATTAACTACAAAAATATCTTCTTTAATACTTGGAGTAAGTATGTCTTGCTTAAAGTATAAATCATTCATTTTTGCATGAGCTTTATCTTTAGGATTATCATAGATTAAAGTGATATTTGAAAGATTTTTATTGCTAGCCATTTGACCATAGAAGTTTTTACCACTTAAGAGTTTATAAGTATCAAGATTATAATCATATACATCATTATTTTCATAATGGTGTTTTTTAATTACATAAGCATTAGAAGTTTTATCATAATTTGCCTGGGTGGCAGCTTCTAAAGAACTTAGTGAAAAAATAGTAAATAAAGAAAGTTTTAAAAGATTGGAGTTTTTATAGTGTTTTAAAGAGTTTAAAGCATTTAAGCTAAAACGAAAATTATCGTATCCCCCCCCCCGTGAGGTGTTTTTTAGATAAATTTTTATTCATTGAAAAAGTCCTTTCAAAAAATATTTTTATTGTATGCTATTGGTTTATTGCTCGTGTGGTGTAATGAAACTAA
>NZ_NFOE01000083.1 GCF_002179635.1 Campylobacter jejuni | reverse complement strand
TTTGATACTACATAAAAAATAACTATAAATACAAAAGTAAAACATATAAATTGAGATAAAACATCATTAGAAAGTAAATTTCCAAAGATAGCACCTGCTTCATTTGTATCTTTAGGCAATTCAAAAAATCCAAAATAAGCATATTTTGCTATCCAGCCTATAACAACACTATAAAAAGACACCAAAATAATAGCACCAAGCATAAAAAATCCCGCAAGTGACCATGCCTTTTTATTTTTTGGTGCTAAAGTGCGATAAGCATTTACAGGGTCTTTTTCGCTAAGTTTTCCTATGCTAAGTTCGGCTAAAAATATCACAAAAGCCACACCTAAGGTTAAAAGTAAATACACCACCACAAAAGCTGATCCGCCATTGTTACCCACTAAAGTTGGAAATTTCCAAGCATTTCCAAGCCCAACGGCTGAACCTGCCACTGCTAATACAAAACCTATTTTAGAAAATTTTTCATTCATCTTTTAACCTTAAAAAAATAATTGTTTTACCATGATTAAAATCACCGCTAAAGGTGAGATATATCTTACAAAAAAATACCAACACTCAAAATATTTACCCCTCATATAAGGATAAAATAAAGTTTGTAAAGCTTCTTTTTTAAGCACAAAACCTACGAAAATTGCACCAAATAATCCGCCCAAAGGCATCATTAAATTTGAAGCAATAAAATCTAATATATCAAAAAAACTTTTTCCAAAAAATTCTAAAGAATCTTTACTCCACTCAATTCCTGATAAAATACACAAACTTCCCAAAAAATATACAATGAAAGCTATAAAAATCAAAGCTTTTTTTCTTGTAAAATTATAAGAATTGATTAAATAAAAAGTTAAAGGCTCTATCATGGAAACTGCTGAAGTAATCCCTGCAAAAAACAATGCAATAAAAAAAGCCACAGCTAAAATATTTCCCAAAGGTAAAAAGCCAATTGGGTCAATATTTGAAAATAAACTCATTAAAGATACAAAAATCAAACCTGGACCTTGCTGAGCTGGATTGCCATTAAATTCAAATATAAAAGTAAATACAATAAGCCCCATCATAATACCAATGATAATATTAATAATAATAATATTAATAGTACTTGTAATAAAATTTGTTTTATCTGATAAACTTGCAGAATAAGTTATAATCGAGCCCACTCCAATAGATAAAGAAAAACAAGCAAGTCCCAATGCACTCAAAAAAGCTCCTACCCCAAGCTTGGAAAAATCCGGAGAAAATAAAAACTCACTTGCCTTAGAAAAACCATCCATACTAAAAGAATATCCAAGCATTAAAATAAGTAGTATAAATAAACTTGGCA
>NZ_NFOE01000062.1 GCF_002179635.1 Campylobacter jejuni | reverse complement strand
AAAGGCTTTGGTTGGTTTAGAAAACTCAATGCTAGTGTGAATAATTATTATAGTATTAATGAGTATATTACGCATACTTTAAATATAAACTATCAAAAAGTATTAGGGAATTTTGAATTAGATTCTTCTGAGAGCTCCTCTTTAGGTGGAGCTTATGGGGTAAGAGCTTATGATAATGGAGAAGGAGATGGAGATAATACCATAGTAGCTAACTTTGGTATAAGAATAAATATACCAAATACGAATTTTTATTTTACTCCCTTTTATGATGTAGGTTATGCTTGGTATGAAAAAGATGGGGGTAGATTAGCAGATGAGCATTTTTTGGATGCAGTAGGTTTGCAAGTACTTTATAATAAAGCTAATGAGTATTATATAAAACTTGATGCAGCTAGAGCATTACATCAATACAAATACGATGATGA
>NZ_NFOE01000001.1 GCF_002179635.1 Campylobacter jejuni | reverse complement strand
AATTTTTCCTAATATAAATTCAAATAATTTTTATTTCTATTAATTAATTTTATATTATTTTTACTTATTTTGTATTAAAATATTAAAAGCTTTTAATATAAATATAAAGTTAAAATTATAATCATAAGGAAAAACATGGCACAACCAGCATATATCAAAATCGAAGGTTCAACACAAGGACTTATTTCAAGTGGTGCTTCTACAGAAGCAAGTATAGGAAATCGCTATCAAGCAGGACACGAAGATGAGATTATGGCTCAAGAAATTTCTCATATTGTAACAGTTCCAGTTGATCAACAAAGTGGACAACCATCAGGACAAAGAGTTCATAAGCCTTTTACTTTCACTTGCTCTCTAAATAAAGCAGTTCCTCTACTTTACAATGCACTTACAAAAGGTGAAAGACTTCCGAGTGTTGAAGTTCATTGGTTTAGAACATCAACAAGTGGCGGACAAGAACATTTTTTTACAACTAAATTAGAAGATGCTATCATTACAGATATTACCTTAGTAATGCCAAATGCTCAAGAAGCAAACAATCATGACAAAACAGAGCTTTTTAAGGTATCTTTAAATTACAGAAAAGTTATTTGGGAGCATACAGCGGCTGGAACAAGCGGAAGTGATGATTGGAGAGAAGCAAATTCGTAACACAATAAGCTCATTGTTTAACAATGAGCTTTATATGCTATTTAATATCCTTATCACTTTCATTAAAAATAATCCCAATAAATCCCAATACCAACAAAGGTTTTTTTAATGAATACAAACAACTCTTATCTTAATTTAAAAATTAACAAACTTGATTTTAAAATCACAAAAGCCATTATAAAAGAAAGCTTGGATCAGATCTTCTTATGTGAATGTGAAGGTTTTTATGAAAATATCAATAATGATATTTTTAGTGATGACAATATTGAATTTGATCCTAATATGCTTATTGATAAAGAAGCTTCACTTATAATTAAAAATCCTTATGAAAACAAAAAGATAGACTTTTCAACTAATATTGATATGATTTATCGGGGAATAATATCTTATGTTGACTATTTAGGTGTTAATCAAGGCAGTGCTAGCAATATTGTAAAAGAAAATTTTAAACAATTAAACCATAAACATTTTTTTAAGTTTAACTTGCATTCTCCTTTAATAAGACTTGATTTTAATAAAGCAAATCGTATTTATACTCATACAAACATAATAGAAGTAATTAAACAAACCTTAGCCTATTACAACACTAAGCTAAATAAAAACATTGATTTTTCTAATATTCATCATATATATGAAACTAAAGAATTGATTTCTCAATACAATGAAAGTGATTTAGAATTTATCACAAGATTAGCACACAATCATGGCATTTATTTTTATGAAGATAAAGATAATATTTATTTTTATGATTTTTATACTCATAAAGGCAAAATAAAAGATATAGTTTTTAATCCTAATATCAACAACCATCTTAATGAAACTTGTATTTACGCACTAAATAAAGAAAAACAAATACAAACTAATGCTTTTACTCATTCTAGTAATAATTCCAAACAACCTTTAAGTTTATATTCATTAAGCACTAAAGCACAAAACACCAATGCACATTATAATGAGCATTCTTATGAAAGTGAGTATTCCTTTACACAAAATATTAATTTAAAACAATCCCCTACCCTAAAAGAAAAAAGAAACACTATGCTTAATAATATACTAAAAGCAAAAAGCAATATTTATCATCTTAGTTTAAATGAAAGTATTAAAATTAATATTCAAGAAGAAACCACCAAAGAATATACCATTATAGCAAAAGAACAAATTTTAATTGATGATGCTATTTTAGCTAATACTATCAATACCAATGATAATTTAAATATTAAAGACTTAAATCTAAGCAAATCTTATACAAATAATTTAACCCTTATCCCATCTTTTTTAACCTTTACACCTAGTTTTAAATCCAAACCAAAACCTCCAATTAATACCATGGGTATAGTTATAGGAGAAGATTCTAATATAGAAAATCAAAGAAATACCATATACACAGATGAATATGGAAGAGTAAAGGTAAGGATTAATCTTTATGCTAATCAAGAAGAATTAGATAATAAAACAAACATGTATCACCATAGTCCATTCTTAAGAGTAGCTAGTAATGTAGCAAGCAATCATTCAGGTTTTTACCATACACCTAGAATTGGAGATGAAGTTATTATTTCATTTTTAGATGATGATATAGACAAGCCTTTTATTAGTGGGAGTTTGTATAATGGAGTGAATGATCCTCTTGTATCGTTGCCATACCATGATCACAAAACTTCTATTAGCTCTAAAACTATAGGAGTATATGAACAAGGATACAATGAACTAACTTTATCCAACTTAAAAGATAAAGAACAAATCTATCTAAAAGCAGAAAGAGACTATGATGAATTGGTTCAGCACAACTTTACTCAAAGAATTTTAAATGATAAAGATTCTATGGTGGATGGGATTTATAATGAAAGAATTAAAAAAGTTCATACGCAAACCATAGATTTAGCTAAAAATGTCAATGTTGGTGCTGAGTATCTAATAAATGTAGGTTTATCTAAAGACACCATAGTTGGATTATCTAACACTTTAAATGTAGGAGTAGACAACAAGTTAAGAGTAGCTAAAAATTCAAGTGAATATATAGGAGAAAATAAAGACACTGAAATATGCGCAAACAAAAATACCATTATACATAAAGATGAAACTAGAAATGTTAAAGGAAACAAAAAAGAAATTATAGAAGGTTATTACAATATAAATACAAGCAATAAAATACAAGTCTTGAGCGAAAAAGAGATAGATTATAAAAGTAAAGACAATATTCTTTTTACAAGCAATGAATCCATGGGATTTGAAAGCGATAAAAATACAAGTATGGTGGCTAATAATATCACTACCTATGCAAAAACAACTCATTATCTAAAGGCTGATAGTGAGGCAACTATACAAGTAGGAGAAACATTGATTAATGCTAAACCAGATTGTGTTATTATTAAAGCAGGTGGAGTAGAAGTAGTGATAGATTCTAAGGGTCTTGTTGTTAAAGGTGGAGAAATTAAAGCAGAGTAAATATATAGTATTTTTTTGAAAATAAATACTATATTTTAAAAATTTGAGAATGCCAAATATTAGTAATACAATAAATAGTATAAAAAATATCGTTATGATTTTTATAGAAAATTTTATAAGCTATTTTTAAAATATCAAGGAATATAAATGAAAAAACCTTTTTATAAACTTAAAAGATTTTATATACCTTGTGGTTTACTTATAGCTTTTGTTATCTTTATAAGCTTAGCTTATCGCCCTTTAGAGCTTATCTTTTGGGATAAGTATTATTATGAAAAAGAAAATCAAATTAGAAAAGAGAT
>NZ_NFOE01000070.1 GCF_002179635.1 Campylobacter jejuni | reverse complement strand
AAATATAAAGAAAATAATATTTTAAATATAGATAATAAATAAGAAAGTAAAAGAAAAACAAATAATTAAAGATAAAATATGATTAGATAAATTTATGATCAAAATATATGAAAACAATAATATTGATTATATTGTAAGATAATATAAATATATTATCTTTTTTGTTTATTAAGAAGATTCACACTTAGTAAAACAATAAAACTAAAAATTAAAAGTATGAGACTATAAATATGAGCTGTGATAAAATCTAAATTTTCCATACTTTCATATATAGCAATACTAGCCACTTTTGTTTCTCCGCTTAAAGAACCACCTATCATTAATACTATACCAAACTCACCCATAGTATGTGCAAAACTTATTACCAAAGCACTGAGTATAGCTGGTTTGATACTAGGTAAGATTACTTTTAAAAGTGTAATGAAAGAATTTTTTCCTAAAGAAAAACTAGCTTCTATAATATTTTTAGAAATCATAGACATTGCATTATATAAAGGATTAAACATAAAAGGTAAAGAATAAATACAACTTGCTATCACCAAACCTTCAAAGGTAAAAGCTAAGGTGATATTAAAGTGTTTCTCTAAAAATTCTCCAAAAAAAGAGTATTTTGAAAATAAAATCAATAAGTAAAAACCAACAACAGATGGTGGTAAAACCAAAGGTAAGGTTATTATAGTTTCTAGAATTTTTTTTGCTCTAAATTGCTTAAAAGTAAAAACCCAAGCAAGGGGTATGCAAAAACAAAACAAAATTATACAAGTAATAATAGAAAGTTTTATGGAAACTAAAAAAGGCATCCAATCTATACTTAATAATAATTGCGTCATTATAAAACTTTCTCAAGTCAAAAAAAGACTTGAGATTATTTTCCTAAATTTGGCTCCATTTCTATAATTTTCCAAGGAAGCCCTTGGGTATTTAACTCATCCATGAAAGGTTTGGCGTCAAATTCTTCCATGTTAAACACACCCTTTCCTTGCCAAATTCCTTTAGCAATTAGCTTTGTTCCTATCATTGCAGGAACTCCAGTAGTATAACTCACAGCTTGCGCTCCGGTTTCTTTAAAGCATTCTTCGTGATTGCAAACATTGTAAATATAAACTTGTCTATCTTTTCCATTCTTTACACCACGAATCACACAACCTATATTGGTATAACCTTTGGTGCGAGGGCCTAAACTAGCAGGATCAGGAAGTAAGGTTTTTAAAAATTCTATTGGTATTATTTCTTTACCTTGATGCATAATAGGTTTAATACCCAGCATACCAACATTTTCAAGACATTTCATATGAGTTAAATAACTTTGTCCAAAAGTCATAAAAAATCTTATTCTTTTTAAACCTTTGATATTTTTTACTAAACTTTCAAGCTCTTCATGATAAAGTAAATAACTATCTTTTACCCCTACTTCAGGATAATCCCACTCCATTTTTATTTCCATAGGATCAGTTTCTATCCATTTGCCATTTTCCCAGTAACGACCTTTAGCAGAAACCTCTCTTAAGTTAATCTCAGGGTTAAAATTAGTTGCAAAGGCATAGCCATGATCTCCAGCATTACAATCTAATATATCTATATAATGAATTTCATCAAACAAATTTTGCTGTGCATAAGCGCAAAATACATTAGTAACACCTGGATCAAATCCACTACCCAAAAGTCCTAAAATTCCTGCTTGTTTAAACTTATCATTTCTTGCCCATTGTTCTTTATATTCAAATTTAGCTAAATCAGGATGTTCATAATTTGCAGTATCTACATAATGGATATTAGTTTGAATACACGCATCCATTAAAGTAAGATCTTGATAAGGTAAAGCCACATTTAATAAAATTTCAGCTCTTGTTTTTTTGATAAGTTCTACAACAGCAGCAGTGTCATCTGCGTCTATTTGTTCAGTTTGAATTTCTACACCTAAACGCTCTTTTATAAAAGTTGCTATTTTATCACATTTACTTTTAGTTCTACTTGCTAGAGTTATTTTACTAAAAACATCACTATTCATTGCGCATTTTACAGTCGCAACACGGCTTACACCACCTGCTCCTATAATCAAAAGATTTTTCATTTATTTTCCTCAAATTTTTTAGAAAATTGTAACAAAAAAACTTTATAAAGCATTGAAATAAAAAAACAAAAAATAATTTTTATAATGTTTTTTTAAAATAAAACAAGTAAAATGATAATTTTTTAAATTTTTTAAGGACACTTATGAATTTACAAAGTGTGGAACTTTCTTATCCTATTGTTATTACTTTTATTACTTATGCATTTTTAATGCTTTTTATAGGTTTTTATTTTTACAAAAAAAATCAAAACAGTAAAGATTATTTTGTTGGTAATGCCTCCATGGGGCCGGTAATATCTGCCTTAAGTGCAGGTGCTTCTGATATGAGTAGTTGGCTTTTAATGGCTTTTCCTGGCGCTTTATATGCAGCTGGATTAGGGCAAATTTATATAGCCATAGGCTTAAGTTTTGGTATGTTTTTAAACTGGACCTTTGTTGCTAAAAGATTAAAGATTTTTTCTCAAATAGCTAAAGAATGTATTACAATTCCTGATTTTTTCGAAAGTCGCTTTCATGATGATAGGCATATTTTAAGAAGCATTTGTGCGGTAGTTATTTTAGTATTTTTTACTATTTACATTAGTGCTGGATTAGTAAGTGGTGCTAAGCTTTTTGAAAGTGTATTTAATTTACCTTATATTTTTGCCTTAAGCATTGGATTTTTAGTTATTGTTTTATATACTTTTTTAGGTGGCTATAAAGCCGTATGTTGGACTGATATGATACAAGGACTTTTAATGATGAGTTCATTAATTATCATTCCTTTTGTGATGATTTTTGAACTTGGTGGCTTTGGCGAAGCCTTTTCTACTATAAATGATGTAAAGCCCCAAGCCTTTGGTTTAGATGGTGGTGGTTGGTTGGTCGTAGTATCAACCCTAGCATGGGGGCTTGGTTATTTTGGTCAACCTCATATTTTAATCCGCTTTATTTCTATAAAAAATATAAAAGAAATTCCTACTGCAACTTTTATAGGCATAACTTGGATGGTAATTTCTTTATTTGGTGCTGCTATGATAGGATTTTTAGGTATTGCTTATATAGCCAAATTTAATCTTACTTTAAATGACCCTGAAAGAATATTTATTGTAATGTCTCAAGTGCTTTTTAATCCTTGGGTGGCAGGAATTTTACTCAGTGCGATTTTAGCAGCTATAATGAGTACTGCGAGTTCTCAACTACTAGTGTGTGCTTCTAGCTTGGTGCAAGATTTTTATACACAAATCTTAAAAAGAAAAACAAACGATAAAAATATTACTTTATTATCACGTCTAGGTGTTTTAGCTGTTGCTTGCATAGCTTTTATACTTTCACTTGATACTCAAAGTCAAATTTTAAGTATAGTTTCTTATGCTTGGGCTGGTTTTGGCGCTAGTTTTGGAAGTGTTATTTTATTTTCTTTATTTTATAAAAATATGAGTAAAGAAGGTGCTATAGCTGGAATGGTTAGTGGGGCTTTAACTGTTATATTTTATAAACATTTTGGTTCAAATTTTATAGCAATTTATGAAATCATCCCCGGATTTTTAGTTGCGAGTTGTTTTATTGTGATTTTTAGTATAATTTTTAAAGCAAAAAAACATACAATAAAACACTATGAAAAAATGTTAAAAGAAATTTAAATGTTTAAATCTTTTTTTTATTCAAAAAAATGGGCATTGTGGGCTTATTTGGGTTTGTTTTTTTTGCTAGCTTCTTTACTCGCTCAAACTTCCATTAATGTTGCAATAAATGAATGGTATAAAGAATTTTATGATGTTTTACAAGATGCAAAAAATCACAGCATAGATGACTTTTATCATTTTATTAAACAGTTTTTATATTTAGCATTGCCTTATGTATTAATTGCTACTATCACACAATATTTTGGAAGTATTTATGCCTTTAAATGGCGCGAAGCTATGACTTTTGATTATATTAAATTTTGGCAAAAAAAAGATGACAATATAGAAGGTAGCTCACAGAGAATTCAAGAAGATATTTATAATTTTTCAAAAATCATAGAAAGCTTGGGGTTAGCTTTTGTCAAAGCAATTATGACCTTAATTGCTTTTGTGCCTATCTTATGGATGTTAAGCGCGCATGTTAATTTACCTATTTTAAAAGATATTAATGGTTCTTTGGTATGGATTGCATTTTTGGTTTCTTTAGGAGGTCTTGTTATATCATGGTTTGTAGGTATCAAATTACCTGGACTTGAATATAACAATCAAAAAGCCGAAGCCGCTTTTAGAAAAGAACTTGTTTTTGCTGAAGATGATAGAAAAAATTATGCAAGCGATGAAAGTATTTTAAGTTTATTTACTGGGCTTAAAATCAATTATAAAAGATTATTTTTACATTATGGGTATTTTAATATATGGCTTTATTTGTTTGAGCAAATCATGGTTATAGTGCCTTTTTTAATCATGGCTCCAAGCTTGTTTTTAGGACTTATACAACTTGGGATTATCATACAAGTTGGCAATGCTTTTGATCAAGTTAGATCTTCGTTTAGTATTTTTATTACCAACTGGACAACTATCACACAGTTGCGTAGCATTTATAAACGTTTAGATGAATTTGAAAAAAATATTGAATATAGAAAACATAAATTAATTTAAAATATATCATTATATTTTAAGCTAATTTTATAGTTTTGATTTGATATAATTTTGCAAAAATTTTATTAAAGGAGTTTTTTTGGACCCCAGTCAATCTTTAGACTTAAATCAAACATTACCCGCTGTTGCCTCGATTGATGTAGGCTATTCTACTTTTATGATTCTTGTTGCATTAGCTTTAGTGCTTTTAAATGGATTTTTTGTTTTATCTGAATTTGCTATTGTTAAAGTACGTAGATCAAAACTTGAAGAAATGGTAAAAGAAAAAAAACGTAATGCAAAAAAAGCTTTAGAGGTAACTTCAAAACTAGATACTTATTTAAGTGCTTGCCAACTTGGTATTACGCTAAGCTCTCTTGCTCTTGGTTGGATAGGTGAACCTGCTATTGCTAAAATTCTTGAAGTTCCTTTGGCAAATTTAGGCTTAGCTCCAGCATTAATTCATACCATAGCATTTGTTATTGCTTTTGCTATTATCACATTGTTGCATGTTGTATTAGGTGAATTAGTTCCAAAAAGCGTTGCTATCGCTATTGCAGATAAAGCTGTTTTATGGGTTGCAAGACCATTGCATTTATTTTGGTTACTTTTCTTACCTTTTATCAAAACATTTGACTTTTTAGCTGCAATTTCTTTAAAAGTTATAGGTATTAAACCTGCTAAAGAACATGAATTAAGCCACTCTGAAGAAGAAATTAAATTTATTGCAAGTGAAAGCCAAAAAGGTGGAGTTTTAGATGAGTTTGAAACTGAAATCATACGCAATGCAGTTGATTTTTCAGATACAGTAGCAAAAGAAATCATGACACCTAGAAAAGATATGATTTGTCTTAATAAACAAAAAAGCTATGAAGAAAATATGCAAATAGTTTGTCAGTATAAACACACACGCTTTCCATACATAGATGGTTCTAAAGATATCATTTTGGGTATGGTGCACATTAGAGACATCATGCAAAATGAACTTAGTAAAAATAAGAAAAATTTAGATGATTTTCTAATCAAAATGATCTTAGTTCCGGAAAATATTAGTATATCTAAAGTTCTTTTCATGATGAACAAAGAACAAGTACACACAGCATTAGTAGTAGATGAATATGGTGGCACAGCCGGTCTTTTAACTATGGAAGATATTATGGAAGAAATCGTTGGGGATATTAACGATGAACATGATGATTCTAGTCCACATTTTAAAAAGCTTGCAGAAAACATCTATGAATTTCAAGGAAGATATGAAATTAGTGAAGTAGAAGAAATGCTTGATATACGCTTTAATGATGAACTAGAACAAGTCACTATAGGTGGGTATGTTTTCAATCTTTTAGGACGTTTACCGGTAGTTGGAGATAGAATAGAAGATGAACTCTGCTACTATGAAGTCAAAAAGATGGATGGAAATAGCATAGAACGCATTAAAGTCGTACGCAAAAATACTGATGAAGAAGAGTAATAAACTCTTCTTTTTACTCTCATATAACTCTTAATCTTATTCATTTTAACTACAAGGAAAATATATGCAATTACATGATGAAATTAATCAATTTATGCAAGAATACAAAAGCATTATGATATCTTCTTTAAATTTAAACAATCAAACAATATGCTCATACGCACCTATTATAAAAATTAAAAATGACTTTTATATTTATATTAGTGAAATTGCCGAACACTTTGAAGGAGTAAAATACAATAATCAAAACATAGAAATTATGTTTATAGAAGATGAAAAAGATTGCATATCAATCTTTGCAAGAAAAAGGCTTAAATTTAGAGTAGAGAGTGTAGAAATAACAAGAGATAATCAGCTATTTGAACAAGTATTAAATACTTATGAAAATGAAAACAATAAAGAAATAATCCAAGTCATTAAAAATATGCAAGATTTTCATTTATTTCAACTTATACTGAAAAATGGAAGATATGTTAAAGGTTTTGGAAAAGCATATGAAATCAATGAAGGAATAATTAATTTAATTAATTCAAAAGGACATAAATAATTCAAGATGAGCAATAAGCTCATCTTGATAGATTAACCATTTCTTTTTTTGATAATTTCTTCAGAAACGTTTTTTGGAACTTCATCATAGTGATCAAATTCCATAGAATAAGTAGCACGACCTTGAGTTTGACTTCTAAGATCAGTTGAGTAACCAAACATCTCAGCTAAAGGACAAAATGCTGTAATAATTTTATTACCACCTCTTTCATCCATTGAATTTACTTGACCACGACGTTTATTTAAATCACCAATAACATCACCCATGTATTCTTCTGGAGTTTCAACTTCAACTTTCATCATAGGTTCTAAGATTACTGCACCTGCTTTTCTAGCACCTTCTTTAAAACCCATAGAAGCTGCAAGTTTAAATGCCATTTCAGAAGAATCCACTTCGTGGTAACTTCCATCATAAACAGTTACTTTAACATCTTCAACAGGATACCCTGCTAAAACACCGTTTTGTAATGCTTCTTGAACACCTTTATCAACCGCTGGAATATACTCTTTTGGAATTACACCACCTTTGATATCATTTACAAATTCATATCCACTACCTGGCTCAAGTGGCTCAAGTCTTAAGAATACATGACCATATTGTCCACGACCACCTGATTGTTTAGCGTATTTATATTCTTGCTCAACTGTTTTTCTAATAGTTTCGCGGTAAGCAACTTGAGGTTGACCTACTTCTGCTTCAACTTTAAACTCACGAAGCATTCTATCAACGATAATTTCTAAGTGAAGCTCACCCATACCTGAGATGATAGTTTGACCACTTTCTTCATCTGTTGAAACTCTAAAGCTTGGATCTTCTTGAGCTAATTTATTTAAAGCAATAGACATTTTTTCTTGATCTGCTTTTGTTTTAGGCTCAACAGCAACTGAAATAACAGGATCTGGAAAGTCCATTCTCTCTAAAATAACCTTATCTTTTTCACTTGCTAAAGTATCACCAGTTAGCGTGTCTTTGAGGCCAACGACTGCTCCAATTTCTCCTGCATATAAAGTTTTAATCTCTTCTCTTTTATTAGAGTGCATTTTCAAAAGACGACCAATTCTTTCTTTTTTATCTTTTGTTGAGTTGTACGCATAAGAACCACTTTCTAAACTTCCTCTATACACACGAACGAAGGTTAATTGTCCAACAAAAGGGTCGGTCATAATTTTAAATGCAAGACCTGCAAATTCACCATCATCGGTTGATTTTACAGAAACTTCTGTACCATCTTCATATTCACCTTTGATATTAGCAACTTCATCAGGAGCTGGCAAATAAGCAACAACAGCATCAAGCAATGGTTGAACACCTTTGTTTTTAAAAGCCGTACCGCAAAGCATAGGAACCATAGAAAGACTTAAACATCCTGCTTTAATACCTGCTTTGATTTCTTCTTGAGTAAGCTCTTCACCGCCTAGGTATTTTTCCATTAACTCATCGCTTGTTTCAGAAACTGCTTCTATCATTTTTGTACGATATTCTTCAGCCTTTTCTTTAAGTTCAGCTGGAATTTCTTTTTCTACATAATCAGTCGGCTTGTTTTCATCTTCCCATACCAAAGCCTTCATAGTGATAAGATCAATCACACCTTTGAAGTTATCTTCAGCACCAATTGGAATTTGAAGTGGAACTGGGTTGCCTTTTAAGCGATTTTTAATTTGCTCTTCTACGTTAAAGAAATTTGCACCAATTCTGTCCATTTTATTTACAAAAACAATTCTTGGAACACCATATTTATTAGCTTGTCTCCATACAGTTTCTGATTGTGGTTGAACTCCACCTACTGAACAAAATACCGCAACAGCGCCATCTAAAACACGCATTGATCTTTCAACTTCGATTGTAAAGTCAACGTGGCCTGGAGTGTCTATAAGGTTGATTTGGTGATTTTTCCAAAAACAAGTTGTAGCAGCAGAAGTAATTGTAATACCTCTTTCTTTTTCTTGCTCCATCCAGTCCATTGTAGCTGCACCATCGTGCACCTCACCAATTTTATGACTCATACCTGTAAAGAAAAGAATTCTTTCACTAGTAGTTGTTTTACCTGCATCAATATGAGCTGCGATACCTATATTTCTAACTCTTTTTAAAGGAGTACTTCTTGACATATTTTACTCCTCTTACCAGCGATAATGAGCAAATGCTTTATTAGCTTCTGCCATTTTATAAGTATCTTCTTTCTTCTTAAATGAAGCACCTTTACTATTAGCTGCATCTAGTAATTCAGCTGCTAATTTTTCAATCATAGTTCTTTCACTTCTTTTTCTAGCAAAAGAAATAATCCATCTTATAGCTAAAGCTTGTTGTCTAGCTGGGCGTACTTCTACTGGCACTTGATAAGTAGCACCACCAACACGACGAGATTTAACTTCTAATAAAGGCTTAATATTTTCAATAGCATCATTAAAAATTTCTATGCCTTTTTTCTCTCCACCTTTTTTATCAATAGCTTCTAAAGCACCATACATAATAGTAGTAGCTGTGCTTTTTTTACCATCATACATTAAAGAATTAATGAATTTTGTGATTACTTTGTTTCCATAAATCGGATCTGGCAAGACTTCTCTTACCGGAGCTTTTCTTCTTCTCATAATTTTCCTTCAAATTTATAATTTTACTCAAACAAAATCAAATCTAACGGATTTGTCTGCAATCTTATTACTTAGCTGCTGCTTTAGGGCGTTTTGCACCATATTTAGAACGAGAAACAGTTCTTTTTGCAACACCTGCGGTATCTAAGGCACCACGAACAATGTGATACTTAACACCTGGTAAGTCTTTTACCCTACCACCACGCACTAAAACAATGCTGTGTTCTTGTAGGTTGTGACCTTCACCACCGATATAACTAATAACTTCAAAGCCACTTGTAAGTCTTACTTTGGCAACTTTTCTTAACGCTGAGTTTGGTTTTTTAGGAGTTGTTGTATAAACCCTAGTACAAACTCCCCTTCTTTGTGGGCAATTTTTAAGCGCTGGTGATTTAGATTTTTCTAAAACTTTTTTGCGCTCTTTTCTAACCAATTGATTTATGGTTGGCACAGTAATTCCTTTCATTAATAAAATAATAAACTTTAGATAATATCTAAATTTTACTTATAAAATTATAAACTATTAAGGTTTTCTTGGAGTTTTTCTAAAAACAAATGAATGCGATAAGCATCATTAGTGACATGATTAACATTAATACCAAAAGGAATGAGAAATTTTTTATTTTCTTTTATAATTTTTCCTCTTGTTGTAATAGGAAAGAAATATTAAAAGATTATCTATAAATTCCTTTAAAAACATACTTTTATTGTTTTTTATTAATTGTTTATTCTCTTCATATAAAGATAAAAAATAATTTATTTTTATAGAAAATCTAAAGAACAAAAAAGTCTTATAGTCCTTATAACATAGTATAAGAAAGATGGATAGTATCATAATATATTAGTTGTTTATTTTAATCTAAACTAAATTTAAAATTATCAAAAGCATTTATACTTTTACTAATAGTATGAATAAAACAAGGATAGAATTTATAAATTATTGTTTTTAACAAAATAGCAAAAAGAATTAATATTTAATTTAACTCAAGCAAACAAGAAATATTTTGAGTATAAAAATTAAAATGTTCTTTTCTTTTATATTGTTCTAAATCAATTATTTTAAACATAAATACTTTAAAAAAAATCCTAGCAAAATTGCTAGGATTAAAAAATTAATTTTGTTGCTTAAGCTTTAAATTTTGATCCCCATAAAGACCTGTTCCAACAGGAATCATACGACCTAAGATGACATTTTCTTTTAGATCTTCAAGGTAATCAAATTTACCTGCAATACTTGCTTCTGTTAAAACTTTTGTTGTTTCTTGGAATGAAGCAGCCGAAATTACACTATCACTTCCAATAGCTGCTCTTGTAACCCCAAGCAATACAGGCTCAGCCACAGCAGGTTCACCACCATATCTTAAAATTCTTTCATTTTCTTCTCTGAATTTTCTTCTTGAAACCAAATCACCTACAATAAAGTTTGTATGACCACTATCAACAATTTTTACTTGTCTTAGCATTTGTGATACAATAATTTCAATATGCTTATCAGAAATCACAACACCTTGACCACGATAAACTTGCTGAATTTCAGAAATAAGATAATAATGCAATGCTTTTTCACCTAAAATTCTAAGCACATCATGACTTGAAATAACCCCATCAGTTAATTTCTCACCTGCATGAATAAATTCACCATCTCTTACCTGAATGCGTTTTGATTTATCAATCAAATACTCCGCACTACTTCCATCTTCTGCTTGGATGATAATTCTTTCTTTTGATCTTAAAGGTTTATCAAATCTAACAACCCCGTCAATCTCAGCCACAACAGCAGTGTTTTTCGGCTTTCTTGCTTCAAACAATTCAGATACCCTTGGAAGACCTCCAGTAATATCTTTTGACTTAGCTGCTGCCTTTGGAGTTTTAGCTAAGATATCAGCTTGTTTAACCTTATCACCATCATTTACATAAATAACAGTTTTTGGTTCAAGTTGATAACGTACTACTTTATCATTTTTACCTATGATTAACAATGCAGGACGCACCCCACTTGGTAAATACTCATTAATTACAAGTGATCTTTTGCCAGTTGCCTCATCAATTTGCTCATCAGCACTATAACCTGACTCAATATCTTCAAAATTAATTGTACCTGCAACTTCTGCAATTACAGTATTATTATACGCATCCCATTCAGCAATGATAGTTTTATCTTCTTTGCTTGATTTTGCTATGATGGTTTTAGGATTATCTACAAAAGCACTATCGTCAAATTCAATCACAGATTCTCTTGGTATATAATGTCTTTTTGCTTCTCTATCATTTTCATCAGCAATAACAACAAAAACACCTTTTTCTTTAACCACATCGCCTTTTTTGAGATTTCTAATTCTATCTAAACCATCCCCTTTAAGCATATAAAACTTCAAAGTACCTTTTGCACCAGCTATAATATCTTGAGTGATAGGATCTCCATCTTTTACTAGCAATTCACTCGCATAAGGGATACGATTTGGTATATTCCAACCTTCTTTGATTACTTCTACAATACTTTCATTTTCAGCTACTTCATCACCATCACTATATGGAATATATAATTTACCTTCGATATTACCACTTACACCTGCAAGCTCATTAGCTTTAGCTAAGTCATATTTTCTTAATATAAATTTAGCTTCATTATTTTTTGCTTTAACGCTAACAACCACATCTTCATACGCATGTTCAATATGGATAGTTCCCTTAAATGGAGCTTTTATTTTTGGCTCAACAAGTAAAATAGCAGCATTGCGGTGATTAGCCACTATAGTTTTACCTTGTCTATCTTCATAGGTATTAAGGTTATAAAATCTTACAAAACCTTCTTTGTGTGCTACTACTTGGCGATCTTGTAAATCTGTACTAGCAGTACCACCACTGTGGAAAGTTCTTAGTGTAAGCTGCGTTCCTGGCTCGCCGATTGATTGAGCAGATATAATACCTACAGCCTCACCTGGCTTAACTAATTTGCCCTCACCTAGGTTAATACCATAGCATTTAGAACATACACCTTTTTTAGCTTTACAAGTAATAGGAGTTCTAATACTTACACTCTTTACGCCACTTTCAACAATAATTCTAGCCTTTTCCTCATCTACTAAAGTACCTTCTGAGAATAAAATTTCATTAGTAATAGAATCAATAATATTCTCAGCTAAAACTCTTCCTAAAATTCTTTCTTCTAAGGTTTCAATTACAACACCATCTGCAGTGATTTCATTAATCTCAACACCCTCATGTGCACCGCAATCTTCCATTGTAACTTTTACATTTTGAGCTACATCAATAAGCTTTCTTGTCAAATAACCTGCATTTGCTGTTTTTAACGCTGTATCTGCAAGACCTTTTCTAGCACCGTGAGTTGAAATGAAATATTCAAGAACGTTTAGTCCTTCACGGAAGTTTGAAATAATCGGTGTTTCAATAATAGAACCATCAGGTTTAGCCATAAGACCCCTCATCGCAGCAAGCTGTGAAATTTGAGCTGCTGAACCCCTAGCACCAGAATCTGCCATCATATAAATAGAGTTAAACCCTTCTTTGTCTTTTTTAATTAACTCCATCATATCTTTTGATAAGACATTATTAGTACTTTTCCAAATATCAATAATCTTATTATATCTTTCGCCTGAAGTAATCAAACCTAAATTATATGAATTTTGGATTTCTCTTACTTGTTTTTTAGCTTCTTCTATACTTTTTTGCTTTTGATCAGGCACAATAATATCAGCAATTGAAATAGAAATACCCGCTTTTGTTGCATATTCAAAACCAAGATCTTTTAATTTATCTAAAAAGCTAGCACTTACTTCAAGGCCACCTTCTTTATATACATAATCAACCAAAGCCGCAATATCTTTTTTCTTCATGACTTTATTCCACATATTTTCAGGAACAAAATCAGGTAAGATAGACTTAATAATCAATCTACCTGCAGTTGTTGTGATTTTTCTACCATCAACCACACTTCTAATACTTGCATGAATATCTAAAGATTTTGCTTCTAGGGCAATCATAACCTCTTCAATACCTGTACAAATTTTATGCTCACCTTTAGCACCATCTTTTTCTAAAGATAGATAATAAATCCCCAAAACCATATCTTGAGAAGGTACAGTCACAGAACGACCACTTGCTGGAAGCAAGATATTCATAGATGAGAGCATTAATACTTTACATTCAGCTATTGCTTCTTGAGATAAAGGCACATGCACAGCCATTTGGTCCCCATCAAAGTCAGCATTAAACGCTGCACATACTAATGGATGAAGTTGAATTGCTTTACCCTCTACAAGAACCGGATGGAAAGCTTGGATGGAAAGCTTATGCAAGGTTGGAGCACGGTTAAGCATTACAGGATGACCTTTAACAACCTCTTCTAAACACTCCCAAACTTCGTTGGTTTTATTTTCTATCATTTTTTTAGCTTGTTTTACAGTGGTAGCATAACCTTTTTCTTCAAGCTTAGCTAATAAATGTGGCTTAAATAATTCTAAAGCCATTTTTTTAGGTAAACCACATTGATCCATTCTAAGTTTTGGCCCAACAACAATAACGCTACGACCTGAAAAATCCACCCTTTTACCAAGTAGATTTTGTCTAAAACGACCTTGTTTACCTTTGATAATTTCACTTAAAGATTTTAATGGACGTTTATTTGCACCTTTAACCGCATTTGCTCTTCTACCATTATCAAATAAAGCATCAACTGCTTCTTGTAGCATTCTTTTTTCATTTCTAATGATAATTTCAGGCGCATCAAGCTCCATAAGTCTTTTTAAACGCGTATTTCTATTGATAACTCTTCTGTATAAATCATTCACATCAGAAACTGCAAATTTTCCACCATCTAAAGCAACCAAAGGTCTTAAATCAGGTGGTAATACAGGTAAATTTGTAATCATCATCCACTCAGGACGATTAGGTACCACTTCATCAATATTTGTATTACTATTTAAATTACTATTTAAGAAATTTTCTACCACTTTTAAGCGTTTAATGATAGTTTTTTTCTTTGCTTCTGAATTAGTTGCTGCAATATCTTCTTTTAATTTATTTAAAAGCTCAACAAGATCTAAATTTGCTAGTAAATCTCTAACAACTTCGCCACCCATTCTAGCTCTAAATCCACTACTTTCATAGCGTTGCATTAAATTTAAATACTGCTCTTCATTCAATACATCACAAAATTCAACTTTTTTAGTATTTTCATTATCATAGTATGCATCACCTGGATTTTCTACTATATATGCTTCATAATACAATACGCGCTCTAAATCTTTCATCTTTACACCAAGTAAAGTACCGATACGACTTGGTAATGAATTTACATACCAAATATGAGCTACTGGTGTAACTAATTCAATATGCCCCATTCTTGAACGACGTACTTTAGAACTAGTAACTTCAACACCACATTTTTCACACTTAATGCCTTTAAAGCGCATTTTTTTATACTTACCACAAAGACATTCATAATCTCTTACTGGTCCAAAAATTTTAGCACAAAAAAGCCCGTCTCTTTCAGGCTTTAAAGTTCTATAATTAATTGTTTCTGGTTTTTTTACTTCCCCATAAGACCATGATTTGATTTTTTCAGGACTTGCAAGTCTTAATTGAAAAGCTTCAAAGTCTCTAGGTCTGCCATCTTCTTTTATTTCGATAGGTTTAAATTTACTCATTATTCTCATCCTTATCAAAAATCTCAACATCTAAAGCAAGAGATTTTAATTCATTTGTAAGTACAAAGAATGTTTCTGGAATACCTGTTGCTGGAACATTCTCACCTTTTGTTAAAGCTTTATAAGCACTAAATCTACCTTCAACATCATCAGATTTTATGGTTAACATTTCTCTTAAAGTATGAGCTGCTCCATAAGCTTCAAGAGCCCAAACCTCCATCTCACCAAATCTTTGTCCACCAAATAACGCTTTACCACCAACTGGTTGTTGTGTTACAAGACTATAAGGTCCGGTGCTTCTTGCGTGAACTTTTTCATCTACTAAGTGGTGTAGTTTAAGCATATACATACACCCAACATGCACACGCTCTGCCATTTTTTCACCAGTTCTTCCATCATAAAGTTCACTTTTTCCATCCATAGCTATTTTAGCCATTTCAAAAAGCTTACCAAATTCTTCAACCGTTACACCCTCAAATACAGGAGTAGCAAATTTTACTCCTTTAGCCCAATCTCTAGCATAAGAAATAAGTTGCTCATCATTTAAAGTTTGCACAAATTTCTTTTCTAGCTCAAGTCTAGATACACTACAAATTTCAAGAATTTTTTCGCGTAATTCTTTTACAAAATCTTTTTGTTTTCTATCAAAAATTTCTTGAATTTGATCACCTAGTCTCATACCAACAATCCCTAAGTGACTTTCAAGAATTTGTCCTATATTCATACGGCTTGGAACCCCTAGAGGATTTAAAGCTATATCAATAGGTCTTCCATCAGGTAAATATGGCATATCCACTTCTGGAACGATATTAGATACAATACCTTTATTTCCATGGCGCCCTGCCATTTTATCTCCAACTTTTAATTTTCTCTTGGTTGCAATATAAACTTTAACAAGTTTTACTACTCCACTTGGTAAAATATCATCTTTTTCTAAAATTTCTAATTTTTCATCATGCTCAGATTTAAGTTTTTTCTTCTCATTTTGGAAGTGATTTTTTAAATCATCGTATTCTTTTTGCACATCTTTAGAATAAGCTTTTACTAAAGAATTTAATGCAAAACGATTAATTTTTTCTAGTTCTGTAATTTCTATTTTAGAACCTTTTTTATACTTAACACCATTTATTTCTTCATCTGAATTTAAAGGCGACTTAGAAAGCAAAGAACAAACTCTTAAAGTTTCTTCTCTATCCATCATTAAAAGTCTATCATGATGTTCTTTTTCAAGGTTTAATTTTTCATCATCATAAGCTTTTATAGCACGTGCATCTTTTTCATAACCTTTTTTAGTAAAGATTTTTACATCTACAACAACACCTTCTAATGAAGCAGTTGCATATAAAGATTTATTTACAACATGTCCTGCTTTTTCACCAAAAATGGCTCTTAATAATCTTTCTTCAGGTGTAGGTTTTACCTCTCCCTTAGGTGAAACCTTACCTACCAAAATCATACCAGGTTTGATATGAGTTCCTATTTTAGCAATACCACTCTCATCAAGATGTGCCAGATCCTCTTCTTTTACATTTGGAATATCTTTTGTAATTTCTTCTACGCCATCTTTAAGTTCTCTAGCCTCTACTTCTTTTTCATAAATATGAACACTAGTAAAAGTATCTTCGCGTAAAATTTTCTCACTAATTACAATAGCATCTTCATAGTTATACCCATGCCATGGCATAAATGCGATTAAGGCATTTTTACCAATAGCAAGTTCACCTTGATCCATACTTGGACCATCTGCAATGATTTGACCTGCTTGAACAAATTCGCCTTTTTTCACAATCGGATGTTGGGTAAAAGTTGTATTTTGGTTAGTTCTTAAATTTTTTTCCATTTTATAATGATCAATAAATGGTCCATTTTCGTCTTCACCCAAAATGAAAATATTTTTATTATCAACTTTTTCTACAATCCCCGCTCTTTTAGCTTTAATAGCTTCCCAAGCATCGCGTGCAATGATTTTTTCCATACCAGTACCCACTATAGGTGCTTGTGCAGTTAGTAAAGGCACTGCTTGACGTTGCATGTTTGAACCCATCAAAGCTCTGTTTGCATCATCATGCTCTAAGAATGGGATTAAAGATGCCGCAACCCCTACTATCATACCTGAACAAAGGTCAATCAAATGCACTTCTTCTCTTCTTGCTAAGATAGTTTCACCATCTTGTCTTGCTTCAACAAATTCTTCAACAATATTGCCTTTTTCATCAATTTTAGTTGAAGCCGCTGCGATCACTAAACCTTCTTCTTGAGTAGCGGTTAAATAAATAATTTCATTGCTTACTTTACCATTTTCTACTTTCTTATAAGGTGCTTCAACAAAACCCAAATCATTTACTTTAGCATAAGTTGAAAGTGTATTAATCAAACCGATATTTTGACCTTCTGGAGTTTCAACAGGACAAATTCTTCCATAATGCGTTGCATGGACATCACGCACTTCAAAACCTGCTCTTTCTTTTACTAAACCACCCTCACCAAGTGCAGATAAACGACGCTTGTGAGTTACTTCACTCAATGGGTTTGTTTGATCCATAAATTGAGATAATTGACCACCGGTAAAAAATTCCATAATTGTTACAGTAATTGTTTTAGGATTGATCAAATCATAAGGCATTACTTTATCAATATCTGCATTTAAAGCCGTAAATTTATCTCTAATAGATTTTTGCATTTTAGCAAGACCTACATGAAGTTCATTAGCTAAAAGCTCTCCAATTGATCTAATACGGCGATTACCTAAATGGTCTCTATCATCAATATGCCCTCTACCATTTTTTACTTTAATTAAATATTTTGCAGTTTTTACTATGTCTTCATTAGTTAAAACTGTAACATATTCAGGTGTGTCTAAACCTAATTTATGGTTCATTTTCATACGACCGACTTTTGTTAGATCATATCTTTCAGGATTAAAAAATAAATCATTCACAAAAGCTTTTGCAGCATCTTTTACTACAGGCTCACCTGGTCTCATCACTTTATAAATTCTAATAGCTGCTAAATCGTTTTCATCTTCTATATTTTCTGTTTGTTTTAATAACTTTAAAGTTTCATTATCTTGAATAAAAGAATTAATAATAGCAGCATCTACTCCATTAGCTAAATCGTTTGCAATATCAAACTGTTTTTCTTCTTTGATTTTTGCTAGTTTTCCTTCATCTAATAGTGTTAAAGAATCATATAAAACTTCACCGGTTTCTTTATTAATGATAGGATTAGCTAAATATCTATTTGTTAAAATTTCAACTGGATATTCAACCCATTTAACACCATCTTTTACAAGCTGTTCAGCCTTTTTCTTTGTCATTCTTTTACCAGCTTGATGAATTACATTACCTTTTTCATCTTTTAAATCATATTCAACTCTATCTAAAAAGTCATTTGGATTAAATTCGGTTAAGAATTTATCTTTTTTTACATGAATAGTTTGTATAGGGTAGAATAATTTTATAATATCTTGTTTTTTATAACCAAGCGCTCTAAATAAAATTGTAATAGGCACTTTTCTTCTTTTATTGATACGCACATAAAGTACATCTTTAGCATCATATTCAAAATAAAGCCAAGAACCACGATCTGGTATAATTTGAGCTGTATATACTAATTTATTTGCAACAGTAGAACTTTCTTCTTCTTTGAAAATAACACCTGGACTTCTATGAAGTTGATTAACTACAACCCTTTCTACTCCATTGATAATAAAAGAAATTCTATCTGTCATTAAAGGAATTTCTCTAATATAAATTTCTTGTTCTTTAATATCTTTTATACCAATTTTTTCACCCGTTTTTTCATCTTTTTCATGTAAAGTTAAACGGATTTTCATTTTTAAATTTACAGAATAAGTCAAACCTCTTTCCATGCACTCTCTAATAGTGTATTTAGGCTTACCTACTTCACTACTTACATATTCTAAACTTAATCTATTTTGCGGATCATGGATTGGAAAGATAGATTTAAATACTTTTTCAATTCCGCTTTCTGAATTTTTTGCATCTAAATTTAAAAAATAATCAAAACTCTTTTTTTGTAATTGTAATAAATTTGGAATGTCTATTTGTTGTGGAACATTCGAGAAGTCTATTCTTAAACGATTTCCTGATTGTGAATTTAACATATTATTATACCCCATGGTAAAAGTATTGAAAGAAAGAATCCTTAATTAAAGGAAAACAAGAAAGGATATACAATCCTTTCTTTTAAAAAACAAAAAATTATTTAAGCTCAACCTTAGCGCCAGCTTCTTCAAGTTGTTTTTTAGCTTCTTCAGCTTCAGCTTTGCTAACACCTTCTTTAAGAACTGATGGAGTTTGCTCAACTGCATCTTTTGCTTCTTTTAATCCAAGACCAGTTAAAGCACGAACAACTTTAATTACGTTGATTTTTTTATCACCACCATCTTGTAATACGATATCAAATTCAGTTTTTTCTTCAGCAGCACCGCCAGCAGCACCTGCAACAGCAGCACCTGCAACCATAACTGGAGCAGCAGAAACACCAAATTTTTCTTCAAATTCTTTTACTAATTCTGAAAGCTCAAGAACACTTAGGTTAGAAATAAATTCTAATACATCTTCTTTAGTAATTGCCATTTTTTATCCTTTTTATAATTTTATTCAGCTTCTTTTTTTTCTTTTAATGCATTTAATCCAATTGTGAAATTGGTGATTGGTGCATTCCAAACTTGCAAAAGCATAGCAAGTAATTCATTGCGAGAAGGCATTTTAGCTAAAACTTTAACTTTATCTACAGAAGCAACTTCGCCTTCGATAAATGCAGTTTTGATCTCAAATGCTTGATTAGCTTCGCTAAATTTATCAGCAACTTTTGAAACATTTAATTGGTCTTCACCCCAAAGATAAATATTAGTATCTTTAAGTTCCATTCCATCTTTGCCGGCATTTTTAAGAGCAATACTTGCTAAAGTATTTTTAATAATTTGAACTTTAACATCCATTTCTCTCGCATTATTTCTTAACTCTTCAAGTTTTTTAGTGTTTAAACCCTTATAGTTACAAACTACAACAGCTTCACTAGCTTTAAAACCTTCTTCAAGTTTAGAAACAAGTTCAACTTTTTGGCTTTTAGTCATCTTTACTCCTTTCCGACCGGTGATTTCAAGCAGAGCAGAAAATCTAATTAAGTCCTAGGACCTCGGCTATCTCCAATCTAAGATAAAAATTAGATAAAATAAAAGTTATTATCTTATCTAATTTTTATTAATGAGAGTAAAACTCTCATTAATTTTATTTTGTATCAAGTAATTCTTGAGTATCAAGAGAAAGAGAAGGACTCATAGTTAAAGAAAGACTAGCATTTTTAATATATCTTCCTTTTGCAGCTGCTGGTTTGTGTTTATTAATAGCTTTTACAAATGCTGTCATATTTTCTTTTAATTGCTCTTGAGTAAAGCTAACTTTACCTAAACCTGCATGGATATTTCCTTGTTTATCAACACGGAAGTTAACTTGACCATTTTTAGCATTATTTACAGCTTGTGCAACATCCATTGTCACAGTACCTGTCTTAGGATTTGGCATCAAACCTTTAGGCCCTAAAATACGACCTACTTTACCAACTAAACCCATTAAATTTGGAGTAGCAATTAAGACATCAAAATTCATATTTCCTTTTTGAATTTCTTCTACTAAATCATCACTACCAACTATATCAGCACCTGCATTTTTTGCCTCATCAGCTTTTGCATCTTTTGCTATAACAGCAACACGCACTTTTTTACCTGTACCACAAGGTAAAACTACACTACCTCTTACCATTTGATCTGCATGTCTTGGATCAACATTTAATTTTAAAGCAATTTCAACCGTTTCATCAAATTTAGCAGAAGCAAGAGTTTTAACTGTGCTTATTGCTTCATCCATTAAGTAATTTTTATTTGAATCAATTTTTTTTAATAATTCTGTAAATCTTTTAGTATTTTTAGACATTAATTTTTCTCCGCATTTTATATAAAGTGCTACCGCCTTTTTAAACTCTTGGCGGTAAAGAGTATTAATCTACGATTTCAACACCCATAGAACGAGCAGAACCCATAATAATCTTAGCAGCTTGCTCTCTATCTTTTGTGTTCATATCAGCTATTTTTTTATCAACAATTTCTAAAACTTGTGCTTTAGTTAATTTACCTACTTTGTTTTTTAAAGGATTGTCCGCACCTTTAGAAATACCTGCAGCTTTTTTGATTAAATCTGTAGCCGGTGGTTGTTTTGTGATAAATGTAAAGCTTTTATCTGCATAAACAGTAATAACAACTGGAATATTAAAACCAGCCATATCTTTTGTTCTTTCATTAAATGCTTTACAAAATTCCATAATATTAACACCTTGTTGACCTAAAGCAGGACCAACTGGAGGTGATGGATTAGCCTTAGTAGCAGCTATTTGTAATTTTATTTCTCCTACGACTTTTTTAGCCATAACCTTTCTCCTTTACTTGCTATATTATCAAACTATTTTTTCAACTTGAGAGTATAAGATCTCTACTGGAGTTGATCTACCAAATATTGAAACATTTAGCTTTAAAACTCCTCTAACCATATCATATTCCTCTACAATACCAACAAAGTTTGCAAAAGGACCTTCGGTTATTCTTACACTTTCTTCTTTATCAAATGAAATTTTAGGTTTAGGTGCTGCTTTATTTTTCACCTTTTCTAAAATAAGATTGATATCTTTTTCACTTAATGGGGTTGGTTTTTTACTTTCCCCTATAAAACGACCAACTTTTGGCAAAGATTGAATTTTATGCCAAAGTTCTGTTGATAAGTCAATATTGGCAAATACATAGCCTGAATATAAACTTCTTTCGCTTATTTTTTCTTTACCATTTTTAAATTCGATCACATCTTCAGTTGGAACAATCACTTCTAGCAATTGCTCTTGAATTCCATGATCTCTAACTAAATTTTCTATGGCTCTTTTTACAGCCATTTCACTACCTGCATAAGTTTGAATTGCATACCATTTATGATTCATTATTTTATCCTATAATCTTAGATAATGAAAATGACATAATCAAGTCAACCAATGCTAAAAATAATGAAACAACAGTAACAACTACAAAAACTGTAATATAAGCATTTCTAACTTGCTCTTTTAAAGGCCAAATAACTTTTGATAATTCGGCTTTTGACAATTTAAAATAAGTTATTAGTTTTTCCATATTTTACCTTATTTTGTGGCAGGGCAAGAGGGATTCGAACCCCCAACCATCGGATTTGGAATCCGGCGCTCTACCGTTGGAGCTATTGCCCTAAGGGCTTTTATATAAAAGCCTTAACTTTTTAATTTAACTTCTTTATGAACTGTATGTTTTTTTAATCTTGGGCAATATTTTTTTAATTCTAATTTTTCAGTTGTATTTTTACTATTTTTAAAAGTACTGTAATTAATATCACCGCACTCTTCACATTTCAAGCCAACTTTAATTCTCATTTTTATTCCTTAAAAAGCGAGATAAAATCTCGCTTATGATTATTTAATAATTTTAGATACAACACCTGAACCAACAGTACGGCCACCTTCACGGATAGCAAAACGAGTACCTTCTTCAAGTGCAACTGGTGCAATAAGACTTACAGTAATTCTAACATTCTCACCTGGCATAACCATTTCAACGCCTTCTGCAAGTTGGATAGAACCAGTAACATCTGTTGTTCTTACATAGAACTGTGGTCTATAGTTATTAAAGAATGGAGTGTGACGACCACCTTCATCTTTATTTAAAATATAAACTTCTGCTTCAAAGTCAGTATGTGGAGTAATTGATTTTGGCTTAGCAAGAACCATACCACGAAGAACATCTTCTTTTTTAGTACCACGTAGAAGAACACCTACGTTATCACCTGCTTCACCTTGATCCATTTCTTTTCTAAACATTTCAACACCAGTTACTGTAGTGCTTTGTGTTTCTCTAATACCAACGATTTCAATAGTGTCACCAACTTTAACAACACCTTTTTCAATTCTACCAGTAACAACTGTACCACGACCTGAAATTGAGAATACGTCTTCAATTGGCATTAAGAAATCTTTATCTGTATCACGAGCTGGAGTTGGGATATACTCATCAACTGCTGCCATAAGATCTAGGATTTTTTTAGACCATTCACCATCTTGTCCAGCTTTTGCTTCTTCAAGAGCTTGTAAAGCAGAACCTGAAATAATTGGAGTGTCATCTCCTGGGAAGTCATAAGAACTTAATAATTCTCTAATTTCCATTTCAACTAGTTCTAATAATTCAGCATCATCAACCATATCAGCTTTGTTCATGAAAACAACGATATATGGTACACCTACTTGACGAGAAAGTAAGATGTGCTCTCTAGTTTGTGGCATTGGGCCATCTGCAGCAGAAACAACAAGAATAGCACCATCCATTTGAGCAGCACCAGTAATCATGTTTTTAACATAGTCAGCGTGGCCTGGGCAGTCTACGTGAGCATAGTGACGATTTTCTGTTTCATACTCAATGTGAGAAGTTGCAATAGTAATACCACGCTCTTTTTCTTCAGGAGCATTGTCGATATTATCATAATCTTTAAGCTCAGCCAAACCTCTTCTTGAAAGAACAGCAGAGATAGCAGCTGTTAAAGTAGTTTTACCGTGGTCAACGTGACCAATAGTACCAATATTTACGTGAGGCTTATTACGTGAAAATTTTTCTTTAGCCATCTTTTTCCTCCATATAAAATTTACAAACAAATACTAATTTATGTTTTATAATCTTTTGAAATCAATGGAGCTCATAGCGGGACTTGAACCCGCGACCTCTCCCTTACCAAGGGAGTGCTCTACCTCTGAGCCATACGAGCGCTCAGAAAAATTAAAAACATAAATTATAAAATTTTGGAAATTGAAACTGCTAGAAATTCTGAATTTAAAAAACAGCTCCCAGTTTCACTCTACCAAAATTAGGTTGGAGCGGGAAACGGGACTCGAACCCGCGACCCTCAGCTTGGAAGGCTGATGCTCTAGCCAACTGAGCTACTCCCGCAAAGCAATGGTGGTGAGTCGTGGATTCGAACCACGGAAGGCGAAAGCCAGCAGATTTACAGTCTGCCCTCGTTGGCCACTTGAGTAACTCACCATGAATAAAAATGCTTTTTATTTCTGGTCAAACACTGCTATTAACAATGGAGCTGGTTAAGGGACTTGAACCCCCGACCTGCTGCTTACAAGGCAGCTGCTCTACCAACTGAGCTAAACCAGCAAAAAATAAAGTTGAATTATAATGTAATTTTAAATTAATGTCAAGTGTTTTGAATAATTTTGTATAATTTTTAAAAAATAAAGGATTGAATATGAAAATTTTATTTTCACCTAGCGAATGCAAAAATAAAACAAGCATGCAAACTTGTATAAATGAAAACTCTTTTGTTTTTATTAATTTATATAGTAAAAGATTAGAAGTGCTTACAAAATATAAAAATCATATAAAACAATGCAATGAAGGAGAACTCGAAAAGTTTTTTGGTATAAAAGATAAAAATGAAATGCAAGAATTAATTCAAGATATTTTAACAAAAGATACAATTAAAGCTATCCAAAGATACAATGGAGTTGCTTTTGATTATTTAGACTATGAAAATTTAAGTGAGATTTCAAAAAAATACATAGATGAGAATGTTTTGATATTTTCCAATCTTTTTGGTCCTATTTTAGCAAAAGATTTAATACCTTATTATAAATTAAAACAAGGAGAGAAAATTAAAAATTTTAATATAGAAAAATTTTATAAAGATAATTTTTCTAATGAAGTTGATAAATTTTTAGAAAATGAATTAATAATCGATCTTAGAGCTAAATTTTATGAAAAATTTTACACCATTAAGCAACCCTTTATTACTCTCACTTTTTTAAAAAATTCCAAAACTTTAAGTCATTTTGCAAAGGCTTATAGGGGTAAAATACTAAGAGTATTAGCAAGTA
>NZ_NFOE01000063.1 GCF_002179635.1 Campylobacter jejuni | reverse complement strand
TATAAAGCTAGAGCAGATATGGCTTGGCCACCACCACCACCTAGTAAAGAGCATAAAGTTGTACATCAGCTTGATGATGTTACAAGAGATAGTGAAATTAAAGCAACTGAAATGATGGAGAAGTTGGAAGCTATTAACGATTTTTTTGCAAATTCAGAAAATGAGCTTTGTGTAATCAGTGATGCTTTAAATAAAAATATAGATATCTTTGAAAAGTTAAATGCGAAATTTCCAAATGTAGCGAGTTTTAAAGAAGCTATTGAAATAAATAATAATGCTAAAAATATTATAGATGAGATTACAGGTTGTTTACAAACTGGGCAAGATGAGGTTATGATGGCAATGGATGCTATGCAATATCAAGATATTCATCGTCAAAAAATCGAGCGCGTTATTAATGTTATGAGAGCTTTAAGTAGATATATGAGTAGTTTATTTGAAGGCAAAATTGATGATGAAAAACGTGTTGGTTCAGCTGTTCATATTCAAGGGGATTCCACTACAGATGTTGTAAGTAATGATGATATTGAGGCATTAATTGCAAGCTTAGGGAAAAAATGATTATTCCTGAAATAGTTGCTCCTGCAGGAAATTTTGCAAAATTAAAAATAGCATTGGCTTATGGAGCTGATGCTGTCTATGCAGGAGTGAGTAATTTTTCATTAAGAGCAAGAACTGCTAGAGATTTTAATTATGAAACTTTTAAGGAAGCTATTGATTATACTCATGCAAGAGGAAAAAAAATTTATGTAACTATCAATGGGTTTCATTTTAGTTCGCAAATTGAAGGTTTGAAAAGGCATATTTTAAAATTAAAAGAAATGAAACCTGATGCTTTTATAGTAGCATCTGTAGGTGCTATGCGTTTAGTTAAAGAACTTGCGCCCGAAATTAATCTTCATGTGTCCACCCAAGCTAATATTTTAAACTATTTAGACGCTCAAGTTTATAAAGATATGGGTGCAAAGCGTGTTGTTATAGCAAGGGAACTTGGCTTAAAAGATGCAAAAGATTTAAAAAATAATTGTGATATCGAGCTTGAAAGTTTTGTCCATGGTTCTATGTGCTTTGCGTATTCTGGTAGATGTTTAATAAGTTCAGTGCAAAGTGGACGCATGAGCAATCGTGGCTCTTGTGCAAATGATTGCAGATTTAATTATGAACTTTATGCGAAAAATCCAGAAACAAATACGCTTTTTAGATTAGAAGAAGATGAAAATGGCACACATGTATTTAATTCTAAAGATTTAAATCTAAGCTCATATATTCAAAAAATTATGCAAGAAAATTGTATTCATGCTTTTAAAATAGAAGGAAGAACAAAAAGTGAGTACTATGTAGCTTTGACTACAAGAACTTATAAAATGGCAGTGCAAGATGTATTGCAAAATACTTTTGATGCTGCTAAATATGAAAAAGAAATTCATACTTTAAAACACAGAGGTTTTACGGATGGATATTTAGTTTCAAGAGCTTATGAAAAAACCGATTCTATTAATCATGATACAAGCATAGAAGAAGGAACTCATCAAGTGCATGCTATTAGTGAAGATGGTGAGTTTTTTAAATGTAAAGGCAAGATAGAATTAAACAAAGAATATGAAATTTTAGCTCCGGTTAATTCTAATATAGAATTAGGAGAAAATAAACTAGGTTTAATCTATGAAAATGAAGGAAAAAAATTCATAGTGTTTAAGCAATTATTAGCCAAAAATAATAAAGAATTTAGTGAAATTCATAGTGGTAATGAAAATGAAATTACTTTACCGTTTAAGCTTCCAGAATTTAGCTTTTTAAGAAGGAGTGTTGAATGAAATTTGTTTCTATATTAATGGGAAGTAAGAGTGATTATGATGTGGTAAAAGAAGCTTTGGGAATTTTGGAAAAATTTGATGTTAAATATGAAATTTTAATCACTTCGGCACATAGAAGTCCTCAAAGAACTCAAGAATACATTAAAAACGCAGAAGAAAAAGGCGCAAAAGTATTTATTGCAGCAGCAGGTATGGCAGCGCATTTAGCAGGAGCTGTTGCAGCACATACAACAAAACCTGTTTTAGGTATACCTATGCCAGGAAGCAATTTAGCAAGTATGGATTCTTTATTTTCTACTGTTCAAATGCCAAGTGGGATTCCTGTAGCAACTGTAGCTATAGGTAAAGCAGGAGCTATTAACGCAGCTTATTTAGCTGTGCAAATTTTAGCAATAGATGATGAATCTTTAGCGCAAAAATTATTAGAAGATAGAAAAAAACAACAAGAAAAACTTATTCAAGATTCTAGTGCAATTGAAGTTTTTCTTTAAGGAGCATATATGCAAACTTACTTGGAATTAAAAGAATTTTGTCAATTAGTGCATTTATCTGAAGATGTTGTAAAAGGAATGATGGCAAATGGTGCTTTAAATTTCAAAGAAGAAGAGGGTAAAATTTATATAGAAGCTAACCAAGGAACTTTTAGTGTAGTGCCTATGAGTTCAAAACAACCTGCTATGGTAAATTCTATGACTTTAGCAGGAGAAAGTTTTGTAGAAAAAACCATAGGAACTATTTTAAATTTGCATGAAAAGGTTCTTGATGCTAAGGATGAAACCTTAGAGGCTTTAAAGGGTGAGAATAAATTTTTAAAAGATGCTCTTTATTCTATGCAAGAACTTTATGATGAGGATAGAAAAACCATAGAAAATCTTAACGAACAGCTTAAATATGCGCGTAATGAAGTAGAATTTCTAAAAAGAAAATATAAAATGATGTGGAATAAAACAGTGGAATTGTATGCAAATTCACCTGAAAAGCCAGAAGAAATAAAGGAAGAAAAATGACCTTTTCTCAAATGATATTAAATTTACAAGAATTTTGGCAAAAGCAAGGTTGTGCTATTATGCAACCTTATGATTTTCCAGCAGGTGCAGGGACTTTTCACCCAGCAACTTTTTTAAGAAGTTTAGGAAAAAAGCCATGGGCGACTGCTTATGTAGCACCAAGTAGAAGGCCAACTGATGGAAGATATGGTGAAAATCCTAATAGGTTAGGTGCTTATTATCAATTTCAAGTTTTAATTAAACCAAGTCCTGATAATATCCAAGAATTATACTTAAAAAGTTTAGAAAATTTAGGTTTTGATTTAAAATCGCATGATATTCGTTTTGTTGAAGATAACTGGGAAAGCCCAAGTTTAGGTGCTTGGGGTTTAGGCTGGGAAGTTTGGCTTGATGGTATGGAAGTGACACAATTTACTTATTTTCAGCAAGTTGGTGGTATAAGCGTAGATTTAGTAAGTGCTGAAATTACCTATGGTTTAGAAAGACTTGCAATGTATTTACAAGATGTAGATAATGTATACGACATAGTTTGGAATGAATTTAATGGTGAAAAAATTACCTATAAAGATGTTCATAAGCAAGGTGAGTTTGAATTTAGTAAATATAATTTTGAAGTAAGTGATGTAAAAACTTTAAATATGCAATTTGAAAATGCTTACAATGAGTGTAAAAATGCCCTAGAAGCAAAACTTGCATTACCTGCATATGATTATTGTATGTTAGCAGCACATACTTTTAATTTGCTTGATGCAAGGGGTGCTATTTCTGTCACACAAAGACAGGATTTTATGCTTAAAATTAGAGAATTATCTAAAAACTGTGCTTTGGTATATAAAGAAAATTTAGATGAAAATTAAAGAAATTTATGATTATTTAGACGCTATTAGCCCATTTAGTACGCAAAGTTCATGGGATAATAGTGGTTTGTTGCTTGGAAATTTTGATCAAGACATAAATAAAATTTATCTTGCCCTTGATGTGGATATGCATTTAATTGAAAATGCAAGTGAAAATTCACTTTTTATAGTTCATCACCCTTTAATTTTTAAAGGTTTGAAAAACTTAAGTGGAGTGTTTTACCCACAAAATCTTCTTGCTAAAATGATACAAAAAAATATAGCCTTAATTGCTATGCATACAAATTTTGATTTAAGTCATTTAAATGCTTATTTTGCTAATGAAATTTTGGGTTTTAAAATCAAAGAGCAAAATGAATTTTTGATTTATTGTGATGTTGATTTTAAATTTAATGATTTAATTACTCACGTGAAAAAAAGTTTAAAGCTTGATTGTATAAGAGTTGTAAATGCAGGTAAAGAGAAAATCAAAACTATAGCAATTTGTACGGGTAGTGGAGGGGATTTAGTTTCTAGCGTTAGGGCAGATTGCTTTTTAAGTGGAGATTTTAAATATCACCAAGCTTTGGAAAGTTATCACAATAAACTTAGTTTGATTGATATAGGGCATTATGAAAGCGAATCTTGTTTTAGTGAAATTTTAGCAAAAGATTTGCAAAAATTTCATTTAGAAGTTATAATATCAGTTTCAAAAAATCCATTTCAATATTTTTAAGGAAAAATTCAATGAATAAATACCTAGAACAACTTATAACTTTATCACAAATTGATAAAGAACTTGATGGTTTTACAAATAAAGTAGAAGATGCTACAAAAGATTTAAAAGAAAAGCGTAATTTGCTCGATAAAACTGAAGAGGAAATTGCCAGTTTTGAAAAAGATATCAAAGATATAGAAAATCAAAAAATACAAAATAATAATCATATTGCAGAATTTAGTGTAAAAATTAAAGAAATAGCTAAAAAAAGTGCTGCAGTAAAAACTGAAAAAGAAGCAAATGCTTTAAAAATTGAAGAAGATATAGCTAAAGAGCAACTTGATGCAGCAAATGAAGAAATAGAAAGATTAGATAAAATTTTAGAAAATAAAGAAAAATTCATACAAGAATTACAAGCTAAAAGAAGCGAACTTGAAAATGAAGTGGACCAAATTGATGCTCAAACTAAAGCTGTATTAGTAGATATTGAAAAAGATAGATTACAAATTTATGATAAAAAAGTTAAACTAATGGGTGAAATAAATCAAAAAGTTTTAACTTTTTATGAAAAAATCAGAAAATGGGCGGGAAATAGCGCTGTGGTTCCTGTAAAAAAACATGCTTGTTATGGCTGTTTTATGAGAATTTATGACAAAACTTATTTAGCAGTTTTAAAAGGCGATGAAATAGTAACTTGCCCACATTGTGGAAGAATTTTATATAAAGAAAAAGAAGAAAATCAAAATTGATTTTTTTTTATTATATTTTTGCTGTGATTGTATATGTAATCACAGCTCCTTTTTTATTGATTTTAAGTTTTTGCAAGGAAAAATATAAAATATCATTAAAATCAAGATTTTTTCTTTACAAAAATTTAAAACAAAAACAAGGTGATGTATATTTTCATGCTTGTTCTTTTGGTGAGATTAAAAGCCTTATTCCTTTAATAAAACTTTTTCCAACTTGTAAAATTTCAACCATCACTCAAACCGGTTTTAGCGAAGCTTTAAAATATTCTAAAAAAGTAAATTTTTTCCCATTTGAAATTTTCGTGCCTTTTTGGATAAGACCTTGTAAAGTTTTGGTTATTTTTGAAGCAGAGCTTTGGCTTATGCTCGTGTTTATGGCTAAATTTTACAATGCAAAAGTGATTTTGTTAAATGCTAGAATTAGTGATAGATCTTTAAAAAATTACAAGCGTTTTAGTTTTTTTTATCGTTTGATTTTTAAATATATTGATGTTGTATTTGCACAAAGTCAAAAAGACAAAGAAAGATTAGAGTGTCTGGGCGCTAAAAATGTTATAGCATATAAAAATATCAAAGCTAATATAAAACAAGAGCAAGTGAAAAGCTATGCTAAACCTAAAGCTAGAATTATTATATTTGCTAGCACACATGAAAATGAAGAGCGATTATTGCTTAATGAAATTAAATTAGAAGAAAATGATAAATTGATTATTGCCCCAAGACATCCGGAGCGCTTTGGTGAAGTTGAGGAAATTTTAAAAGATTTTTGTCAAAAAAATCACTATAATATGCAAAAATTTTCAGACTTTACTTTAAGTGAAAATGATTTTGCAAATTTTTTTAATGCTAAATGTTTATTATTAGATACTTTAGGTGAGCTAGAAAGTTTTTATAAGATTAGCGATGTGGTTTTTTTATGTGGCTCTTTTATAAACAATATAGGTGGGCATAATCCTATAGAAGCAGCTAGATGGAATAATATTATTATTTCAGGGAAATATTTTTTTAATCAAGAAAGTTTATATCAAGAAGTTGATGGTTTGTATATTTGTGAGAATGTAAAAGATATAAATGTTTTTTTAAAGCAAAAATTATTACAAGCGCAAGTCAAAGAACAAAGTGATTTAAGTGAAGTTATATTAAATATAAAAGAAGGTTTAGATGCAAGAAAAAGCTTATAAATTGCTTGCAATGCAAGAAAAGATTTCTAATAATACAGCAAAAGATTTGATTGACAAAGGTTGTGTTTTTGCTATGGGTAAAAAGGTTGTTATAGCTAGAGCTTTGATGAGCTCAAAAACAAGATTTGTTGTACAAAAAATAAAAAAAGCAAAAATACTTTTTGAAGACGATAAAATCATAGCCTTAAATAAGCCTTATGGAGAGATTAGCGAGAATTTAGAAGGTGTTTATAAGGCTAAATTAATCAATAGGCTTGATAAAGAAACAAGTGGGGTTTTACTTTTAAGCAAAGATGAGGAGTTTAGATTAAAATGCATTCAAGAGTATAAAAAACAAAATGTTTATAAAAGCTATTTAGCTATTGTTGATGGAGTAATTGCTGAAGAACTTGAAATTTGTGAAAAAATAACTACTATAAAAAACAAATCTGGAGCCTTTAGTAAAATCGATAAATTTGGCTTAGAAGCTCATACCCAAGTTATACCTTTAATGGTAAATGCAAAAAAAACTTTAATAAAAGCAGTCATTAAAACAGGTAGAACGCATCAAATCAGAGTACATTTAAATCATATAAAACATGGTATTATTGGTGATGAAAAATATGCAAAAATTAGCTCTTCTAGAATGTATTTGCACTCTTATGAAACGCATATTTTTGATTATCAATTTAAAGCCTTGCTTGATGAGAGTTTTAATGCTTATGGTTTTGAAATAAAAAATTTAAATTTTTAAAGGCGTTTAAAGCTAAAAGGGTTTATAATTTAGCTTTTTAAAATTTTAATAAAGGGAAAATAAAGTGTTTGAAATAGTTAGTGAGTCATTTAAATCCGCAGTTAATAAACTTCGTTTTGCTGATGATGAAAAAGCTTTAAAAAATGCTCTTGACACTTTAAAAAAAGCCCTTTTAAAAGCAGATGTACATCATAAAGTTACTAAAGAATTACTTACTTTAGTAGAAAATGATGTAAAAACTAATGGTATAGGCCAAAAGCAATTTTTAGACTCAATTAAGAAAAATTTAGAAGAAATTCTTAGTGTTAAAGGTAAAAATCAAGGTTTTGTATTTGCTAGTAAACCACCTACAGTTGTTTTGATGTGTGGTTTGCAAGGTGGTGGTAAAACTACCACCACGGTAAAAATTGCTAATTATTTAAAGCTAAGAAATAAAAAAGTGCTAATTGCTGCATGTGACTTGCAAAGATTAGCTGCGGTAGAGCAGTTAAGACAACTCACTCAAGCTAATGAGCTTGATTTATTTTTCATAGAAAATGAAAGCAATCCTTTAAATGTAGCTAAACAAGCTTTAGAAAAAGCAAAAAATTCTATGTATGATGTTTTGCTTGTAGATACTGCTGGTCGCTTGGCGATCGATACAGCTTTGATGAATGAGCTTAAAGAAGTAAAAGCTATTTTAAATCCTGATGAAGTATTTTATGTAGCTGATGCTATGAGTGGTCAAGATGGAGTTAAGACAGCAAGTAGTTTCAATGAAGCTTTAGAAATTACAGGGGTTATTTTAAGTAAATTTGATGCAGATACCAAAGGTGGTGTTGCACTAGGTATAGCTAAACAAGTTGGTGTGCCTTTAAGATTTATTGGTGTTGGTGAGAAAGTAGCTGATTTAGAAGTATTTATCCCTGATAGAATTGTTAATCGTATCATGGGTGAGGGTGATTTAGCGACTTTGGCTGAAAAAACTGCAGCGATCATTGATGAAAAAGAAGCAAAAAAACTAAATAAGAAAATCAAAAAAGGCGAATTTAATTTTAATGACTTTTTAAATCAAATGGAAAGCGTTAAAAAGCTTGGTAGTATGAAATCAATCATTGGTATGATACCTGGTTTATCATCTATGGCAGCAAATATTAAAGATATTGACTTGGATAATTCTAAAGAAATTATTCATATTAAGGCAATGATTTCATCAATGACACCAAAAGAAAGAGAGAATCCTGATTTATTAAACAATGCAAGAAAGCGACGTATTGCAGAGGGTGCTGGTTTATCTCAAATGGAAGTAAATCGCTTTTTAAAACAATTTAGTAATGCAGCTAAGCTGGCAAAGAAATTTTCAAATAAAAAAGGAATGGAAAATTTTATGAATATGTTGCAGCAAGCTAAAAGACCGCAATAATTAAAGCTTTTTTATGGATATATGAGTTAAAATATCTATAACAAAATTTTAATTTTTTTAGGAGTATTAAAATGACAGTAATCAGACTTACAAAAATGGGACGCAAAAAAAGACCATTTTATCGTATAGTTGTAACTGATAGTAGAAAAAGACGTGATGGTAGCTGGATAGAAAGCATTGGATATTACAATCCTATGGTTGAGCCTGAAGTGGTAAAATTTGACGCTGAGCGTTTAGCTTATTGGAAAAGCGTAGGTGCAAAATTAAGCGATAGAGTAGTAGCTATTACAAGCAAATAAAAATGGTTGAAAATTTTTTAAGAGAATACGCAAAATTAATTGTTGATTTTCCTGAAAAAGTTGATATACAAAGACAAAATTTAGAAAACAATTTTGCTGAAATTATCATTTATGTCGATCCATCTGATACTGGTAAGTTGATCGGAAAAAATGGAAAATTAATCAACGCAATAAAAACAGTCATTATGGCTTACAAAGTTAAAGATGCAACTTCATATCGTATAACGGTAAAAGCCATTGAAGAATGATTTAGTCCAAGTTGCTAAACTTGGGAAAAGTGTTGGTTTAAAAGGTTATGTAAAATTACATAATCTTAGTGATTTTTATGAGCAGTTTAAAATAGGTGCTAAATTTTTTGATATTAATCAGAAAATTTACACCATAAAGGCTTTTGATAAAACTAGATCTTTAGTTTTATTTGAAGGCTTTGAGAGTGTTGAGGCTGCTAAAACCTTAACTAATATTACTCTTTTTCAAACTATTGAAGCTACAAAAGAAACTTGTAAATTAAAAAAAGATGAGTATTTTTATTTTGACATAATTGGATGTGATGTTATTGAAAATGAGCAAAAATTAGGTGTAGTTGAAGACATTTTAGAAAATGGAGCGGGGTTTTTATTTTGTATAAAATGTGATGAAAAACTACAAACAAAGGTTAAAAATTTTTATATTCCTTATGTTGATAAATATATTCAAAAAGTTGATGTAGAAAATAAAAAGATATTCACACAATCTGCTTTAGATATTTTAGAAAATTCATGAAATATACTTTTGTAAGTTTATTCCCAGAGCTTATTGAACCTTATTTTCAAACTTCTATTTTGGCAAGGGCAAAAGAAAAGGGGATATTAGAATTTGCTTTTGTAAATCCTAGAAATTTTACCACAAACAAGCACTTTAAAGTAGATGATTATAAAATAGGAGGAGGTGCAGGGCTTTTGCTACAAGCTCAGCCTTTGTATGATTGCTTAATGCATATTAAAAAGCAAGATAAAAATGTTCATTTTGTTTTTCTTTTGCCTTGTGCTAAGACTTTTAAGCAAATTGATGCTAAAAGATTAAGCAAGAAAGATCATATTTGTTTTGTAAGTAGTAGATATGAGGGGTTGGATGAGCGCATTGTGGAAGAATTTGCTAATGAAGTATTTTCTATAGGTGATTTTATACTTACAGGTGGAGAATTAGCGTCTTTGGTGATGTGTGATGCTATTAGCAGAAATATTCAAGATGTTCTTGGAAATAGTGAAAGCTTAAGTGAGGAAAGTTTTGAAAATGACTTATTAGAAGCCCCATCGTTTTCTAAACCTTTTATTTTTGAAAAGGAAAATAAAAAATTTTATGTGCCTTCAGAGTTTTTAAAGGGAAATCACGCTAAAATCACAGCTTTAAAAACTACTTTGGCGTCTTGCAAAACGAAATATTTTCGTCCTGATTTGTATCAAAAGCATGAACGCAAATTTTAAGGAATATCGTTATGAAAAATAAATACATTGAGCAATTTGAGCAAAAACAAATTGAAGGTAAAAATGTTCCAGAATTTCGTGCTGGAGATACTTTAAGACTTGCTATTCGCATTAAAGAAGGCGATAAAACAAGAATTCAAAATTTTGAAGGTATTTGTATAGCACGTAGAGGAAATGGTGTAGATGAAACTTTCATTGTACGCAAAATCGGCGCTAATAATGTAGGTGTTGAAAGAATTTTCCCTATTTATAGTGAAAGTTTAGAAAGTATTACAGTATTAAGAAGAGGTCGTGTACGTCGTGCTAGATTATTCTACCTAAGAGATAGAAGAGGCAAGGCTGCTCGTATTAAAGAACTTAAAAAATAAAAGTGAAATTTAGAACTCAAATATATGAAGTAATTTCTTGGGAACAAGAAATTCAAAATGGCATAAATATATCTAAGAAAATGGAAAATGCTTATGCTAAAGAAATCTGCATAACTATGTCAAAAGATAGCTTTATGAAAGATCATAAAGCACCTTTTGATATTATCATACAAGTGTTAAAAGGCTCCATTGATTTTGGAGTTTTAAATCAACAAATTCTACTTAAAACGCTAGATAGTATAAGTTTAAAGGCTCATGAAATCCATAATCTTTTAGCACTAGAAGATTCCATAGTGCGCTTAAGTTTATATAAGCAAGATAGTCTTGAACGCGTTGAAAGTGTTTTAAAATCTTAATTTAAGTCTCATTTTGTATAATTTTAGCTTACTAAAATAAGGAAGTTAAGCTATGAAATGGACTAAAGATTCTTGGAAAAATTATAAAATTCAGCAACAGCCACAATATCCTGATGAAAATGAATTACAAGATGTTGTTAAAAAATTAGAAAAATTACCACCGCTTGTTTTTGCAGGTGAGGTGGATAAGTTAAAAAAATCCCTTGCTAAGGTTGTAAATTCTCAAGCATTTTTACTCCAAGGAGGAGATTGTGCTGAGAGTTTTGTAAATTTTGGCGCTGATAATATAAGAGATATGTTTAAAGTTATGCTTCAAATGGCTATAGTACTTACTTTTGCAGGATCTTGTCCTATCGTTAAAGTAGGGCGCGTTGCAGGGCAGTTTGCAAAGCCAAGAAGTAGTGATTTTGAAGAGGTTGATGGGGTAAAGCTTCCAAGTTATCGTGGGGATATTATCAATGGTTTTGAATTTAATGAAAAATCAAGAATAGCTGATCCTAAAAGAATGTTAGAAGCATACTATCAAAGTGCTACAACTTTAAATTTATTAAGAGCTTTTTCAAGAGGTGGTTTAGCGGATTTAAGAGTAGTGCATAAGTGGAATTTGGGTTTTTTAAAAAAAGCAGAGCTTGGGAAAAAATATGATGAACTTAGTGAAAAAATCACTCAAGCTTTAGCCTTTATGCAAGCTTGCGGTATTACCGATACTCCAAATCTTTCTCAAACAGCCTTTTATACTTCTCATGAAGCCTTGCTTTTGCCTTATGAGGAAGCTTTAACTAGGGTAGATAGTTTAAGCGGGGAAATTTATGATTGTTCGGCACATATGCTTTGGATAGGTGAGCGTACTAGAAAGGCAGATGAAGCACATGTGCATTTTTTAAGTGGAGTAAAAAATCCACTTGGTGTTAAGCTTAGTGCTAATTATGATTTAGATGAGATAAAAAAGCTAGTAAGTATTTTAAATCCGCATAATGAAGCAGGAAGATTAAATTTCATCATCCGTATGGGATGTGATAAGATAGAAAATGCCTTGCCAAAATTATTTAAAGAGTTAAAACAAGAAGGGTTTAATATACTTTATAGTATTGATCCTATGCATGCAAATACGGTTAAATCAGGTAGTTTTAAAACAAGAGAATTTGATAAAATCATTCAAGAAGTGCGTGCGTTTTTTGAGATAGCTATGAATGAAGGAGTGTATCCTGGTGGGGTACATTTGGAAATGACAGGGCAAAATGTAACAGAATGTGTAGGAGGTTCTTTAAATATTACTCAAGAAGAACTTTCTAAACGCTATGAAACACAATGTGATCCAAGATTAAATGCTGACCAAGCTTTAGAATTAGCATTTATTATAGCAGACTTAGTTAAAAAGGCAAGAAAATGTTAAAATTTTATGGTATTAAAAATTGTAATAGTGTTAAAAAAGCCATGGATTATTTAAATTCTAAGCAAGTTGAATTTGAATTTTTAGACATTAAAAAGCTAGATGAAGAAACTTTGGATTTTTGGCTTAGTAAAAGGAGTGTTTTAGAGCTTGTAAATACAGCGGGTATGAGTGCTAGAAAATTAGGGTTAAATAAAGAAAAACTCCAAAATTTAAGCCAAGATGAGATTAAAGTGATGATTTTACAAAATCCAACGCTTATAAAACGCCCATTAATTGTAAAAGATGATGAAGTTTTTATAGCTAAAGAATATGAGAGCTTTTAAAATGCTAGAGTTTTTACTCTAGCATCTAAGGAGTTCTTAAAATTTTTAGAATTTATATTTAAAACCTACTTGACCACTTA
>NZ_NFOE01000061.1 GCF_002179635.1 Campylobacter jejuni | reverse complement strand
TTTCTTTGAACTTTTAAAACCATATTATCCTAGTATAAAAAATCTTCCTAAAGGATGGAGTAAAGAAATGATTGAAAAAATGTAATCTTATATTTTTTCTATATTCTTAATCAAACTGCTAATATTAGAATCGATTTTAATATTATGAGTTTGCAAATCAAAAATTGCAAAAATGAAAAAACCCAAAATACATCCAATAGGTATAATAACTAACGCAAATTTCATAAATCTGCGTTGAAAATACTGCCAAAAATTTTCCCTATTAGCTCCATTATAAGCCTTATCAAAAGCTGTCTCATCTGTTAAATTTATAAGAGGGGTTAAAGCCGATGCTATGTTGTTACAAAGATAAATAATTTTTTCCTCAACATCTTTTTCATGAGAATATTTTCCTCTATATCCTAAAATCAAGCAAACATATATGAATTCCAAAAAATCCTTATTTTTGGATGGATTAGACAGCCAAGAAAGTGCTATATCGTAAAAATTATCACCACCTAGAGTCTCATCAAATAATCTCACGGTTAAAGTATGATTTGCCCAAGAGCTATTAATAAATAAATCATTTTTCATTAGACTTTCATCTATAAATACGCATAAGCAATATCTTAATTTTATAATATCTTTCTCATCATACTCTTTAAAAGTACTTAATCTTGAACTCCAAACCAAAATTTCATTCACAAGCTTTTCTTTTAAATTCTCTATATAAGCAGTATCCAAAGAATGAACCTTAGATAATCTATAAACAAGTAAAAGAATTTCCAAGCAATTATCAACAACTTTATTGATTTCTAAACCTTTTAAATCGCTTTCTAAAAGTAAAGATCCTTCTTTAAAATGTGATTCTTTTTGCATATTACTCCTTAAAACACAGCCCACATTTTTATATCAGGGTTTTTTATATTTGTTGTTAGATATAAACTTATAACATTTTCACCCTTAAAGTATTTAAACAGCTCATCTTTTTTGTCTAACTTGTAATAAATATAACCATTTAAATAAGGTATAGAAGATGGAATATTTGAAATTTGCTCTATATTTATCCCTCGTAATTGTGTTGTTACTATACTTTTTATCCTACTTTGAGTATGAATTTTACTTTGAGTTTTAAAATTATATAATAAATACTCATGATTAACATCAGCACTAATAGCTAAAAATAATTCGCCCTCTTCAATAACCGTAGGATTGTCAAATAACAAATCATAAAATCCATTGTTATTATCAATTACTTGAGCCATAGTATATTTTGGAGAAGTTATTTTTGCAAATAAAACTCTAAGTTGATTAGTAAGTGGTAAAAAAGTGTTAGTCAAGTCATCATGATTATATACTATAAAATCAGAAAAGGAACTTTCGGTGCCAAAAGCACTAAGATCTCCTTGAAAATCAACTAATTTTTCATATAAATTTTCAGGATGTATTTTATCTTTATTGATTATATATGAAAAAATAAAATACCATTTTTTTAAAAGATTAAGCGATAAATATGTACTAAAATCCAAGGTGTTTTTAGTTTGATCTATACCCTTAAATACTTCAGTGAGTATTTCTTTATGCTGTTTAATTGAATGCGAAATTTCTTCTAAAAATGATTTAATATACGAAGATTTATTTAAATCTAAACAAGTGGGTATAAAACTTTCATCTAACTCTATTTTTTTATTTAAATCAATATTTTTGATTTTTGCTATAGGAATTTCAAGTTCATCTGGAGTTTTGCTACCTAAAAAGCCCAATTTCAATCTTAAACTAGCTAAAGTAATGCTTATTTTTTCTTGAGAGAAAGTAACATTATCATTCTCATATTCATCTTCTAAATCAGTATGTTTAAAAACATCATTGGTATTATCATCATATATTCTTGAAGCTACAACACTTCTTAAACTAATGTATTTTGAATTAGGTATATTATTGTGTAAAGATATATCTGCTATAGAGGATAAACCCATAGGAATTTTAATAACAATAATAGAATTTACCAAAGAATCATAATTAACTTCCAAAGGCTCTGGAAGCTCATCTTGTTCTGGTGCATTAAAAATGCTACCATCTTTAGCAATTCCAGAAATTCTTTTAAGTGCTATTTTTCCCTGCATTAACATTTCATTGGAAAATTCTAGATCAATTATTCCATATAAATTATTGAAAGTTGAAATTGTTTTAAGATTAATATTTCTTTCAAAATATCGTTCTTGCTGCTCAAAATGAATTTTATCAATATTTAGCCCATTAAACCAAGCTACTTTTAGCTTATCTGCCATTATATTTTCCTTAGATTAAATATGTCTAATACCATCTTTTGTTATTTCAAATTTTAATGTTTTTTTAGTTCCAAAACCATTAGCATCATCTGTTTTTGCCCAAATTTTTGTTATCTTTTTAGTATTATTTGCAAATAAAACCAAAATACCAATATACGGCACTTCTTCATCTATAACTTTAAAAGCAATAATATTATCTTTAGGGGCAATTTGTAGTCTAATCGAGTCAATTTTATCTCTACCTAGTATAGCATCCTCTCTATTAATCAGCTCTAAATCGCTAGCCTTTATAAATTTATTTACATCTTTTAGTTGATAAACAATAACAGTTAAAGGAACATCATCATTTCTGCTATTTAAATTAGAATTTTTTATATTATCAATCTTTACACTTACAACACTAGAGCAAGAACTTAAAAACAATCCCATAAGCAATATAATAAAAATTTTTTTCATTCCCATCCTTAAAAAAATACTTAAATAAATAACACTATAATTTTGTTTTTTATTATAATTAAAAAAACTTTCAATAGTGCTTAGGAGATAAAAAATGATTTTCTGTGATCATTATGAAGAAAATTTAGAAAACTTAGAAATATTTCATTTGCTTGAAGAAGAAATGGCAAAATATAAAACATTAAATCATGAAAAAATACAATGGGATAAAGTATATGAATACTCATTAGATATTTTACAAAACAACTCGATGGATATGAAAATTTTCGCTTACTTTTCTTTATCATGTTTAGCATTAAATAACGAAGAGTGTTTTAAAATATTTTTAGAAATAATAATTTTTACAGAAAAATTATTTCGAGAAAAACCTGAAAATATAAGTAAAACATCTTCTATACTATTGAATCAAAAAAAGAAATACAAACAAATTGTTGAAAATTTTATTAATGAATTTAATAAAAATTCACCAAAATGCTTACAAGTCACAGCTAAAAATTTAAATGAGTATTTTGAAAAATTACGCGAAATTTTAAATTGTAATTTTGCAAAATTAAACATTAAAGAAGAAATAACACAAACCAAACAACCACCTCTTAAATCTCCAGTAACACAAGTAAATATCGATATAAAAAACACAAAATTATCCAATCTTAACGATAGAGAATACAGAACATTATTAAATAATCTAGCAATAGAATTACTAGAGAATGACATTGAAAACACTAACACCTATTCATTGTTTGCAGAGGCAACTTGGGGAAAGATAAAAACTCTTCCACCGCATTCAGATTTCATCACTAAAGTAAGATATCCTGATAGAAATTTAATAAAATTACTATTAGATAAAAATACAAATGAATTAGATCAAATAAAATGTTTTATCAATAATCTTTCACTTAATCCTTTCTGGATAGAGGGATTTAAAATATTTTGTGATTTTTTACAGCATCATGAAAAAGAACACTCCTTGAAAATTTTAAATTTACTAACTTGCAATTTTATTCTCAAATTCAAAGATATTACCAAGTTAAGATTTGACAACGGTGAATTAATGTGTAAAGAAGATACATTTAATTATTTTGTAAAACAAAATCAAGAAATCAATAAAAAAACACACGCTACATCCGATAAAAATAAAAAAGTAGAGCAATTACTCATTGAAATAAACAATGAAAATTATAATAATTCTTTATTTTGTAATATAAATTCTTTAATAGCCATGGCAGAAGTTTTTGAAACAAACAATATGAAAAATAATGCAAAAATTATATACTTACAACTAGTTGAACTTATGGAAAAAACCTTATTAAAGGATTACTTAAGTGATGAGTATAATTATGCAAAAAATAAAACTAATAAAAAAACATAAACTTAGTTATTCTTTATTTAGTTTTATGTATAATTTAAAAAATAAATTTTAAAATTTAAAAAATAAGGAAGTAAAATGTCTGATGGATCAAGTGCACCAAAAGAACGCATAAATATAACCTACAAGGCAAAAACAAACGGGCAAAATGCAGAAATAGAACTACCATTAAAACTCATGGTAATGGCCAACTTAACAGGTAAAAATGAACAAAATTTAGAAGATAGAGAAATTGTGTCTATCAACAAAATAAATTTTAATCAGGTTATGCAAAAACTAGACATCAAAACCCAATTTAATGTTAAAAATACTTTAGGTGGAGGTGCCGAAGAATTAGATATCAACCTAAAAATATCTAGTATGAAAGATTTTTCACCTGATAATATAGTGCAACAAGTGCCAGAGTTAAATAAACTAATGCGCCTTAGAGAAGCATTAATGGCTCTAAAAGGACCTATGGGCAATATTCCAAATTTTAGAAAAGCTGTTTTGGATGCTCTAAAAAATGAAAAAACCAAAGAGCAGTTGCTTTTAGAAATCAAAAAAGAAAATAACGAAGAATAAAGGAAACATAATATGTCAAAAGATAAAGTAATTGATACTCCAATTATTGAAAGTATTATGGAAAAAAGCAAATACGCTAGAAATGATGAAAGCTATAGTATAGCAAAAAGAGGAGTAGCTGAATTTATTTCTGCAATAGTTGAAAGTGACAATATAGAAGATAAAATCAATAAATTCGCACTTGATGAAATGATTGCCCATATTGATGATTTGTTATCAAAACAAATGGATGAAATTTTACATAATGAAGAATTTCAGAAATTAGAATCAACTTGGAGAGGGCTTTTCTTTTTAGTAGAAAGAACTGACTTTAATGAAAACATTAAAATTAATCTTTTTGATATTACAAAAGAAGAAGTTTTAGAAGATTTTGAAAACAATCCAGACATCACCCAAAGTGTTGTTTATAAAAATATTTATTCTTCAGAATATGGACAATTTGGCGGAGAACCAGTTGGTGCTATAATTGGTGATTATCAACTAAGCACTGCAAGTCCGGATATGACTTTTTTAAATAAAATGTCAAGCATAGCCGCAATGAGTCATTCTCCATTTTTAACTTCCTTAGGACCTAAATTTTTTGGTTTAGAAAATTATTCAGAATTAGCTAATATACAGGATTTACAAAGTCTTCTCGAAGGTCCACAATATACAAGATGGAGAACTTTTAGAGAAAATGAAGATTCTAAATACACAGGATTAATGGTTACAAGATTTCTGACAAGATCACCTTATGATAGTGAAGAAAATCCTATAAAAAGCTTTAATTATAAAGAAAATGTTCACGCATCTCATAATCATCTACTATGGGGAAATTCAGCATACGCTTTTGCAACAAGATTAACAGAAAGTTTTGCTAAATATAGATGGTGTGGCAGTATCATAGGGCCAAAAAGCGGGGGAAGCGTAAAAGATCTTCCTACTTATTTTTATGAAAATTTTGGAAACTTAAAAGCTAAAATTCCTACTGAAGTTTTAATTACGGATAGAAGAGAATACGAACTTGCAGAAAATGGGTTTATAACTTTAACTCTAAGAAGAGATACCAACAATGCAGCATTTTTTTCAGCAAATTCTGCTTTAAAACCTAAAATATTTCCAAACACACCAGAAGGAAAAGATGCTGAGACAAATTACCGTTTAGGCACTCAACTACCTTATGTATTTTTAATTTCAAGATTAGCACATTATCTAAAAGTATTGCAAAGAGAAGAAATTGGAAGCTGGAAAGAAAGAAGTGATATTGAAAATGGTTTAAACGAATGGGTTAGACAATATATTTCAGATCAAGAAAACCCGCCAGCAGAGGTTAGAAGTAGAAGACCTTTTAGAGGAGCTCAAGTAAAAGTAGATAACATACCAGGAGAGCCTGGGTGGTATAAGATTGGATTAAGTGTTCGTCCTCACTTTAAATACATGGGTGGAAATTTTGAACTATCTTTAGTGGGTAAATTAGATAAAGAATAATAAATGTCTTTATTGGATAAAATTATTCATTCATTGGATGATCAGTATAAAAACATCCCTTTTTATCAAAACGAATTTCAAGAAATAAAAAACAATATACAAGTTTTGCTTAATGCAAAACTTGATGACTGTTTAAGTATTAAAGATTTTGGGTTATCTGGTATGGAAAATTTAAATTTAAGCTCAACAGAGCTTTGCTTAAACATGGCAAAAGAAATTCATAAACTTATAAGCAAATACGAAAAAAGAATTATGATTAATTCTATTACATATAACGACTCTTTAAAACCTTGGCAACTTTCATTTTTATTAAGATGTGTTTTTTATAATGATAGTTTTAAAGAATTTGTAATTGAAATTATATTTAAAAATAATCGATATTGCGAGGTTATCTAGTGACACAAGATGATATACATTATTATCAGAAGGAGATTACTTATCTCAATCAGACTCGAAAAATTTTTATAGATAAATTTCCTAAGTTAGCTCCCTTTTTATCTTACGATAGTAAAGATCCAGATATTGAAAGAATTATTGAAAATTTAGCAATATTAACCTCAAAAATTCATCAAGAACTAGATCAAAATATACCCTATATCGCAGAATCTCTAATTAATATTCTTTCTCCAAATTACACCAATATTCTACCATCTATGTGTATGCAAGAATTTAAATTTAACAAAAACAGCAAACTCAATAAATTAATTATTCCTAAAAATAGCACAGTCAAATCTATACCTATAGAAAAATGTGAATGTGAATTTAAAACGGTATATGATGTATATCTATATCCATTAAATATAGAGAATATTTTTTTAGGAAGTGAAAGACAATATCACACATTAGATATACAACTTAGAATTAATAAAGAAGATTTAAACATTGAACATCTGGATTTAGATAAACTAAGTATATATTTAGGGGATGATGTTTACACATCATCTACATTGCTTTTTTATATGCACCAATACTTAGAAGAATTGAAAATCATATCTCATGATACAAAAGAAGAATTTAAAATAAACACCCATAACATTAAAACTATGGGTTTAAAACCAAATGAAAGCTGTCTATTTTATAACGATTTAGGTTTTGAATCTTTTTCTTTACTAAGAGAGTATTTTTTTCTACCAGAAAAATTCAATTTTATCTTAATACAAGGCTTAGAAGTTTTACATAAATGCAAAGGTAAATTAATCAGTATTTTTTTCAAATTTAACAAAACACTTCCTAAAAATTGTATTATAAAAAATGAGCTATTTTCATTGTCTTCAACACCTATTATTAATATTTTTGAAAAAGCAGCAGAACCTATCATCAACAATCATTCGAAAAATGGATATAGAATTTTTATAGACAGAACCAATTTAAACGCATATGATATAGTTCAAATAAAGCAGGTGAAGGCACACAACAGTGATAGTGGTAGTAGAATTTTAAAAAATTATAAGAATTTTGAACGTTTTGAATTTATGCAAAACAAAATACAAGATTTTTACTACATTACAAATAAATCAAACTCCAAGAATGTTAATTTCAAAGAAATATCATTTTTTTCCTCAAACAATACAAATGAAACAATATCCATAGATACACTATGTTGCAATAAGAATTTACCTACTCTTTTAAAAATAGGTGATATTAATCTCGCACCTTTCCACAAAGATATAATTACCAAAAATATTACAATTCCAACACCGTCGAAACAAATCAATGTAGATGGAAATCTTTTATGGAAGTTAGTTTCTATTTTATCTTTTAGTTATCAAACTCTATTAACAAAAACTTCCTTTTTTCAAGTTCTGGAGAGTTATAGTTTTCCTGATGATAAAACATCTGAAGCAACTTGCCAACTACTTACTTCATCAATAATTGATATCAAATCAAAACCTACTTATTTAGTCGATGAACATATTACAAAAAAAGGAACTATGAGTATCATAAGCATAGATGATTCTAAATTTTATTCTTTAGGGGAAGTTTACAAACTTGGCGTAATAATTTCAGAATTTCTATCATCTTTTGTAAGTATTAATTCATTTTGCGAATTAAAAATAAAATGTATAAATTCAAAAGTCATTATACACTATCCTTTTAAAAAAGGAATTAAGTCTATATTATGAATAATACAAACTCTTATACTTTTTATAAACTTCTTAAAGAAATATTAAAAGAACATCGTAAAGAAGATATTTTTTTAAGAGTAAATAATGCTCTAATGCACCCTAATAAAGAAATTGAGTATGTAAAAATTAGTAAAAATAATGATATTTTTCCTATAGAAATTATGATTAACTTCATGGGTCTACAGGGAAATACATCGCAACTCCCATCTTACATACTAGACAAGCTTTCTAGAAATGAAGATGGCGGTGAAGGATGGAGTTTATTTTTTGATTTTTTCAACCATTATCTTCTTTGGATTTTTTTTGAAATTACCACTCTTAATAATTATCCAAAAAGTTTTGATATTGACTTCAATGATAGAATTTCTAAAATACTATTTTCTATATTGGGTATCAATGACACAAGAATAGCAAAGAGATATCTACCTTTTGCTCCATTATTGCTAAGTTTAAGAAGACCTAAAAGTTATATTGAAAGAATTTTACAAATCACTTTTAATTTGCAAAATCAATTAAGTATTATAGAAAATATACCCCATCAAATTTACATAAGACACATACAATTAAATAAATTAGGATGTAAGAATCATATTTTAGGGAAAAATCTAATTTTAGGGAAAAAATTTCTATCTTACCAAAATAAAATAGCTATTTATATAAAAGATATACACTATGATGAAGCTTTAAAATACTTTCCAAACGCAGAAAAATATAAAGAGCTTAAAGAAAGTATATTATTTCTAACTAATAATGAATTTTGTGTTGATTTATATCTTAAAATTATTTTTAATAAAAGAATGCTGTTTAAGCTAGGAGATTACTCTCACTCCAAATTAGGATGGGGTAAAATTTTAGGAAAAAAAATAAAAAATTATGAGATAATACATATTAAACTTCATGAATGATTTTTATATTTACCAAAATATATCATTTACTCATCTATATAAAATCTGAATTTTCATTATTTAAATCATCACTTTTTATAAATTATAACAATAAAATATAGCACATAAGCAAAAACACTTTACTGTGATCAACAAAACTTACTACTTTCTA
>NZ_NFOE01000100.1 GCF_002179635.1 Campylobacter jejuni | reverse complement strand
AAATAAAATCATATAAAAAAATAATACTTTTTTTCTCTTATTAAAAAAATAATTAATAATTAATAAATATATATTTACTTTTAAAAATTTATAGTGTTATATAATTGCACACAAGTTCTTGTAACTTAAACTTCATTCAAAGGAGAGACTTTGAAAAAAGCAAACTCAAAACTTTTTGCTGTTTTCCTCTTCTTACTTGTAATTTTAGCAGGTGTGGGAATGTATACTTTCCATAATGCTAAAGGCACTTCTTATTTTAGTGATGCCAGTGAAAGCTGTAATAATTGTCACATTATGAACGAAGTTTATAATGATTATTTAAAAGCTTCACACTCTAAAGAAGTTGATGGTAAACCAAGAGCAACCTGTAATGATTGCCATTTGCCACATAGCTTTTTTGAAAAATGGATTGCTAAAGCTCAAAGTGGCTTAGGACATGCTTATGCATTTACTTTCAAACTTGATTCTTTGCCTACGCATTTGAGTGCAAATGCAAAAAGTAAAGAAATAGTCCAAAATAACTGTATAGAATGTCACAAAGAAATTGCGAGTAACACTATCAACCCTACTCTAGATCCACATAAAGATAATGCTTTAAGTTGTGTGTCTTGTCATCAAGGTGTTGGCCATAAGAGAGGATTTTAAATGAAAGGAGTATTTAATGAATAACAAAGGCATTTTATATAGTGCTATTAGTGCTACTATAGTAGCTATTGCAGGCGTATTGTGGTTAAATCAAGATATCACAGCCAAAACAAACGATTCAGTAGGTGGAATCATCTCTCAAGAAATCGTAAAACTTGGTGATGAAAATCCTACTTTTGATTATTGGGGAAAGAATTTTCCTGATTATTTAGATATGCACACAACAGTGGAAAAACAAGCACCTAATGCAACAGAATTTGGCGGGAATTTAGCTTATTCAAAACTAATTCGCTATCCACAATTAACTGTTCTTTGGGCGGGTTATCCATTCAGTATTGATGCCAATGAAGAAAGAGGTCACTTTTGGGTTCAAGTAGATCAAATGGATACAGCTAGAAACAATAAAGATTTCTTGAACGCACACGGTTTTGCAGGATTTGGTGGCCAACCAACAGCTTGTATGAATTGTCATAGCGGATGGACCCCTTGGCTTTTAAACAACACTGCAAAAGGTGATTGGGTTGCATTTAACTCTGCAAAATATTGGACTATGATTAAAACAGTTCCTGCAGTAAATGGAGCTAAAGAAAACTCACCTGAGCACAGTGGACCTCATGGTGGAAAAAGAATGGGTGTAACATGTGCAGATTGTCATAATCCAACAGATATGAGTTTAAGACTTACAAGACCAGCTTTAATCAAAGCATTAATTTCAAGAGGTTATGAAGCAGATGAAAAACAAGGAATTAAAGCTTCAAGAAGCGAAATGAGAACCTTAGTATGCTCTCAATGTCACGTTGAATACTACTTCAAACCAACAGGTACCAAAGTAAAAACTATCGGAGAAAGTATAGCTAATGATAGTTCTAAAAAATGGTGGAATGGTACTCAAAAAACTTACGATGAGTTTGATTCTTGGAGAGATGGTAATAAGCCAGTTGAAATCGAAGTTGATGGTATAGAACTAGCATTTCCTTGGAGTGAGTGGAAAAAAGGTGAGCCATTTAGAATAGAAATGTTTGATGATTATTATGAAAAAAACAGAGAGAACTTCTCAAGTGATTGGGTTCATAAAATCACCAAAGCGCCTATGCTAAAAATTCAACATCCAGAAAGCGAACTTTATAGTGGTGGAGTACATGCTGCAAATGGTGTAAGTTGTGCAGATTGTCATATGCCTTATATTAGAAAAGGTGCAAAAAAAGTTACTAACCATAACATCACTTCACCTTTAGTTGATATCAACTCAGCTTGTAAAACTTGTCACACTCAAAGCGAAAGCTATTTAGCAAAACAAGTAAAAGACATTCAAAATTCAGTAGCCCATGATTTAAGAACAGCTGAATATTCTTTAGTAAGCTTGATTAAAGATGTAGAAACTATTCGCACAGAGCTTGGAAAAATGCCAAAATTCCAAACTGATGGTAAGGCAGATGATGCTAAAATTTCAGCTGAATTAAAAGAAGTATTAGAACTTCATAGAAAATCTCAAGTAAGAGCAGACTTTGTAGGTGCTGAAAACTCAACAGGTTTCCATAATCCCAGAGAAGCTTCAAGAATGCTTTTACAATCAGTTGATATGTCAAGACAAGGACAAACTAAATTAGTAGAAATTGCGGCCAAAAATGGCATTAAAGATTTCAAAACTTCAAATTTAGGTTTTGAAGATATTCAAAAATTAAATCCAGGTGAAATTCACTATAAAGTAGATCTAAATGGTAACAAAGCAGGAGATCGCTACTACAAACATCAAGAAGTAAATGGTAATCCACCAGCAAAACTTCTTGAAGATGATAAAAATCTAAAACCTTATAATTATAAAGTAATAGATTAATCAAAATAAACCCTCATAATCGAGGGTTTATTCTTTTATCAAACTTATATCCTCACCTTTTAAAATTTTATTCATGGTGTTCATAGCACACATTTTTCCACACATTGAACAAGAATTAAGTTCTTCAGGTTTTCTTTCATTAAACATTTTCTTAGCCTTTTCTCCATCAATTGCTAATTTAAACATTTTTTCCCAATCAATATCTTGTCTAGCTTTACTCATTGTATCATCTATTTTTCTTTCTTTAGGAAGTTTGGCTATATCTCCTGCATGAGCTGCTATTTTAGTCGCTACTATACCATCTCTTACATCTTCTAAATTTGGAAGTCTTAAATGTTCAGCAGGAGTTACATAACAAAGTATATCAGCACCAGCTGCTGCTGCAACTGCTCCGCCGATTGCCCCACTTATATGATCATACCCTGCACCTATATCAGTAACTAATGGTCCTAAAACGTAAAATGGAGCTCCATTGCAAATTCTTTTTTCAAGTTGCATATTAGCTTCTATTTCATTAATAGCCATATGACCAGGTCCTTCTATCATCACTTGCACATCTTGAACCCATGCTCTTTTAGTTAACAACGAAAGTTCTATAAGTTCAGCAATTTGAGCCCCATCGCTTGCATCATGAGTGCAACCTGGTCTTAGCGCATCGCCTAAAGAAAGCGTCACATCAAATTCCTTGCATATAGCAAGCAAATCATCATAATATTCATAGAATGGATTTTCAGCATCATTCATTTGCATCCAAGCATAAAGAACTGAGCCTCCTCTTGAAACTATATTAGTAATCCTATCACACTCTTTAAAAACCCTAACAGCACGAGAATTTATCCCTGCATGAATTGTCATAAAATCCACTCCACTTTTAGCATGATGATATACTACATCTAAAAAATCTTTTGCCTTAATATCTTTTAAATCTTTTTCTAAAAACCCAACCGCATCATAAACAGGCACAGTGCCTATCATAGCTTTTGAAGTAGCAATTAACTCATCTCTAAAACGACTAGTTTTACCATAATTACTAAGATCCATAATAGCTTCTATATTAAATTTATGAGCTAACTCCACCTTTTTCATTTCTTCACTATAATCTACACAATCATTTGAAACACCTAAATTAACATTTACCTTTGTTTTAAGTCCATAGCCAATACCATTTGGGTCTAGTGCTTTATGGTTGATATTTGCAGGAATAATGATTTTTCCACATGCTATATTCTCAAGCAAAAAATCTTCACTTACTTGCTCTTTTTGTGCAACAATTTGCATTTGTTTTGTGAAAGTTCCTTCTTTTGCATAAGACATTTGAGTTTTCATTTAAATTTATCCTTAAAATAAAATTTGGATAAATGAAGGGTATGTGAGTAGTTGATAAATTATCCCAACGCTAGCATTATCTAGTTCTGGTGCGGTCTAAGCTTTTAGCTTACTCTCAGCCTGTATCACAAGCTCCCGTCATTTATACAAATGCAGTATAGCGATAAATCTAAAACAAAGTTTATTTTTTAGATTGATTTTTAGCTTGCTTGCTAAAATGTAACAATTCTTCAGTAGTTTTAATGTAAAAAGGAATTTTTTTAAGACAGTATTTTAAAATTTCACTTGCAGCCAAAGCATCACTTAAAGCCCTATGATGCTTACTTTCAATACACAAAAACTCTTTTAGTGCATCAAGGCCATATTTAGGACTTTCAATGCATTTTTTAGCTAAATCAATTGTGCATAACCTTCTATTTAAAAGCACTCCAAAATCATTTTCATACATAGCTTTAGATATAAAATGATAATCAAAACGCACATTGTGTGCTACAAAAATACTATCCTTTAAAAACAATTTAAAATTATTTAGCACAGTTTTTAAAGAAGGAGCATTTTCTACCATATCCAAACTAATCCCTGTTAATTCTGTAATATTTTCGGGTATGCTTTCTACTTTTATAAAACTCTCAAATCTATCAATTTCTTTATAGTTTTGAATTTTCACTGCACCTATTTCTAAAATTTGACCACTTTTTATCCCACCGGTGCTTTCAATATCTACTACACAAAAAATCTCATCTTTTATTTTTGTATTTTTACTTTTTAAACACAAACAATTTTGCGCATTAAGCTCTACCCCTAGCCCTAAAAGTTCAAAAATATATAAATCAAACTCATAATGATTTAATTCTTCTATTTTTGCAAGTTCTTTTAAAACCCAAGGAAAAGGTTTGTTTTCTTTACTTAATTTGATGATTAAATCATCGATTTGTTGTTGGCTCAAAATTCAAGCTTTAAAGAATTGATTGCTGTTTTTTTATCTTGCGAGGAAAAGATATAACTACCTGCGACTAAAATATCAGCTCCTGCTTCATCTAAATCAGGTGCATTTAAGCCATTTACCCCGCCATCAACTTCTATAAAAACTTTAAGATTTTTTTTATCTATCATTTCCCTTAACTGTCGAATTTTATCATACACCAAAGGTAAAAAACTTTGCCCACCAAAGCCTGGATTAACACTCATTAAAAGCACCATATCTACAAATTCTAAAATATACTCTATACTTGAAACCGGAGTATGTGGATTTAAAACAATAGCAGGATGAATGCCGTTTTTTCTTATATACTCACATACCCTAATAGGATGATTTTCAGCTTCCAAATGAAAGCTAATAAATTTTGGCTTTATTGGGATAAATAAATCTACAAAGCTACTAACATTATGCACCATTAAATGCACATCTAGAGGCACTGAAGTAATTTTTGAAATATTTTCAATCACACAAGGACCAAAAGTAAGATTTGGCACAAAATGTCCATCCATCACATCAATATGCAATAAATCAGCCCCTGCTTGCGATACTTCTTTAATCTCATTTTCTAAATTTAAAAAATTTGCAGACAATAAACTTGGTGCTACATACATTTTATATCTCCGATAAAAGTAAAAAATAATTTTATCATACTTATTATCAAATTTTCTTTATGTATTTTTGATAATATTTGATTTTTTTAAGCTTGCTTTAGATATAATGTTAAAAAATATTTTTATTTCATAAGGAAAAATTTATGTCAAGAATTTGCCAAATTACAGGAAAAGGACCTATGGTAGGTAATAATGTTAGTCATGCTAACAATAAAACTAAAAGACGCTTTTTGCCAAATTTAAGAACAGTTCGTATTACTTTAGAAGATGGAACTACTAGAAAAGTTAGAGTTGCTGCTTCAACTTTAAGAACGCTTAAAAAACAAAGCAGTAAATAATCCTTAATATAAACGAGGAATTGTTATGTCTTTTTTGAAGAAGCTACAAAAATTCCTCAATTGGTCTCCTTCCCCAAAACCCTCAATTAGTCTTAATGATGAGCTTTACGAGCAACTTAAATTTTTAAGAATTCCACTTATTGCTGTTGTTGTTATGACGTTAATTGGGGCTTTTGGCTATATGCTCACAAGTAATTACAACCTTAATGATGCTATTTATCAAGCTGGAATGACATTTACTACTTTAGGCTACACTGAAGTAAATCCCATACCAACAGCTGGTAGAATTTTTACAGTTGTGTATGTGTTATTAACCTTTACAATTTTTACATTTTGCATGGGTCTAGTTATAGAAATAGTAAAAAAAGGTGTTTTGTCTAAAATCATCAAGGAAAGAAGAATGCTTCATAAAGTTGCAAGATTAAAAAATCATTTTGTAATATGCTATCATAATGATTTTACTATAGAATTGGCACAGCAATTTAGAGAAAATCATATTCCTTTTGTCGTTGTTGACGAAATTGAAAATTTTAGCGAAATAGCTGAAAAATATAATTATCCTTACTATATAGAAAGCGCACCTCATACAAACACAGCTTTTTTAAAAACTAATCTTTCTAGTGCAAAAGGTATAATAACCCTTAGCAATAACATAGCGGATAATATTGCCATCATTGCTTCAGTAAGATTATTTGAAAAAGAATTACAAAGAATTAATCCTTATTTTATATTAGCTAGTTCAAACAGTGAAGATGAAACAGAAAAACTCAAAAAACTTGGAGCAAACTCAATAGTTTCTGCAACAAAACTAGTTGCACAAAGACTTAGCGCTATGTCAGCAAGACCGGATATGGAAAATTTATTAGAAAACTATCTTTATAAAAAAAATAGTCCTATTGATTTAGAAGAAGTTAAAATTCCTGATGAATCTTGGGTCAGATTTAAAAGATTAAAAGAAATTCACTTAAGAGATATGGCAAATGTAAGCATAGTGGGAATTTTAGAAAATAAAAAATTTACTCCTATGCCAAGAGGTGATACTTTAATAAGTACAGGTGCTAAACTGTTATTAGTAGGGACAGCTGACAGTATAAAAATAGCTAAAAAAATTATTAAAAACAAACAAAAACCAGATGAGTTAAAATATATTTAACTTATTTTAAGTTATAATCAAACATCAATTAAAAAGGAGGCTTAAATGCTACATGAATTTAGAGATTTAATTACCGAATTAAAAGGTAAAGATATGCACTTTGACAAACTATTTGAAGAGCATAATGCGCTTGATCATAAAATCAAAGATGCAGAAGAAGGTAGAATTCATCTAGATAGTTTAGAAATTGCAAACTTAAAAAAGGAAAAATTAAGATTAAAAGATGAATTAAATATTTATCTATCAAACTACAAAAAATAATTTTTCTCTAATTATATTTTAGGTTATTTCTAAGGATTAAATATGTTTGGTAAAAATAATCAAAGCAAAAATTGCGAAGAACTACAAAATAAAATCAAAGAACTAGAAGAAGAAAATCAAAAACTTCTTTTAGAAAAGCAAGAATTGATTGAAAACTATGAAAAAAAATTACAAGATAATTGTGGCAAAACTGAATTAGAAACTCATCTTTTAGAAATGCTCTTAAATGGTGTTTTAAAAGGTATATCAAATGTCCAAGGTGATATGCAGGAAAATGTTAATAAAGCTGAGATGATTTCACAATACTCTGATTCTTCTTTGGCGGATATGCAAGAACTAAACTCTATCACACACTCTATCATATCTTCACTTCAGAGCATTATTGAATCGGCTAATCGCTCAAGAGATACAGCAGGAAATTTACATCGTAGCGTAGATGAGATTACTAATGTTATTAACTTAATCAAAGACGTATCTGATCAAACTAATCTATTAGCACTAAATGCTGCTATTGAAGCTGCACGTGCAGGTGAACATGGAAGAGGTTTTGCTGTAGTTGCAGATGAAGTAAGAAAACTTGCCGAAAAAACACAAAAAGCAACATCAGAAGTAGAATTAAACATTAATCTACTCAAACAAAATGCGGATGAAATGTATGGACAAAGCGAACAAGTAGAAAAGGTTTCATTGGAATCAAATGAGCATATAGTGCAATTTTCTAGCAAATTTACTCAGCTTATTTCAAATGCAAATTCAACTAGCTCACATGCTAAACGCATTGCTTCTGAAATTTTTGTTTCTTTAGCTAAACTAGATCACGTTGCTTTTAAACTCAACGGCTACAATGAAATTATTCATGCTTCTGGTAAAACTTTATCTGATCATTTAAGTTGTAGACTTGCAAAATGGATTGCAGGAGTTGGTAAAGAAAGATTTTCTAGCGGAAGAGCTTTTGGCAAACTTAACTTACCACATCAAAAGGTTCACGAAAATATAAACCATGCTATAGCCTTAGCTCATGGTGAAGATACCAATAACAATCTAGTTCAAAATCAAATTCTAGATAAATGCTCTAACGCAGAAAAAGCTTCAGAAGAACTATTTGTAATTTTCCAAGAAATGCTTAATGAAAAAGATCCAAACATTGAAAATAAAGATGAAAAATAGAAGGTAAGATTTATTTCTTACCTTTAAACCATAAATAAGCATATTCAAGCAAAGGAGTCTTAATAGGATTTTCTTTTGAAAATTGCTCAAAGTCTTTTCTTTTTATCCACACTGCTTGAATATCTTCTCCATCAATTCCACCACCATGGCCAATTTTATCATCTTCATTAATTTCAGCATAGAATAAAAACTGTCTGCTTACACCTGAACCAAAACCTGTATAAAATTCCCCTATTTTTTCTACATGTTTAGGCGCATAACCTAATTCTTCAATACATTCTTCTTGAGCTATTTCCTCAAAACTTAAATTTTTATCAATAAGTCCTGAGCAAAGTTCTATACTAAAACCCATCTCAGCAATTTGCAAACAATTACGTTTTTGATAATCCCACAAAGGAATTCGAAATTGTTTTACAAAAACAAAAGAATCTTTTTGAGTATGATATAAAAAAACAGAAACACTATCCATTGCTTCTATAAAATCCCAAGTATATTTTTTGTTATCTTTACCTATATAAGTGTATCTTTTAGGTTTAATGTATTTTGAGTTGGAAAATTGTTCTTCTTGTAAATTTTTCATGTAAAATCCTTGCAATTTTACATCTATTATAACAAAATAAAACGAGTATGAAAAAATATAAAAGAATTTAAAAGAGTTGCTATAAAAAGCAACTCTAAAAAGAAGTAAAAAAGATGGTATTACATCATACCACCCATGCCTCCCATACCGCCCATGCCACTCATATCAGGCATAGCAGGTTTATCTTCTTTGATTTCACTAATTGTAGCTTCAGTTGTTAAAAGCATGCTAGCCACTGAAACTGCATTAAGTAAAGCCACTCTTTCTACTTTAACAGGATCGATAATACCGCTTTCAAGCATATTTACATATTCACCTTTTGCAGCATCAAAACCAGTGTTTTCTTCTTTACTATTTTCTACTGTATTTACAACCACACCAGCATCAAATCCAGCATTTTCAGCAATTTGTCTTAAAGGTGCTCTTAGAGCTCTTTCTACAATAGCTGCACCAATAGCTTCATCTCCTTGTAAATTCAAGCTAATTTTTGATTTTGCTTTAATTAATGCAGCACCGCCACCTATTACTATACCTTCTTCAACAGCAGCCTTTGTAGCGCTTAATGCATCATCAACTCTATCTTTTTTCTCTTTCATTTCAGTTTCAGTAGCTGCACCAACTTTAATTACCGCTACACCACCGCTTAATTTAGCTAATCTTTCTTGTAGTTTTTCTCTATCATAATCTGAACTTGTTTCAGCAATTTGAGCTTTTATTTGGTTAATTCTTGCATCAATATTTGCTTTTTCACCTGCGCCATTTACAATAGTTGTATTGTCTTTGTCAATAATCACGCTTGAAGCTTGACCTAAATCTTGGATACTAGCGCTTTCTAAAGTTCTTCCAAGCTCTTCAGAAATCACTTCACCGCCTGTTAAAATAGCAATATCTTCAAGCATAGCTTTTCTTCTATCACCAAATCCAGGAGCTTTAACTGCTGAAATATTTAAAACACCTCTTAATTTATTTACAACTAAAGTTGCTAAAGCCTCACCTTCAATGTCTTCAGCTATAATCAAAAGTGGTTTTCCTGTTTTTTGAATTTGTTCTAAAATTGGCAATAAATCTTTTAAGTTAGCAATTTTTTTATCAAATAACAAAATAAATGGATTTTGCAATTCAGCTGTCATTTTTTCAGTATTTGTAATGAAATATGGACTTAAATAACCTCTATCAAATTGCATACCTTCAACTACATTTAATTCATCATTAATTGATTTTGCTTCTTCAACAGTGATAACACCATCTTTTCCAACTTTTTCCATAGCATCGGCAATTAAATTTCCGATTTTCTCATCCGAATTTGCAGAAATTGTTGCAACTTGAGCAATTTCTTTTTTATCTTTAACTTCACGAGAAAGTTTTTTAAGTTCAGCTACTATAGCTTCGCAAGCTTTATCCATACCGCGTTTTACTTCGATAGGATTTGCTCCTGCTGTGATATTTCTTAAACCTTCTTTGAAAATCGCATGCGCTAAAACTGTTGCTGTTGTTGTTCCATCACCTGCTTGATCAGCTGTTTTGCTAGCTACTTCTCTAACTAAAGAAGCACCCATATTTTCTAAAGAATCTTTTAATTCTACTTCTTTAGCCACACTCACACCATCTTTTGTGATAGTAGGAGCACCAAAACTTTTTTGGATTAATACATTACGACCACGTGGCCCCATAGTAACTTTTACTGCATCATTAAGTTTTTTAACGCCTTCATAAAGTTTATTTCTTGCTTCATCTGAAAAAAATATTTCTTTTGCCATTTTTTATCCTTTTTTATTTAATAATCCCTAAAACATCTTCAACATTAAGAACTAAATACTCTTCATTGTCAAGTTTTATTTCAGTTCCACCGTATTTTGCAAACATTACTTTATCATTTACTTTAATATCTTCTATTTCTTTGCTTACTGCAACAACTTCACCATTTAATGGTTTTTCTTTAGCATTATCTGGTATAATAATCCCAGAAGCAGTAGTTTTCATTTCTTCTAAGCGTTTTACCAAAATACGCTTTCCTAGAGGTTGAAAATTCATTTTTTATCCTTTCTAAAATGTGCTATTTTTAGCACTCTTTGTTTTTGAGTGATAGAATTATACATTAAAGAAAGTTAATTGTCAATAAATTAAGTAAAATATATCATATAAGTTTAGTCTATTACACTAAATTTATATGATATATCATTATAAAGGTTTCTTATGAAAAAAATTCTTTACATTCTTTTAGGTATAGTATGTGTAGTATTGCTAACCATATATACATTATTATTTACAAGTATGGGTAATGCTTTTTTAAAACCAAGAATCGAAACGATTATTGCTCAAAAAAGCGGTATGAATGTTAAATTTGAAAATTTTAAAATTAGTTTTTCACAACTTGACATTAAAGCAAATATTGATGATAAATTTTTTGCTAACATAGAAGGTGGTATATCACCTTTAAGACTAGGGTTTGCTTTAAACTATCTTTTAGGACTCAAACAAAATTATATTCAAAATCTTGGCTTAAAAAGCGATAAAGATTTTACATTCAAGGGTAATGTTGTAGGTAAAAGTAGTGATTTTTCGGTAAAAGGCAATGGATTTTTGTTTGATTCTAATCTTAGTTTAGATGCAAAAATCGTTGATTTTTCTCCTATAAATCTTGAATTTATTGGAAAAAATATAGATTTAGCTCAAATTTTAGATTTTGCTAATCTACCAAGATACGCTCAAGGAAAAATTAGTATTATAAGCGATATACAAGCTAAAGATTTAAAACCAAATGGTAATGCTTTGATTAATTTTTACACAAGTTCTATCAACAATACACTAATCGAAAAAGATTTTAATCTAAGCTTGCCAAAACAAAGTTATATAAAAGGCGAGATAAGATCTTTAATCCAAAACAATGAAGTTATTTCTAAAAGTGAAATTTTAAGCAACTTCTTCAAACTTTATACACAAAAAAGTATTTATGATATAACAAAACAAAGCTTAACTAGCGATTTTGATATCAAAATAGATGATTTTAATCAATTTTCATCTCTAGCCAAAATGAAACTCCAAGGTAAAAGTCAAATTCAAGGTAATTTACTTTTTGCAAATAATCAATTGCAAAAATTAGATGCTAACTTACTTGGATTTGGTGGTAGCTTAAAAGCTGTTTTAGAAAATAATAATCTTAATATCAATACAACTAATATAGAAGTAGCAGAGCTTTTAAAGACTATCTCTATGCCTGCTTTTATTAATTCTAAATTAGTTTTAGATTTAAAAGCACAAGGGCTTGATTTTAAAAATTTCAATCTAAATACTAGGTTAAATAATGCAAATATAAATGTTATAGAATTTAAAAAACTAAGTAATCTTGATTTTCCAAAAACAACTTTTAACTTACAAGCTAAAGCAAATGCGAAAAATTCTTTAATTGATTATGAAGCTTTGCTTGATTCAAACATAGCAAAAATACCTCAACTAAAAGGCTCATATAATCTTACAAACAAAGATTTAAATGCACAAATTAGTGCTTTTGTAGACAATCTTAACAAATTAAAACCTTTAATCAAACAAGATCTCAATGGGCCTTTAAATTTAGATGCCAAAGTTGATCTCAAGGCAAATCAAATTCAAAATCTTGATGCAAATATTAAAATCATGCAAGGGCTTATCAATGCAAAATCTAATGGAAAAAGTTTACAAGCAAAGGTTGATAATATAAAATTAGAACAACTTTTTCCTTTGATAGGACAAAAAGTTTTAGCTTATGGAGATGTAAATGCAGATATTGACTTAAAATCACTTGATTTTAACAATATTAATGGTGATTTTAAAGCAATTATTAATTCTTCTTTTAATGAGGTAGAATTATCTAAGCTTTTAGAGAAAAAATTTCCAAAGAATACTTCAGCAAAAATCAATCTTGATGGAAAAATTTCTAAATCAATCATTGATTTTAATGCTAAAGCTCTAAGCTCATTTGCGAATATTAATTCATTAAAAGGTAAATTTGATCTTAATCAAATGGCTCTAGCAAGCACTTATAATATATCATTGCAAGATTTTTCTAAGCTAGGATTTTTAGTTGATAGAAACTTAAAAGGCAAAGCTGATTTTGAAGGAAAATTTGATTTTAAAAACGCTTTAATAGATGCAAGCATTAATAGTAAAAATATATTCAATGGTTCATTAGATGCCACTTTAAAAAATAATATTTTTAACGCTAAAATGCAAAATACCGATCTTTCAAATTTAGCTCAAAGTTTAGATTTACCTGATTATTACCAAGCAAAATCAAATTTAAGCATTGATTATAATCTTTTAAAAGAAAGCGGTGTAGTGTTAATAAACTTAGCCGATGGACAACTTAAGAAAAACCTCATCACAAGCGCCTTAATGCTACTTTTGCAAAAGGATATCACTCAAGATATATATCGCAATGGTGAAGCCAAAATAAATATCGATAAAAATCTCATAGATTTAAATTTAAACCTAATAGCTGATAGAAGCAATATAAATATTAGCAAAGGTAAGGTTGATACAAAAAGCACTAAATTAAACATTCCTTTTAATATCGTCATTGATAGAGCAAATTTCAAAGGAATTATAAAAGGAACAACACAAGATCCTAAAGTAAGTCTTGATACAAAAAGTGTGGTAAATTCTATTGTTAATACAATAGGTGGTAATGCTAGTGATGGCGCTAAAAATACAGGTAAAAAAGTAGATCAAGCAATAGATAAAATCTTTAACAAACTCTTCTAATACATCTAGCCTTAAAAAAGGCTAGATTTTTTAAAATAAACCAAATTTACCATCTTTTTTCTTATATAGCACCCTCATTTTTGCATCTATATCATTAAAAACTAAAAATATATCTTTACTTGCTTTTAATTTTTCCAATGCTTCTTCAATTTCTAAAGGTTTATATAGCTCAAGTTCTGTTGGAACTATCTCATCTTCCTCGATCACGCTTGGTAATACTAAATTTTCTTTTATCTCATCTTGATGCTTATGGGTGATATTTTTATCATGTAATCTTCTTAAAACCTTAGAAATTCTATCGATAGCTAAATCTATAGCAGCATATAAATCTTTATCTTTTTGTTTAACCACCACTGTATTAATGCCAGCCAGATTAATGCTAAATTCAGCCCAAAACCCTTTCTTTCCATGCCTTTCATCAGCACTTATAACGCAACGCGCAGAAATCACATCTAAGCCATATTTACTTAAAGTATCAAAGCTTTTTTCCACATACTCTTTTATAGACTCTGTTAGTTCAAATTGCTTTCCAACTATACTTGTATTCATTACTTCTCCTTTTTATGAAGTTAAATACATTATAGCACTTTAATCGTAAAAAATTAACTTTTTAAATAAAAAATAAATTTAAAATTTTAAAGGGTCTAAAATAAGCACACCATCTACTGAAAGTTTTTTACCTTGAAAATATATTTTACAAAAAGAAACAATTAAGGCATGAAAAATTTGATAAAGCTCGTATAATTTACATTCTTTTTTTAGTAAAACACACAATTCCTGCTGATTCTTAGCTATATCTTTTTTAAAAAAATCTGCCAATTCACCATAACTTTGACACTCATAGCCTAAATAATTAGCTATTTTTGCACTATAAGTATCAACTACCAAAACTTCTTTTTTACATATATAATTTAAAATTCCATCTGCACTTTCTTGACCCAAGCCTTTAATACCTAAAAGCCATTCTCTATCTACTTCTTCTTTAAAAAGTTCAAAAGAATTAAAATCTTGAAAATATTTTTGAGTAAAATTTTTAATATATTTTGCTTTGGTATTATAAAATCCACTTGGCTTTATTAAAAGCGCTAAATCTTGAGTGTTTAAATTTGATAAATCTTCTATCTTGGTAATATTTGCTTGTTTTAAATTTGTCAAAGCTTTTAACACATTTTTCCAGTTTGTATTTTGAGTTAAAACCACAGAAATTAAAATTTCAAACTCGCTTAAAGTATTATTTTCTAGCCACTCAAAATCTTTATAGTCAATATTTGCATTAATTAAAGCTTTAAAAATTTCATATCCACTCATGCTTTTTCACTCTTTCTTAAATGCATCAAAATAGCCTCAATTACATCATCATCGTCTTTACTTTTTGCCTTAATGACTTCCTTGTTCTCATCATCTTTTACAAAACAAATATTTTGCTCATAATTGCTCACTAGTTTATAATGTTTGCTAGCTAAAATTTTTATGATGATTAAATCCAAAAACTGCTTAGTAAAAACATCAGGCCTTCCAAAACGATCATTCATCTCACTTTCTATCTCATAAACTTCATTAACACTCATACACTTACTAAGTCTTCTATAAAGTTCTAATCTCAAACGATCTTCGCTAATATACTCACTATTTAAAAAGGCATTGATATTAAGCTTTAAATCTATTTTTTTCTCTTTAATTTCTTCTTTTTTACTTAGCTTATTAATCTCATCTTCTAACATTTTAAGATATAAACTATAACCAATTTGCTCTATATGCCCACTTTGATCCACGCCTAATAAATTTCCACCCCCACGAATTTCTAAATCATGATAAGCAAGCACGCTTCCTGAGCCTAAATAAGAATTACTCTCTAAGCTCGTAAGTCTTTTTAAAGAATCTTTTGTGATTTTTTCCTTATCTTCAATCAAAAAATAACAATATCCTTGCTTAGCGCTACGCCCTACTCTTCCTCTAAGTTGGTGCAAATCAGCCATACCAAAACGATCTGAATTTTCTACTATAATAGTATTTGCATTTGCCAAATCAATACCACTTTCAACTATAGAAGTACAAAGCAACAAATCATATTCTTTATTTTCAAATTTAATCATTTCTTCTTCGGTAGTTTTTGCATCAATTTTAGAATGCAAGATTAAAATTTTTAAATTCGGAAATAAATCTAAAAGATATTTTTTACACCCATCAATACTTGCTATATGATTGTGAATATAAAAAATCTGCCCTGCTCTTCTTAATTCTCTTGAAATAGCTTCTTTAATCAAAGCGTCATTACTTTCTCTAACAAAGGTACGCACATCCAAACGATCCTCGGGTGGAGTTTGCAAAACACTATATGATTTTAAAGAACTAAGAGCTTGATTTAAACTTCTTGGTATAGGCGTTGCTGACATAGATAAAATATGGGAGTTTTTACTTAGCTCCTTGAGTTTTTCTTTTTGTTTTACACCAAATTTATGCTCCTCATCTATCACAACTAAACCCAAATTTTCACACTCAACCCCTAAAAGAGAATGCGTTCCAACCACTACACAAGGCTTATTTTCTTTTAAAAATGCTAAAACTTGTTTTTTTTCTTTAGCACTAGTAAAACGATCTAGCTTAAAAACCTCTATATTAAAAGAATCAAATCTTCGTTTTAAGGTTTTAAAATGCTGGGCTGAAAGCAAAGTAGTTGGTACAAAAAACAAAGCCGTATAACCACTTTTCACACAAGTAAATATAGCGTTCATAGCAACTTCTGTTTTACCAAAACCCACATCACCACTTAAAAGCCTATCCATTACCTGCATACTTTTTAAATCCTGAGTGATTTCTTGGCAAACTTGACTTTGATCTTTAGTATAAAAAAATCCTGCTTTATTAATAAATTCATCTTGTAATTCTTGAGAAATTTTTAATTCTTTTGCTTTTATCAAAGCTCTAGCTGCTGCTAAAGAAACTATATTTGAAGCAATGGCAAATAATTTTTCTTTTAATCTTTCTTTGATTTTTAGAAAACTTCCTTTTCCAAGCTTATCAAGTAAAGGCACGCCACCACTTGCGCCGATATATTTATCAATCATATATAAATTTTCAACAGGTAATAAAAGCTTGTCATTATTTAAATACCCAAGAGCGACAAATTCTTTTTTTGCTCCTGCTATTGCAATTATCTCAAGACCTAAAAATTTAGCTACACCATAATCTTCATGCACAACAAAATCCCCAACCCTAAGCTCATCTATTACCAAACTTGCTTTTCTAACTCTTTTATTTTTTTCTTTTTTATTTAAAGAGATGATAAGCTCATCTTGAGTGCTTAAATTAATTCTTTCTTGGGATATTTTTAATTTAATATTTGAAAATTCTTGTAAATTTAAAGCTTTAAACAAAGCTTCATTTTTAGCTAAAATAGTAATTTTCTTATCTTTGTGAAAAGTGAAAAAATCGTGATTGTAAGAGCTTACTAAATCTTTATAAAATCTTGGCTCAGGTAAGATATTTTGATTGATTTTGCTAATATCTTCTTCAAAATCATTTACATCAAATTTTTTTATACTCACAAAATTTAAATCCAAATAATCACAAAAATCATCAATACACCAAAAACCTAAAGAATTAACATCATTAATAATGCTTTGACTTTGAAAATTTTGAATTTTTTCTTGTAAATTTTCATATTGCTCTTGATTAAAAGCACTCAAAAATGGACAAATCTCAATCTTTGAAAGTTCATTTGGAATTGATTTTTGTGTATGAATATCAAAATATCTTATACTTTCTATCTCATCTGAAAAAAGCAAAATTCTAAAAGGTTGCTCTTCATTGATCGCAAAAATATCTATAATATCCCCACGTATTGAAACTTCGCCCTTATCTTGAACTATATCTACAAACTCATACCCGCTATGTAAAATTTCTTCTTTAAATTTCTCTAAAGCAAGAAGTGAATTTCTTTTAAGAGTAATGTTTTTTAGATGCTTTTTTCCAGGGAGTTTTTGTAAGATTGTTTTTATAGGGGATATTAAAATTTTATTTTCATCTTCTTTATGATAAGCATTTAATACTTTACAAATTTCAAAAAGTTCTTTAGAAAAAGAACGTAAATCGCTACCAAATTCTGCTCTAAAATCAGGTAAAACAAAGGTTTTGAAATTTAAAAATAAGCAAACCTGAGCTAATTCGTCTGCTTCTTTATCATTCTCACAAACTATTAACTCAGTTTTATTGCTTAATAAATATTCATATAATTTAGCTTGCATTTTCTGAATTTTCTATACTCACATCGATAGTTGCAAGTTCTTCATCTTTTTCAATGATTTTACTACTTCCGTTAAATTTTCCACCATTTTCAATGCTTAATTGTTTAACTATAATATTACCATTAAGTACACCACCGGATAAAATTTCTAAAGAATCAACTTGCATCTCACCTTCAAAAACCCCATTAATCACTATCTTGCTTGCTTTAACTTGTCCTTTTAAAATACCACTTTTGCCTATTACTATCACATTAGAAGAATTAATCACTCCTGTAATTTCTCCATCTAAATGAAGCATAGAGTCAAAATAAAATTTTCCTTCTATTTTTGCTCCGTTTGAAATGACTGTAGTTTCGGATACTGTAGCAATAGAGCCTTTATTAAAGATTGCCATGGAACTCTCCTTTCTTTTTCAAAAATTTGTTCATAATTTTTTCGGTTTAAATCTATAAAAATCTTCGGATCTAAAAGTTTATTAATAAATCTAACCTCATAATGTAAATGTGGGCCTGTAGAAAGTCCTGTATTTCCTGTATAACCCAATAAATCACCTTTTTTTACAAATTGCCCTGCTTTGACAACATCTTTACGCATCATATGTGCATATACTGTTTTAAAACCAAAATTATGGATTAAAATTACCGAATAGCCATAACCATTGTTACTATATGCAGCATATTCAACCACTCCATTTGCCGGTGCATAAATAGGAGTATTTAAAGCTGCTCTTAAATCAATACCTGGATGAAATTCTTTTTTATTCAGTATAGGATGATGACGCCATCCAAAATTACCTGTAACTCCATTATCTTCTATCACATGACCATTTGGAATTTGTGTTAAAAATAAATAAGCTTGATCATTAGTAAGCTTAACTTTTTCTAATCTTTCTGGTATATCTAAGCTCTCATCTTGCTTTAAACCTAAATTTTCTTCAATATCTGCAAGTTGAGTTTGAAGTTCATCATATAAGGCTGTTTTTTCTTCTAAACTTTTTTGCATACTTTCATTTTGAGAAAATAATTTAGTGTTTTTTGAAGATAATGCTTCTTGTTCTTTTAAAAGTTCTGAACGTTTATCTGCTAAATAATTAATATACAAAGCACCCAAAACTATAACAACAAAAACAAAAGAAGTAAAATAAATAATTACTTTTTTTATAATCTGACTTAATAAAAAATGTCTAGAACCATTTACATCTGTGATAGTTAACGTAAATTTATCTTTCATTATAGCCTCTTAAAAAATTTTCTACCAATACAAAAGAACCAAAAACTAAATACAACTCATCTTTTTTTATTTGTTCAAATTTTTGATAAGTAATACCTAATTTTTCTAAATTTTCTAGCAAAACAGAACCTGCCAAAGGTCTGTCATTGCTTTCATACTCATAAATTTCAACTATTTTTATTATAGACTTTAAAGCCCTTAAAATTTTATAAGAATCTTTATCTAAAAAGCAATTATAAACTAAATGAACTTTTTTTTCCTTAAAAATTTCAGCTAAAGCTAAAGCCGCCATTTCATTATGTCCTACATCAACAAAAATATTTTGGCTTACTTGCTCACATCTTCCTTTTAAATCAAGTTTTGGTAAATTATTAATGCTTTGAATTAATTCTTTTTCATTTTTAACACAAATTTTAGAAAAAGCTTCCAAAGCTAAAAAAAGATTATCTTTTAAAAAAATTGCTAAATTATATTTTTGAATATATTCTTGCACACAAGGATAAACAATTTTGTTTTTATCTAACATACTAATATTTAAACTAGCTTGTTTTAGATTAGCTATTTTTTGAGCTAATTCTAATACTTTTACTTCTTGATTATGGCTAATTAAAACTTTAGCACTCATGGCTTTTAATTTTGTTCTTGCTATTTCTTCTAAATTTTTACCCAATAAGTCTTGATGATCAAAACCTATTTTAGTAAAAACACTAAAATTTATTTCAAAAACGCTTGTAGCATCATATTCCCCACCTACTCCGGCTTCTAAAATCACATAATCACAATCTTTAAAAACAAAAAAAGCTAAAAAAGTAGCATATTCAAAATAGCTGAGTTTTTTCACATCTTCTAAAAAAATACTTTCTAATTCTTCATGTGCTTTTTCTAAAAGTTCATTATTTGCAATTTTACCATTTAGCCAAAATCTTTCATTAAATTCAAAAATATGAGGACTCGTATAATGACCTACTTTATACCCTTGCTCTAAAAGCAAAAGCGCTAAAAATCTACCTGTACTTCCTTTTCCATTAGTGCCAATAATTTGGATATTTTTAGTTTTTGGGATAAATTTTTTATACTTTTCATACATATTAAACATAAAAAACCTACTAATTTTTTGCACATACATAGTTTTTTGTGAGAGTATTTGCTGAAATTTCATAGTAAGCTTTTTTGGATTAATTCTTTTAAAATATCACCCTCTGGAAATTCTTTTTTTTCTATACAAGAAGATGATAGAGCAAGTTTAACTATTTCTTCTTTATAAATAAATTTATAATCTTCTATGAGTTTTAAAGCTTGCTCTGTAAAAATTTGCGCACTTTCTAAATTTTTACCTGGAAGTATAACTAAATAAGAACTTTCATCTAAAATCCAAATTTCAGCTGTATTTTTACATAAATCCTTAAGTATTTTTTTAAATTTTTCACTAATAGTCTTAAAACTATCAAGACCATATGTATTAATAATGTGTTCTATATTATTGATTTTAAAAAAAGATAGGGCATAATTGACCGCATAAAGTCTATAATTTTCATCAAGTTTTTTAAGCTCTTGAGCTAAATTCCACTGTTCTCTTTGCTCATCATCACTTGTAGCTTGAATTTGAGTTTTAATTTGAGCTATTTGCTCATTTGCGTATAAAAGCTTATCTTTTAATGTGTCAAAATTAATCTGTACATTACCATTTTCATCTTTAGTTAAAGCATTGATAAATTTCACATCTTCTTGGCTATTATCATAAAGCTTTGACACCATTTCATTTAAGTTTTCCAAATGTTGATTAAAAAAAGAAAGATTTTTTTGTATATAGTATTTATCTATTGCTTCTTTTTTTTGCAACATTAAACAATACTCATGTGCAAATTCTTTTCTGGCAATCAATCTAGGATTATCTTTTAAATTTTGTTTAAATTGTTCCACTTCTTTACTCTCGCCAAATAAAGGCTCCAAAGAAGCTAGTAAAAGTTCAGCTTGCTTTTCATAAGAGCGTTCTTTTAACATAACAATAAGTTTTTCTATTAAAGTATGAAAATCTAAAAATGCCCGAATATTAAATTCTTCTAATTTTTTTAAAAAATCGTGATCTTCATAAGATTTTTCAAGCTCTTTCCATTTGACTCTTAAAAGATATATGGTTTCTAAATCCATAGCTTGAGATAATCTGTGTTGAGTAATTTGTGCAAGCTCTTTAATTTTTTTATCTTTACTAATACTAAGTTGTTGAATAATTAAGCCGAGTAAAGCATAGACATCTTCGTATTTTCTGCTTACTTGCCTATTAAGTCTAGAAACCAAAAACATCAAAAACTCATCAATAGTTCGTATGTTTTTTCTCTTCAGTTCTTGCTTATAAATATCATCTAAAAGATTGGTGTATTTTTCTATTCTTGCTTTATTAAAACTCATAACTCCTGCTTTTTTAGCGCACTCTTCAAACACCTCACTATAATTTTCAGGAGTTGGATGTAATTTACGTTCTTTTAGCTTTATCAATGTTTCTTTTGCAATCTCATTGATATGGCTCGCCATTATTTATAACCCCTAATAGCTATAATAGAAATAAACTCATCAAAAGCTTCACTTGATGCATTTTTAATCGCTTCAAATCTAGCTTGATCGCTGATAATAGAATTTGGATTAATATCAAAATTATAACTACCTTTGGTGTTTACAATTTCTTCTTTTCCGCTTTTATAACGCAATATAAATTCTAAATAAAGCTCTGCTTTATAATTAATCACATAACCATTTTGATCGTATACCATAGGAAGAAATTCCAATCTTTTCATCGTGACAACAATGGAACTATCCGCATTATACTCATCTGTGATTTTTCTACCAAGTTTATTTAACATAGCTTCTCTTAAAATATCTGTTATATAAACACTATTTTCAGGATCTTGTTTGCTAATATTGATTTTCAAAAATACATTTTCACCCAAAACTCTGCTTGCCATTTGAGATGATGGGATATACCCGCAAGATATGATAAAAAAAGCAAAAAACAATACTAGATATTTTTTCATTTAACCACCAAATTAACCAATTTTTTATCAACATAAATTTCTTTTACTATGGTTTTACCCTCTAGCCATTTTGCGACATTTTCTTTAGCTAAAGCTAAAATCTCATCTTCTTTGGCTTCTGAATTTATTTCAATCTGAGCTCTTTTTTTACCATTAACACTAATAGCTATATTAAAACTATCTTTTACAAAAACTTCATCTTTTATTTTTAATACTTTAAAATTTTCACATTTAAACAAATGTTCACTAAGCTCAAAACAAACATGAGGGATGATAGGCTCTAAAATATTTAAAATAATATAAAAAGCTTCTTTTGAAACTTCTTTATGATTTATAACATTTAAGGCATTTAAAGCTTCCATACATGCAGCTATTAAGGTATTAAAAGCAAAACTTTCTTCATAAACTTCGAAAGATTTTTTCAAAGCTTCATAAACTTTTAATCTAGCATATTTTTCTTCTTTATTTAGACTTTGATGATTAATTTCTTGCAATTTTCCACATTCTAAACTCATAGCCTTTTCGTAAAGTCTATTGATAAATTTAAACGCACCCTCTAGCGCACTATCATTCCATTCAAGTTCTTTAGCAGGTGGTGCAGCAAACAATATAAACAATCTTGCACTATCTGCTCCATATTTTTCTATAATATAATCAGGATCAACTACATTGCCCTTGGATTTACTCATCTTAGCACCGTCTTTGGTCACCATTCCTTGGGTTAAAAGTCTATTAAAAGGCTCATCATCTTTTAAATAACCCAAATCCCTAAGTGCTTTTTGAAAAAATCTTGCATAAAGTAAATGTAATATCGCATGCTCAATCCCGCCAATATACTCATCAACATTCATCCAATAATTTACACTTTTTTCATCTACAGCTTTTTCTTGCCATGTTTTATCATCACTTGCAAAACGTGCAAAATACCAAGAACTTTCAAAGAAAGTATCTAAAGTATCACTTTCTTTTTGTGCTTTTTTGCCACATTTTGGACAAACGCATTCTTTCCATGTTTCGTGCTTATCTAGTGGATTTCCTTCTCCATTTATCACCACATCCTCAGGTAAGGTAATAGGTAAATTTTCTATTTTTTGAGGAACTATACCGCAAGAATTACACTTAATCATTGGTATAGGAGCACCCCAATATCTTTGTCTAGAAACACCCCAATCACGAATTTTAAAATTGGTAACCTTTTTACCAATACCCAAAGATTCAATTTTTAGACTAATTTTTTTTCTAGCTTCATTGCATTCTAATTGATCAAATTCTCCACTATTAGTTAAAACTCCTTCTTTTAAAGTATAGCATTGCGCATCATTTTCATCTTTATAAATTACTTTTTTTATAGCTAAATTATAAGTTTTTGCAAACTCATAATCTCTTTCATCATGAGCAGGTACACTCATAACAGCACCACTACCATAATCACTTAAAACAAAATTAGCTGTCCATAGAGGAATTTTTTCTTTACTTAGCGGATGGATTACATAAAGATTTAAAAAATATCCTTCTTTTGATGCAGCTTGTCTTTGACGTGGTGTTTGATTTTGTATATTTTGAATTTTTATGATAGTATCTTGATCTAGTAATTTTTTATCAATTAATTCATTTACTATTTCATGATCAGGCGCTAAAGCAATGTAAGACACTCCATAAATAGTCTCGGCCCTTGTTGTAAAAACATTGATCTTTTTTGCACTGATTTTATCATTTTCTTCTATATTAAAATCAAAACTAAGTCCCATGCTTTTACCTATCCAATTTTCTTGCATAGTTAGAACTTGACTTGGCCATTTTCCTTCTAATTTTTTAAGATCTTGTAATAATTCATCTGCATAAGCGGTAATTTTTACATAATATCCTGGCATTTTTTTTCTAATGACTTCATGTCCGCAACGCCAACATTTACCATCTTCAACTTGTTCGTTTGCTAAAACTGTTTTGTCATTCTCACACCAATTAACTTCGGCTTCTTTGGTATAAATTAAACCTTTTTCATGCATTTTGATGAAAAATTCTTGCTCAAATTTAGTATATAAGGGATCAGAAGTAGCAAACATTCTTTTTTTAGAAAAAGAAAAACCTAAAGAAGCAAGCTCATTTTGCATATAATCAATATTTTCATAAGTCCATTTTTTAGGATGGATACCATGTTTAATCGCAGCATTTTCAGCAGGCATACCAAAACTGTCAAAACCTATAGGATGCAAGACATTAAAACCTTTTTTTCTATAATACCTAGCCATAGCATCACCTATGCTATAATTTCTCACATGTCCCATATGAATTCTACCGCTTGGATATGGAAACATAGATAAAATGTATTTTTTTGGTAAAGAAAAATCATCTTTTGGTTCAAAATACTCTTTTTCTTGCCAAATCTTTTGCCATTTTTTTTCTATTTTATCTGCTTCATATGCCATTTTAACTCCTAATTTTCTTCTTGACTTTTTACCGAATCAACTACAACTAAAATCATTGAAAAAATATTAGCTATCAAAGCACCAATTGCTAAAGTGTAAACCATAACATTAGCTTCTGGATTAATTTGTATTAAAGCAAAAGCTGGAATTAAATGCAAATCAGCCACCAAAGAACTTGCAAATAATTCAGCTGCTAAGAAATTTCTAACTCCAATTTTCAATAAAGTAGAAATTAAATTCACACAAGCTGCAATAAATAATGCAACTTCATTTTGATCATATAAAAATCCTGCGGTCGTAGTTAAGCTCATTAGAGCAAAAAAGATATAAATAACCTTACCCCAATTCATTTTTACACCGTTCCTTTTTCATACATCGCTCTTAATTTTTCTTTTTCTTGTTTTTTCTTTACTTTTTCTAATTCTTTTTGGCGATACTGCGTAACACTAAATTTAAACCATAAAAGCGCTGGACTTGCTACAAATATAGAACTTGCAGTACCTGCCACAATACCCACTATCATAGTTAGAGCAAAACCTTCTATCATAGATCCACCAAAAAAATAAAGCACCACAACAGTAATTAAGGTTAAACCCGTTGTTAAAGTAGTTCTTGATAAAGTTGCAGAAACTGATTCATTAATAATTAGATCAAGTTTTGAATTTTTACTTGTTTTAACACCTTCTCTAATCCTATCAAAAATAATAATCGTATCATTTAAAGAATATCCAAGCACGGTTAAAACAGCCGCCAAAATATCTAAATTTACATCTATTTCAAATAACGCAATAGCACCTAAAGTAATGACTATATCATGAATTTCACACACAATAGAAGCCATAGCAAAACGCCATTCAAATCTTACTGCCAAATAAATCAAAATAGCAATCAAAGAAATTCCAACCGCCATAAGACCTTTATTACGCAGTTCATCTCCTACTTTTGGACCTACTACATCCACACGGCGCACTTCAAATTTACCTGTATCTTTTAATAAATTTGTAATGCTTACTCCAATGTCATTTCCCAAACTATCACTACTTCCTGAAAAACGAATAATCACTTCATTTGCACTGCCAAATTCAGTAACGCTAGCGCCTTTTAAATTTTCATTGATAGCTAAAGCTTTGCGAATTTCAGCCAAGGGTGCTTTTTGCTCGTATTGAAGTTGCACTAAAGTTCCACCGGTAAAATCAATACCAAAATTCAAACCCTTAGTAAAAAGAATAAAAATAGAACCAAAAAATAAAATAAAAGACAAAGAGATGGCTGCAAATCTCATTCTCATAAAATCATAAACATGTTTTTGACTAAAAAATTGCATTAAGGTCTCCTATATCCAAACCATAATCTTGTGTTATTGCTTTTTTCCATACGGTTCATAAACATTTCAAACATACCATGAGTTCCAACAATAGAAGTAATCATCGAAACTAAAATTCCTATGCTTAAAGTCACCGCAAAACCTTTTACCGCACCTGTTCCGTAAGCATAAAGTACTACTGAAGTAATAAGCGAAGTAATATTAGAATCTAAAATCGCACTCATTGCATGCTTATAGCCATTTTCAACGCTTTGCCTTATACTAGCACCTTCTCGCAATAACTCCCTAATTCTTTCATTAATAATAACATTAGAATCTACTGCCATGCCCACAGTAAGCACAAGTCCTGCCATACCAGGTAAAGTTAAGGTTGCACCAAACATAGCCATTACAGCAATAATCATTAAAATATTTGCCACTAAAGCAATATTAGCAAAAATTCCTGCTATACCATAATACATCACCATAAATGCAATAACTAATACAGAAGCACCCGCTAGGGCTATCATACTCATTTTAATACTATCAGCACCCAAAGATGGTCCAACACTTCTTTTTTCAAGCATTTTAACCGGTGCTAAAAGCGCCCCACTTCTTAAAGCAATAGCCACATCATGAGCTTCTTCAACAGTAAAGCTACCACTAATTTGACCGCTACCCCCGCCTATTCTTTCATTAATTCTTGGAGCTGAATAAACTTTATTATCCAAAACTATAGCTAGGCGCTTTCCCACATTATTTCCTGTATAGTCTCCAAATTTTTTTGCACCTTCTGAATTTAAGGTAAAATTAATCACAGGAAGATTATTACTTTGCGCAAAACCTACTTTTGCATCTGTTAGCATAGAACCATCAAGAATAGGTATAGATTTTACTAGATATTTAATTTGAGGGTTTTTTGCATCTTCAAAAATCAAATCTCCATATTCAGCAGCTTGGGCTGGAGTAAGATTATTTACCTGATCCATTCTAACATCATCTACTTCCATTAATTGCAAATGTGCAGCTTTTGCAATAAGTTCTCTAGCTCTAGCTTCATCTGCAGCAGTTTTAATGCCTGGAAGTTCGACTAAAATTTTATCCTCACCCGATCTTGCTACATTTGGCTCTGCAAGACCAAATTGATCAAGTCTATTTCTAATAGTTTCTACAGCTTGTAAAATAGCTTGTTCATGAGTTAGTTTGATTTCTTCTTGGGTTAAAGAAAGCGTGTAGTGTAAATTTTCATGTGTGATAGCTAAGCCTTTAATGTCTTTTAATAACAAATCAACCTTAGCTGCATCATTTTCATCTAATAAGCTAAATTCAATACTAGTATCATTTACTTTGATTTTATCAACAATAATGTCTTCTTTATTGATAGAATAACTAAGAGAAGAGGCTATGGATTTAACCTTTGACTTAACCGCCTCTTCTACTTCTACACCTAATAACATATGCAAACCACCTTGCAAATCAAGTCCTAGGTTAATCTTAGCACCACTTTGGGTCTGCATAAAAGAAGGTATGGAAAAAATTAATCCTATAAGAAAAACTACAAAGAAAATAATACTTCTATAAGTAATTTTTCCACTACGCATCAATTTTCTTTGCTATAAAATCTCTAGAAATTTTTACAACTACATTTTCATCATTAAGCTTAACTTTGATAAAATCCTCTTCTGGTTTTACCACCTCGCAAATTATCCCACCATTTGTGATGATTTTATCCCCTTTTTCTAAAGATGAAACCATCAATTTGTGGTCTTTTGCTTGTTTTTGTTGTGGTCTAATAACCAAAAAATAAAAAATCGCAAAAAGCACAATGAGAGGCAACAATGAAGTCCAAATATTTCCGTTTTCTGCCATTTCTTCCCCTTTTTTTAAAATTCATAAATTCTAATTCTACCACTTTTAAAATAATAAAAGCCTTTTTTTCTGCACTTTTATTGTCAAATTTTATTTATTTTTCTTTTTTTGAAAATTTACTTTTTGAATTTATTTCTCCATTTTTAAGTATATATGGTTTGGTTTTATTGCTAAGAAATAAAAGTAAAGTAGGATATTTTTATACTGGATTTTTTGTAGGAATTTTATGGTTTTGGTGGATAGGTTTATCATCAATTTATTTTAATTTAGCTTATTTAATTCCTTTAGAAGTTATCTTAATCGGTATAATTTATGGAATTTTATTCTTAATATGTTTTTTTCTTAAATATGATTTTTTAAGGCTTTGTGGAATTTTTTTACTTAGTTTTATTCATCCTTTTGACTTTGATTGGCTAAATTGGGGTGTTTTAAGTGTATATGGGATCTTTGATGCAAGTTACCAAGGCATTGTAGCTATGTTTTTGATTGCTTATTTTTACTATGAAAAATATATCTCAAGATATTATAAAATAGCAATCATTTCAATCTTTATTCTAATAGGAGCTCAATATAATCAAAAACAATCACAAACACTAAATTTAAACTATAAATTAATCCAAACTAATATCTCTCAAGATCAAAAATTCATACAAGAAAATTTGCAAACTCATTCTAAAGATATATTTTATCAAATCAACAAGGCTATAAAAGAAGGTAAAGAAATGATTGTTTTTCCTGAAACTGCTTTTGCTTTTGCTTTAAATAAAGCACCAAGTTATTTGCAAACTTTAAAAGACTTATCAAAACAAATCATCATCATTACAGGTGCTATTAGTGCTACACCTAATCATCTATATAATAGTACTTATGTATTTGACAATGGCAACATACAAGTTTTTAACAAACACTATCTTGTACCTTTTGGAGAAGAAATTCCTATATTTAAAAACTTTTTTAAAAAATATCTTTTAAATATTGATGAATTTTCAAAAGGAAAGGAGTTAAATCAATACACTCTAAATAATCAACTCATCACTAATGCTATCTGCTTTGAAGCAACTAAAGAAAAACTTTACAAACACTCAAAGATCATCATAGCTATTTCAAACAATGCTTGGTTTAATTTTTCAAGTGAGTATAAATTACAAAATTTTCTAATGCGTTTTTATGCAAATAATTATAATGTAAGCATATATCATGCAGTTAATGGAAAAGAAAACGCAGTAATTAAGCCAAAAGAAATATTGATTTTAAAGATAAAAGAGAGATTTTTAAAGCAAAATGAAGCTTAAAAGCTTCATTTTACAATGCCTTAAATTCATCAAGTGCATCTAATTTCTCCCAAGGATAATCAGCCTGCCCCACTTGACCACGAGCAGCTACATCAGCATACATGAAAGTATCTTTACTTGGTTTATCAAGATTGAATTTATTTTTAATCCAATTTGGAGTTAATGGGAAAGTTTTCATTACAAAATCACTTAAAATATCATCGTTTAATCTTGCATTTGTTCCCATGCAATCTACACTTACAGACGTTGGTTTAGCTACGCCTATAGCATAAGAAAGCTGCACTATGCATTTTTTAGCAAGCCCTGCTGCTACGATATTTTTAGCAAGCCATCTTGCAGCATAAAGCCCACTTCTATCAACCTTAGTATAATCTTTAGAAGATTGCGCACCACCCCCTATTGGAGCATAGCCACCAAAGCTATCTACTATAAGTTTTCTTCCTGTTAAACCACTATCATGTAATGAGCTGTGATTTACATATTTTCCCGTTGGGTTGATTAAAATTCTTGTTTTTTCTGGGCAAAAAAGCTCTTTTGGTAAATTTGAATCTAAAATCAATTCCATTACCAAAGCTCTTAAATCTTCTATTTTCATACTTTCAACACAAGGAGCTGAAACTACAATAGTATGGATGCTTTGAGGTTTACAATTTTCAAAATTTTCTTTATTTACATAATCAATCGTAACTTGAGTTTTAATATCCACTCCAAGTTTATCAGGATTGTTTTTTGCAAACTCATATACTTTATCACAAAGCATTCTAGCATAAGAAATAGCTGCTGGCATATATTCTTTTGCTTCATTACTTGCAAAACCAAACATTATTCCTTGATCACCTGCTCCAATTTCTCCATCTTCTTGATCAACACCTTGATTAATATCAGGACTTTGCTCATTTAAAAATACCATTACATCTAAATCATCAGGATGTAAACATTGTTTTTTGCTAAAATGCGGATGGCCATCATAACCAATATCTGCTAGAGCTTTTTTTACAATATTTTCATAATCTTGTTTTTCTAGTTTATGTTTTGATTTAATTTCACCACCAATTACTACTTTATTTCCTGCTACAAAAACCTCACTAGCAACCCTTGAATCTTTATCATGAGTTAAAAAAGCATCCACTATAGAATCAGCTATAATATCAGCACATTTATCAGGATGTCCTGCACTAACAACTTCAGAAGTAAATAAATACATATTTTATATTCCTTATCATAAAAATGATAGCTCTATTCTAACATAAGCTAGCTTAAAAATAAAAAAGCTTATTTAAGCTTTACTTTGTTAGAATAAATTAAAAATTTATCACTACAAAAAAAGGTAAGAAATGAGTTTATTTTCTTGTGCAATCAAACGCTATAAAGATGGAAATCTTATTTTACAAATTTGCATAGGTATTGTTTTAGGAATTTTAGTAGGTATTTTTTCTAAAGATTTAGCTATTTTTGCAAATATTTTTGGTGCTTTATTTACAGGAGCTTTAAAAGCTATAGCGCCAATTTTGGTTTTTATCTTAATCTTAACAACTATTTGCACAAAAGAATTTAACCATGGAAGTGAAAAAATAAAACATATCATTTTCTTATATATATTTGGAACTTTTTTAGCTTCTTTAAGCGCAGTTAGTATAAGCTTTGTCTTTCCCGTAGAATTAGTATTAACCGATATTGAAAAAGCCTCCACCACAAGTCCTGCACATATAGGTGAAGTATTTAAAACCTTACTTTTTCAAATCGTAGATAATCCTATCCACGCTTTATCTTCAGGAAATTATTTAAGCATATTAGCTTGGGCCATAGGCGGAGGTTTTGCCCTAAGGCATTGCTCTAATGATGCAAAGCAACTTTTTACTGATATCAACGAAGGTGTGTTAAAAATCGTTAAATTTATAGTCAAACTTGCTCCTTTTGGAATTTTTGGACTTGTAGCAAATTCAGTTGCTCAAACAGGAGCAGCAGGGCTTTTAAGTTATATTAAATTATTAATAATTTTAGTTTTAACTATGTTTTTTGTAGCCTTTGTGATTAATGCTTTAATTGTTTTTGCCTATACAAAGAAAAATCCTTATCCTTTGATTTTTATTTGCTTAAAACATAGTGCTGTTTTTGCATTTTTCACAAGAAGTTCTGCAGCAAACATCCCTGTAAATATGGCACTTTGCTCTAAATTAAATATCAACAATAACCTATATAGCATCTCCATTCCACTAGGTGCTACGATTAATATGGCAGGAGCAGCTGTAACCATTGCTATATTAAGTCTTGCAGCAGCTCACACAGTAGGCATTGAAATAAATTTTTTACAAGCTATGCTTTTGAGTGTTTTAGCCGCATTTGCAGCTTGTGGAGCTAGTGGGGTTGCTGGAGGTTCACTCTTACTCATACCACTTGCTTGCTCTTTGTTTAATATTGATTATGACATAGCCATGCAAGTAGTTGCGGTTGGTTTTATCATAGGGGTTATTCAAGATAGCGTTGAAACAGCTTTAAATAGCTCAACGGACGTTTTATTTAGCGCCATTTGTTCAGATAATGAGCTTAATTTAAAAATTTAAGGAGGACTTATGAGGCATTTAATTACTACAAAAGATTTTAGCAATGATGAAATCTTGACTTTATTTAAAGAAGCAAAAGAATTCTTAGATGAAAAACCGCGTACATTTTTAGAAGGAAAAAGTGTTACAACAATTTTCTTTGAAAATTCAACACGCACTCAATCAAGCTTTGAAACAGCTGCAAGAAGACTAGGTGCTAAAGTTTTAAAATTAGATGTTTCAAGAAGTAGTTCAAGCAAAGGCGAAACACTTTTTGATACCGCTGCAAATTTAGATGCAATGGCACCAAGTGCTATTGTAGTTAGACACAAAAACTCAGGTGTGCCTCATACTTTAGCAAATTATACTCATTGTCCTATAGTTAATGGAGGTGATGGTAAACACGCTCATCCTACCCAAGCTTTACTCGATCTTTTTACCATAATGGAGCATTTTGATTATAATGTGAAAGGTAAAAAAATAGCAATAGTAGGGGATATTAAAAACTCACGCGTTGCTGCTTCAAATTTAGAATTATTACCTCGTTTTGGTATAGACATTACCTTAGTAGCCCCACCTCATTTTATGCCAAATTACCCTATTAAAAAAACAAATAAACTAAAAGAAGTTATTGATGATGTTGATATCATCATGAGTCTTAGAACACAAACTGAAAGACACAATATTCCAACCTATGCATCACTTAAAGATTATGCAAATGATTTTTGTATTAGTAAAGATTTAATAAAAGATAAAAATCTCATTATCTTACATCCTGGTCCTGTGCATAGAAACATTGATATTAGCGATGAAGTAATGGCTGATAAAAGATGTAAGGTTTTAACTCAAGTTAAAAATGGTGTTGCTATTAGAATGGCTGTATTAAAAAAACTCATTTTAGAAAGCTAAAATCATGCAAAATTGGAACTTAAGTACGTTATTTAAAGATGAGCAAGAATTAAATCTTTTTTTACAAAAAACCCAAGATGAAGCTTGTGAATTTAAAAAACAATATGAAAATAATCTTCATAGTTTAAGCAATGAGCAATTTTTACAAGCTTTAAAAAACTACGAAGAATTAATCTTAAAACTTTCTCACATACTAACCTATGTGTATTTAAATTTTGCTCAAGATACTACCAAGGGTGCTTTTTATGCAAAATATGAAAATTTAAGTAAAAAAATAGAAGAAAATCTTTTATTTTTTGAACTTGAATTTTGCGAGTTAAAAGAAGAAAAAAGTAAAACTTTTATCGTATTTTGCAAAGATTATGAGTTTTATTTAAATAATCTTATCAAACACAAAAAACACAATCTTTCTAAAAAAGAAGAAAGAGTTATCTTAGCTCTATCAAGTACAGGTTCAAATGCATTTGCAAGATTATTTGATGAAACCTTTAGTGCTTTAAAATTTAATTTTGAAGGGCAAAAATTAAGCGAGGAAGAAATTCTAAGCAAGCTTTATGATAAAGATAGAAGCATTAGAAAAAAAGCTTCAAAATGCTTTAGTAAAACCTTAAAAAAACAAAACAAGCTTTTAGTATATATTTTCAATATGATTAAAAGCGAGCTTGCTGGTATTTGCGAGTTAAGATCTTATGAAAACCCTGAAACCCCAAGACATATAAGAAATCAAATTTCTAAAAAAAGTGTTGATGCGCTTATTAATGCTAGCGAGAATAGCTTTGATATTGTTTCTAAATTTTACAATGCAAAGAAAAAAATTCTAGGATATAAAAAGCTAAAAGATTATGATCGTTATGCACCTATTGGAGAGGAAATGCAAGTTGATTTTGACCAAGGAAAGGATATTGTTTTAAAAGCCTTTGAAAAATTTTCTAAAGATTTTTATATGATAGCAAAAGAAGCTTTTGAGAATAATTGGATCGATGTTTACCCTAAAGAATTTAAACAAAGCGGTGCTTTTTCTCACTCAAGCACACCACTAAGCCATCCTTTCATACTTTTAAACTATACCAACCAAAGACGCGATCTTTTTACCCTAGCTCATGAGCTAGGCCACACTATACATCAAAAACTTTCTTATAAAGTAAGTTTTTTAAATCAAGATACACCTCTAACTACAGCAGAAACTGCTTCAGTGTTTGCAGAAATGTTGATTTTTGATTACATTAAAGAAAATTTAGACAAAGAGGAGCTTTTATCTTTATATGCAGCAAAAATCGAAGATATTTTTGCTACTCTTTATAGACAGATTAATTTTACTACTTTTGAACGCAGATTTCATGCTAAAAAAGAAGAACTAAGCTCTCAAGAACTAAGTGAAATTTGGCTTGAAGAATCAAGAAAAATGTTTCAAGATAGCGTAGTTTTAACCAAAAACTATGGCCTTTGGTATTCTTATATACCACATTTTATACACTCTCCATTTTACTGCTATGCTTATGCTTATGCACAACTTTTAGTTTTAGCACTTTATGGTCTATATAAAAGTGGCAAATGTCCTGATTTTACCTCAATTTATATCAAATTTTTAAGTAGTGGGGGAAGTAAAAGTCCAAAAGAACTTGTAGCTATGTTTGGCTTTGATATAGAAAGTGATGAGTTTTGGAATATAGGCTTAGAGCAAGTTAGAATACTAGTAAATGAATTTTTAAGGCTAAGCAATGATTGATAAAATTTTAAATAATAGAAATTTTATAAGTTTAATGCAAAAAAGCATTTATGAATGCTTGCAAATTTTAATTCAAGAAGATATTGAGTTTAATATCATTGTAAATACTAAATTTGTTACACTAGAACCTCCTTTGCCACCAGAATTAGATGTAGTGAGTAAAAATCCTTATTGTCTTTTTGCACTTGGCGGTTATACTTTTAAATCTATAGTTTTAACAAATGAGCATATAGAATTTCATGCAGGTTTTGGACCTGATGATTTTGCAACCTTTGTGAAAGTAGATTTGGGAGCAATTACTCAAATTCAAGTTGAAGATAATATCATTTTTGTTAATTTTTCAAACTATTTCAAAAAGCAAAATGATCAAAAATTAAAAGAAAAATCCATGAATGCTTTTTTAAATAATCCTAACAATAAAGATTTATTTAAAAAATGAGTTTTTTTGAAGGTTTAAATGATAGCCAAAAAGAAGCTATCATGCATATTGATGGAGCTATGCTGATACTAGCAGGTGCAGGTAGTGGAAAGACTAAAACCATTACCACTAGACTTGCCTATTTAATCGATCATGTGGGTATTCCTGCACAAAATACCCTCACGCTAACCTTTACAAATAAAGCTGCTAATGTAATGAAAACAAGAGCCTTAGCACTTTTGCAAGATCAAAATTTACACAATCCCCTTTTATGTACTTTTCATAAATTTGGCTTGCTATTTTTAAGACTTTATAGCGAAAGAATTAATAGAGCAAATAATTTTGTCATTATCGATACAGATGATAAAAAGAAAATACTAAAAGATTTAGCTAGCGAAAATTTGCAAAGCTCTTTAGCAAGCATAGGTGCTTATATTTCAAATTTTAAAAATCAAAGCAAAAGCGCTCAAGAAATACACAAAGAATTAGAATTTTTAAAAGATGAAAAAAACAAAAATTACGAAGAAATCATTCATTTATATGAACAATATGAGCATTTTTTAATCCAAAATAATTTCATGGATTTTGATGATTTACTCATGCTAACTAATAAAATTTTAGAAGATGAACAATTTGCACAAGAGCAAAGTCAAAAATATACCTATATAACAGTAGATGAGTATCAAGATACAAATGCCTTACAATATCAAATTCTAAAAAAACTTTGCACGTCTCATGAAAACATTTGCGTGGTGGGTGATGATGATCAAAGTATTTATGGTTGGCGCGGGGCTAAAATAGAAAATATCTTAAATTTCAAAAAACAATTTAGCAATGTAAAATTAGTCAAACTAGAGCAAAACTACCGCTCAACTAGTGCTATTTTGCAAGCTGCAAATGAGCTTATAGAGCATAATAGAAAAAGACTAGGAAAAACTTTGATTTGTACCAAAGATGAGGGCGAAGAAATTACAATTTTACAAAATGATGATGAAAAAATTGAAAGTTTTAAGGTCGCAAGAGAAGTTTCAAAACTTTTAAACTCAGGGATTAATCCTAGTGAAATAGCCATACTTTATAGAGTAAATGCCCTATCTCGTGCTCTTGAAGAAGCTTTTAGCAAAGAAAAAATTCCTTTTAAATTACTAAGTGGAATTCGTTTTTATGAAAGAGCTGAGATTAAAGATATTATTTCTTATTTAAGATTACTTTCAAATTTAAATGATGATTATTCTTTTAAACGCATTATCAACCGCCCTAAAAGAAACTTTGGTAATGCAAGTTTAGAAAAGCTAGAAAATTATGCTAAAGAAAATCATTTGTCTTTATTTGAAAGTCTATGTGCTTTACAAGGAAGTGGATTTTTTAGCAAAAAAACAGACAAAGAATTAGAAAAATTCATACTAAGCATACACAAAATCAAAGAAAAAGATGATTTACTTGCAATGATTTTAGCCTTAGAAGAAGAATTTAAAATCAAAGAATTTTATAAAGATAACCCAGAAGGTGAAGATAAACTTTTAAATATAGATGAACTTTATGCTAACTTAAAAGATAAAATCACTCATGGAAATTATAATGGCTTAGATGATATTTTAAATGAAATTTCTTTACTTAATGAGCAAGATGGACTTGATAAAGAAAGTATTTGTATTATGAGTATTCATGCAAGCAAAGGACTTGAGTTTGATTATGTTTTTATCATAGGTTTAGAAGAAGGATTTTTCCCACTCACTAGTGAATCAAGTAATATAGAAGAAGAAAGAAGACTTGCTTATGTAGCAATCACTAGAGCCAAGAAAAAACTTTATTTAAGCTATGCTAATTCTAGATTTTATAAAGGAAGTCGCACAAGATTAGAAAAAAGTAGATTTTTTGGCGAGAGCAATGTAATCAAAAAAGAATTAACACTAGATCATCAAAAAAATTGCTATAAAAAAGGCGATTTAATCAAACATAAAATTTTTGGCATAGGCAGAGTCACTGGAGTAAGTAAAATAGGAGCTGAAGAAAAACTCACGATTAATTTTGGAGGCATAGAAAGAATGATAATGTCAAGTTTTGTGGAAAAAGTGATATGAATAAACTTTTTGTAGCTTACAAACCAAGTGGAATGAGTTCTAATGCTTTTTTAGGTAAACTCAAGAAAAAATATAAAAATAAAAAAGCAGGTTTTTCAGGAACACTTGATCCTTTTGCAAAAGGTGTTTTACTCATAGCCTTTGATCAATACACAAAACTTTTTCGCTTTTTTGATAAAAATCCAAAGGTTTATAAAGCAACACTTTGGCTAGGCGTACATTCACTAAGTCTTGATAATCAAAATATTAAAGAGATCAATCTTATAAATGCTTTTGATGAGCAAATTTTAGAACAAATTAAAAATGAACTTTTAGGTAAAATCACCTACACCCCACCCGCATTTTGTGCAAAAAAAATAGATGGAGTACGCTCTTATGAGCTTGCAAAAAGAGGTTTTGAAGTCAATTTAAAACCTTGTGTTATGGAAATTTTTTATACTAAAATTTTACACTATAACCACCCCTTTTTAACTATAGAAATAGCAGTTAGTGAAGGTTCTTATGTACGCTCTTATTGTGAATTATTTGCTAGAAAACTTGATATTAAAGCCACGCTAAGCTCATTAGAGCGCTTAAGCGAGGGAAAGTTTTTTTATGAGAATGAAAAAGAGTTAAATCCTTTAGCTTATTTAAATCTTAGAAAAAATACGATAAAATATCCCCAAAAATTACATAATGGACAAAAAATATTTTTGGACGATTTGGAAATTCAAGAAGAAGGTAGCTATATTTTAGAAGAAAAAGATTTTTTTTCTATCATTTCTATCCAAGATAATCAAGTGCAATATTATTTAAATAAGGTATTAAAATGTTAATTTTATCAAGAAAAGAAAATGAAAGCATAAAAATCGGAGATGATATAGAAATTAAAGTAGTTCAAACAGGCAAAGGCTATGCTAAAATAGGCATCGAAGCTCCAAAGTCTTTGATGATACTACGCAAAGAGCTTATCGAGCAAGTAAAAAGTGAAAATTTACATGCAATTAGCGATGAAACGATAAAACTTGATGATCTGAGTAAAAAGCTTAAAAAATGAAAGCTTACGCAAAAGCTAATATTTTTTTAAAAATCATCGGAATTGATTCAAGATCTTATCATTTATTGCAATCACGCTTTGTTTTAATAAAAGATATTTTTGATGAATTGAGCTTTAGTGATGAAAAAACCAAAGAAGGATTTGAAATCGCTGGAAATTTTACCCAAGATACCATTATACACAAAGCTTATAAAGAATTAGAAAATTTAGGTTTTTCTAATGAATTAAATGAATTTTTTAAAGACAAAAGTTTAAAACTTATCAAAAACATTCCCGTAGGTGGAGGTCTTGGTGGAAGCAGCACTGATGCGGTTGCATTTTTATTAATGATTAATGAAGCCTTAAATTTAAAACTCAACCAGCAACAACTTGAACAAATCTGCCAGAAACTTGGCTCTGATTTAATCTTTTTTTTAAGCGGATATGATAGTGCAAATGTTAGTGGGTGTGGCGAGATTGTAGAATATTTTGAAGATGATTTTACCCAACTTGATTTTACTTTTCCAGCTATTGAATGCTCAAGTGCAAAAGTATATAAAGCATTTGATGAAAGCTCATATGATTTAACAGCGAATTTAAATTTAGCCAAAACACTTAAAACGCTCAAAACAAATGAAATTTTAGAGTATAAAAATACTGATTTAAACGACTTATTTGCTCCTTGTGTAAAAATTTATCCTAAAATGCAAACTTTTCTTAATGAGGCTTATTTTTTAAGTGGAAGTGGAAGTGGAGTTTTTAAGGCTAAATGATGAAAAAAACTATAGTAAAAAACAAAAAAGCTTTTTTTGATTATGAAATTTTGGAAAAATTTGAAGCAGGTATTGTTTTAAAAGGTTCTGAAGTGGTAGCATTAAGGGCTAGTAGAGCAAATTTGAAAGATTCTTTTGTGCGTATTATCAAAGGTGAAATTTTTTTACTTAATGCTCATATTTCTCATCTTAACACCACACATTCATTTTACAAACATGATGAAAAAGGTGCGCGAAAACTTTTAATGCATAAAAAGCAAATCGATAGGCTTTTTGGTAAAATTAGCACCCAAGGTTTTACTATAGTGCCATTAGAACTTTATTTTAATGAAAAAAATAAAGCAAAAGTCTTAATAGCCTTAGCCAAAGGAAAAAACTTACACGATAAAAGAGAAAGCTTAAAGAAAAAACAAGCAGATCTTGAGGCAAGAGCTGCTATGAAAAATCATTATTAAAAAAAGGATTTTGATGAAAAAATTTGCTTATTTATTTTTTACATTTGCTTTTGCATTTTTAATAAATGCTTGCTCAAGCGAAGAAAAAATCGAAAACGAATTTGCATTTGCTGAGTATAAAATGGGTGATGAAATTCTTTTAAAAAGTGTTAATGGTGGTGAAAAAACCTTAGTAAGAACACAAAATGGTTTTGTGGTAAAAGGCGAAGAGAATAAAATTTTAATGTTTGATTTTTTTGGAACCTTTTGCACACCTTGTCAAGAAGAAGCCACTCATCTAACAAGTTTGTGGCAAAAAAATGCTGACAATTTTATCATCATAGGGCTAAGTCATTTTGAAAATGTTAGCGATCAAGCTGTAAAAGATTTTGCCATTAAATATGGGGCTTATTATTTCTTAAGCAATTCTAAAGAAAATGATAGAATTGTTGCACAAGCATTAAAAGATATTAACTATCAAAGTATGGAACAACTTCCTTTTAAAGTAGTTTTAAAAGATGGTGTTTATCAAGATTTAACAGACTTTTGGAATAAAAACTCAAAAAATTATGTGAAATATTATCTTGGGAAGGTTTCTACTGAAATTATGCAAGAAGATATTACTAGGATATTAAATGGGTCTAAAAAGTGAAATTTTAGAACAACAAAAACTGGCAGAACCTAAAATGTTTAAGGTTTTGCTTTTAAACGATGATGTTACCACTATGGATTTTGTAATTGAAATTTTAATGAATATTTTTCATCATGATTTTGAAAAAGCAAGTGCGATCATGCTTGAAATTCATCATCAAGGAAGTGGAGTTTGTGGTATATACACAGAAGAGATTGCACTTAGTAAAAAACAGCAAGTTGACACAGCAGCAAAAAACAATGATTTTCCACTCCAAACAAGGATAGAAGAACAATGAAATATAAAGAATTAATCGATTCGTTTATACCAAATGCAAGACATTTAAGCTTTATCAATCATCATGAATTTATCACTTGCGAGCATTTGCTTTTTGCTTTAGTTAAGCTTAGTAATGATTTTAAAAATTTACTTGAAGAAATCGGAGATGGTGATTTACAAAGCTTTGAAAATGAATTAAAAAATTATCTAGCTAAAAATAATGAAATTTTAAAAAAAGAAATAGAACCTATTTTTTCTGTGATCTTGGAAAATATATTACACAAACTAAACGCAAAAAATCAAACAAGTGTAATTGATTTTATCATCGCACTTTGCAAAGAAGAAAAAGCTTATTCTTGTAATATTTTAAAAAAACATTTAATAGAAGAAGAAAAAATAAAAGAATTGTTACAAAATGCTGAATTTGAAAATTTAAAAACCCACACCATAGAGCTAGTTGAGCTTGCAAAAAAAGGTAAGATAGATCCTGTTATAGGTAGGAAATTTGAACTTGAAAGAATGATGCAAATTTTAAGTCGACGCAAAAAAAACAACCCTATTTTAGTGGGTGAGCCAGGTGTTGGTAAAAGTGCCATTATAGATGGACTAGCACTAGCTATAGCTGAAGAAAAAGTGCCAAAACACTTAAAAAACTCAAAAATTTATAGCCTTGATATGGCGAGTTTACTTTCAGGGACAAAATATAGAGGTGATTTTGAAAAAAGATTAAAAGATATCATTACAGAATTAGAAAATATCCCTAATGCTATTTTATTTATAGATGAAATTCATACCATAGTAGGAACTGGCGCAAGCAATGAAAGTCATGCAGATATGTCAAATTTATTAAAACCTGCACTAAGCAATGGCAATATAAAATGTATAGGAGCAACTACTTTTATAGAATACAAAAATACCTTTGACAAAAACAAAGCTCTAAGTAGAAGATTTGCAAAAATTGACATAGATGAACCAAGTGAAGAAGAATGTTTTTTGATTTTACAAGGCTTAAAAAGCAAATATGAAAATTTTCATAAAATCAAAATTAGTGATGAAATTTTACAAATAAGTATAAAACTAGCAAAACAATTTTTACATGATAAATTTTTACCCGATAGTGCGATTGATTTAATCGACGAGCTTGGCGCAAGCTTTGCTTTAGAAGATAAAAAAAGTAAAAAAATAGTAAAAGTAAAAGACTTAGAAAATACTTTAGCAAGAATGACACATTCTCATAAAATTTATGAAAGTGATCAAGGTAAAATTCTTAAGAACTTAGAGCATGATTTAAAACAAAACATCTTTGGACAAGATGAAGCTATTAAAGCTTTATGTTCTATTTTAAAACAAAGCTATGCAGGATTAAAAGGTAAAAATGCCCCAAAAGGTGTGTTTTTATTTACCGGATCAAGCGGGGTTGGTAAAACCGAACTTGCCAAAAATTTAGCACAAATTTTAAACCTTAATCTTGAAAGATTTGACATGAGTGAATACTCACAAAAACATGATGTGAGCAAACTCATAGGAACTTCAGCAGGTTATGTGGGCTATGAAGATGGTGGCTTGCTTAGTAATAGTATTAGAAAAAATCCTTTTAGCGTGGTCTTATTTGATGAGATAGAAAAGGCTCATCCTGATTTAACTAATACCTTTTTACAAATTTTTGATAATGCAAGTTTAACAGATAATAGTGGATTAAAAGCTGATTTTAAAAATACTATTATCATTATGACTTCAAATTTAGGCTTAAAAGAAAGCAATGAGCTTGGTTTTTTAAGTAATGATAAAGAAAAAAATAATAAAGCCATAAAAGATTTTTTTGCGCCTGAGTTTATCAACCGTATAGATAAAATCATTCATTTTAATGACTTAAGTCAAGAAATTTTAGAACAAATTGTTCAAAAAGAACTAGATTTAATGACAAAAAATTTAAACAACATCACTATAGAAGCTGATAAAAAAGTAAAAGAATTTCTTGCTAAAAAAACCAATAATAAAGAATTTGGAGTAAGATTATTAAAACGCATTATTGCCGAAGAATTAGGAGAGAGATTAAGTGATGAAATTTTATTTGGAAAATTAAAAAATGGTGGTAAATTAAAACTCAAACTTTCCAAAAATGAAAAAATCGAATTTGTATTCTAAACTTTTAAAAAGCCCTGATGATGCGCCTGTTTTTATTAGTGAAAAACTAGAAGTAGACTTTATACCTCATGCTTATAGTCTAGGGCTTTTTCCATGGACTAGCAATCCTGTTACCTGGTGGTGTCCTTCTCCTAGAATGGTGCTTTTACCTGATGAAGTGCATATACAAAAAAGTATAAAAAAAGCTTTAAAAACTTATGAAATAAGACTTGATTTTGATTTTAACTCGCTTATAAGTCATTGTGCAAAAAGAAAAAAAACTTGGATAAGTCAAGAATTTATACAAGTTTACACAAAGCTTTTTGAGCAAAATTTAGCTCATAGCGTTGAAGTTTATGAAAATGATGTTTTAATCGGCGGTTTATACGGACTTATCATAGGCAAAATATTTTTTGGTGAAAGCATGATAAGTCTTAAAAAAGATACCTCAAAAGTAGCTCTAATAAGACTTTGTGAGCTTTTAAAACCATATGATTTTTTAATAGATTGTCAGGTGCCTAATGAGCATTTAAAATTTATGGGCGCTAAAGAAATGACAAAAAAAGATTTTTTAAAAACACTAGAAAAAAAAGTTTCGCTTGAAAGCGGCTTTAAAAATTTCAAAAATTTACTATAAAAAGATATAATTATAGATAAACAAAATTGCATAAATATTTTGGAATGATTTTTGCTTTTAGTCTATAAAAGCTTTATTTTAAAGGAAAAATTATGATAAGCCCTTTTAAATCAAAAGAACTTATTGTTGATGCTTTAGCAGGAAGAAACCTAAGAAGTCAAATGATTAATTCTAACCTTGCGAATGTTGATACTCCTTTTTATAAAGCAAGAGATATAGAATTTGAAACTGCTTTAGTTAATAGAGCAAATGAAATTTTTAAAAAGAAAGATACCAAAGAGCTTGAATTAGCAAGTACAGATGCAAATCATCAAAAACCTTGGAAATTTCCAGATCCTAATAAATCAACTATTTATTTAAGAGATGGACATTTAGCAAGAAATGACGCAAATACAGTAGATCTTGATGTAGAAACTACTGAAATGAGTAAAAATACTATGATGATTACTGCTTTAGATGGTGTTTTAAGAAGACAAAGTAATATTTTTTCAACCATCATAGATACAAGTTCTAAATTAGGCTAGGAGAAAAATAATGGCTTATTTAAGTGATTTTGATATTAGCGGATACGGACTTAGTGCGCAGCGCTTTAGAATGAATGTAATTAGCTCAAACATAGCTAATGCAAACACTACCAGAACAGCAGAAGGCGGTCCATATAGAAGAAGAGAAGTGATTTTTAAAGCGACTGATTTTAATGAATTACTAAATAAACAAATCGCTAAAGATAATAATTTTTTAGAATATGAAAATCCTTTAAACGACCCAGCTTCACAAAAAGATGCAAAACCTGCTATAATGAGCGTAGTGGTTGATAAAGTTGTAAGAGATGATAAAGATTTTCGTATGAAATTTGATCCATCTCATCCAGATGCAAACGAACAAGGCTATGTTGCTTTTCCAAATATAAACCCAGTAATTGAAATGGCCGATTTAATAGAAGCAACAAGAGCTTACCAAGCAAACGTAAGTGCTTTTACAAGCACTAAAACTATAGCACAAAGTGCGATAGATTTATTAAGAGGTTAATAAATGAACACTATTAATAGTATAAATCAATTTAACAATGTTAACAATAAAAACAACAATAGCAACACAAATAACATAGGTGATGAATTTTCAAGCTTATTAAAAAATTCTATTAACAACCTTAATAAAACCCAAGAAACAGCTGAAGCTGCTATGGTAGATATTGCAACAGGTGAAGTAAAAGACTTGCACCAAGCAGCAATTGCGATTAGCAAAGCTGAATCAAGTATGAAATTTATGCTTGAAGTTAGAAATAAGGCTATAAACGCATATAAAGAAATTTCAAGAACTCAAATTTAATATATGCTTTCAAATACCATTAGAAATAGAGTTTCAAAGGTAGTTTTTGCTTTTTGTATGGCTCTGTTTTGCATGGCTCTGTTTTTACTTTCTACTTTTTTTCTTACTTCAAAACGTCATATACCAAATACTCAAAAAGAGCAATATTTTTCTGCTCTTAGAGGTAATATTATTACAAGTGATAATTTTACCATTGCTTCAAGTAGACAAATCTATAGAGCTGAAATAGATTTAAGAAGTTTAAATCCCGATAAAAAAGAATTGTTTTTAACCCTTTTTCAAATTTATAGTGGCATTAATAATGAACAAATGCAAGATATTAAAAAAAGAATGCTTGCAAAGAAAAAAAGAGGTTATAGTTTTATTTTACTTCAAAATATCAACTCAAAAGACGCAAGTTATCTTAAGGAATTATCTAAAAAACTTTACACTCAAGGCTTTTTCAGATCTTTTACAAATAGCAATGGTAGAGTTGAAACAAGAGGACTTGATATTATAGAACACAAAGAAGATCGTGTGTATATGTCAAAAGATTCACTTACTCCAGTCATAGGCTATACAAGAACTTATATAGATAAACAAAGCGAGATTTTTAAAAATATCGGCATAAAAGGCATAGAAAAATACTACGATGAATGCTTAAATCCTTTGCAAGATGCTAAAATTCAAGGTCTAAGAGATATAGGTGGTAATATTATTTTAAATTCACACTCCTATGAGCAGCGTAAAATAGATGGTTGCAACCTCTACTTAAATATTTCATTAAAACTTCAAAAGGGCCTAGAAAAAGCAATTGATAAAAGAAATGAAGATCTAAAAGCTAATGAAATTATCGTCGCTATCATGGAAAGTAAAAGTGGGAAAATTTTAGCTCTTGCTAGCTCAAGAAGATATGATCCTCAAAATCGTGGAAAAGATCTTTCTGTGCTTAATGCAAGTGCGATAGAATATGGCTATGAAGCGGGATCTGTTATAAAACCCTTTATATTTACTACTGCTTTAATGCTTGACAAGATTAAGGTTAATGAAGTTGTTGATACCCAAGGTGGTCAATATAAATTGGGTCGTTTTACTATACGAGATGACCACAAAAAAAACAAAATGAGCATGGAAGAAGTTATAACGTATTCTTCAAATGTTGGTATGATTAAAATTGCTCAAAGACTAAGCAACCTTGAAATTATATCAGGGCTTAGAATTTTTCGTTTTGGAGAAAAAAGCGGTATTGATCTTCCTTATGAACAAAAAGGGGAAATACCAAATCCTAAAAAATTAAGAGATGTTGAAAAATCTGTTTTAAGCTATGGTTATGGTTTAAAAACAACCTTTATTCAACTTTTAGCTGCTTATAATGTATTTAATAATGACGGAATTTATATCGCTCCGCAAATTGCAAATAAAATTTATCAAGATGGACGTTTAATAAAACTTGATGATGAAGTTAAAAAAGAAAAGATACTTTCAAGTAAAGCTGCCAAAGAAATGCAACAAATTTTAATCAATGTTATAGAAAAAGGAACAGGTAAAAAAGCACAAACTCAAGGTATTACTATAGGTGGTAAAACGGGTACAGCTAGAATTGCTGAAAGAAAAGGTTATACTTCAAATCGCTACAATGCTTCATTTTTTGGTTTTGCAAATGATGAGAAAAACAATTACACTATAGGAGTTTTAGTAAGAAATCCTACCAAAGCTTATAGTTATTATGCTGCACAAAGTGCTTTACCTATGTTTAAAGATACGGTAAATCTTTTGATAAAAGAAAGCTATTTAAAGCCTATAGAAAGCAAAAACAATGACATTAAAAAATAAAATTACAATAATAATCTTTTTTATATTGATTTTTTGTTTCGCTTATTTAAAGTATTGGGTTTTATTATTTATAACTTTACTTGTGTTTTTGGTTTCATTGTATTTACTCAAACTGCAATCAAAAAAGATAATCCACAAACCAAAAACAAAAGAAGCTCTTGAGTATTTGATACTATCAAATATTCCACTTAAAAATATAGATACAAGTTTAATTCAAGATATGAGCTATTTATTTAGTAATATTAGTGAAGAAAAATTTATAGGTATAGAAACTTGGGATACAAGCAATGTTGATAACATGGAAGGGATGTTTTTAGGATGTAAAAATTTTAATTCCTATATCAACAACTGGGATGTAAGCAAAGTAAAAAACATGGCTAAAATGTTTCAAGGTTGTGAAAATTTTAATCAAGCTCTAGATAAATGGAATACGATTAATCTTGTTAATGCTCATAAAATGTTTCAAGGGTGTAAAAAATTTAATCAAAATATTAATTCTTGGAATACATCCAATCTAAGAATAGCTTCTAAAATGTTTTATGACTGCACAAGTTTTAATCAAGCCCTAGATAAATGGAAAACACCAAAAATTACAAATTCAAAATCTATGTTTGAGAATTGTAAAAATTTCACACATTCGCTCGATAGTTGGGACATAAAAAATATAATTATCAAAGATAATATGTTTAGTGGATGCTGCAAAACCATATTTTCTTTGGCAAATTTTAAACAATATGAGAAATTATTCAATGACCATAAAAACAATACAACACAATCTTTTCTTTTTGATAAAAAAGAATATGCTCATATGTACAATCCAAAAACAAAAAGCGAACTAAAAGCCTTAGTTGATGATTTAAATATAAGCCTTAAAAATATCAATGTAAGCAATATACAAGAAATGGATTGTTTATTTAAAAATAGCAAAAGAAAAGATTTTAGCGGTATAGAAGAATGGGATGTATCAAATGTAACAAGCATGAATGAAATGTTTTATGGATGTAAAAAATTCAATCAAAATCTAAATAATTGGAATACAAAAAGTTTAAAGTCCATTGCTGGGATGTTTTACAATTGCAAAACATTTAACCAGCCACTAGATAAATGGAATACTAGTAAAATCATTAGCATGCACGCGGCTTTTGCTGGTTGTGAAAATTTCAATCAAAATCTAAATGATTGGGATACAACTAAAGTTATAAACATTAGCTACATGTTTTCAAATTGCTTTAGTTTTAATCAAGCTTTGGATAGATGGGATGTTTCAAATGTATTATGGATGGAATATGCATTTTTTTGTGAATCTATTTTCAAGATTCCTTTTTCAAAAACTCCAAAATTTAATCAAGATTTAAACAATTGGAATATTGATAGTGTTATAAGCACACAAAGTATATTTAGTGGATGTATAAACTTCAATCAAAAACTATCAAACTGGAATTTAGAAAATATTCCAAGAAAAAAATATATGTTTTTTAATACCGCTATAAAACATTAATATAAAAACTATATTTTTACCTGATTTAAAATAAACTCTATAAACTCATCACTATCGTTAGGGCAAGCAATAAGCTCATAATCACTTTTTGCTAAGTGCCTATACTCTACTCCAAGCTCAAAAATAGTTTCAGAGCAATCTATACAAAAAGATATAGGATAAATCAAAGCTTTTTGTTCTAAACTTTCTAAAATATCGCTTGTGTTAGGCTCAAGCCATTTTACTGGGCCTAATTTTGATTGATAGGATAAAATGATTTGATCAAATTCATTTTTAAGTTTTTCTTTTAAGATACCCACATGCTCTTGCACATGTTTTTCATACAAATCACCTTTTTTAATCACTGAAAGTGGTAAAGAATGCGCAGAAAAAATCAAAGTTTTATAATCATACTCTTTCTTTTTTTCTAAAATATGTTTTATAATCATTTCATTATAAAGCTCATCTTTATAAAAAACATCAATGATTTTTACATTAGCTTGATTTTGGATATTTCTTAGCTCATTTTGCACTACTTCTAAAGAACTAGTTACAGTGGTTTTAGAATGATGAGGATACAAAGGAAATAAAATAATTTCATCATTTTTTTGAAAATCATATTTTGAAAAAACTTCATTTGCAAAGGGTGGTACATAAAGACTAATAAAATCAAAGTTATATTCCCTAGTTTTAGAATTTAATTTATCGCATAAACTTTGTGTGATTTGAGTAAGCGGGGATTTCCCACCCATTTTTTCATAATTTTGCTTCATAGTTTTTAGTCTTGATTTTCTTATCATAAAGGCTACAAATTTTCTTAAGAAAACATTTTTTATCCCTAAAATATAAGGATCATTAAACATACTTTTTAAAAAAACTTCACATTCTTCAAGTTTATTAACCCCGCCCATATTTAAAAAAAATACATATTTCACTATCAAACACCTTCTAAAATTTCTTGTACTCTCAAAGCATCTTCAATGCTAGCTAAATTTTCACAAACTCCATTTTGTAAAAGCTCAAAAAAGGCCTCATGCTCAGCATACAAAGGAAAATTTTCATATAAATTTGGAATTTTTTGCATATTGATAAAAAGTTCAAAATTTTTAAGATCAAGTTCATAAGTATGTTTTTTACCTAAAAGCGTAATCTTTCTTATAATGCATTGTCCATTCCAACTATCATGGATATTTGCTAAAATATTTTCCAATTTTAAACCTATCATTACCTCATCTTCAAATTTATCATGATGAAAACTTTTATAAATATTTGCTTTTAAAATTTGCTCTTGACTTAAAAATCTAACTAAGTCAATATCATGCACACTAAGATCACTTAAAACACCCACATCGTTTATTCTTTGTGGATAAGGTGAAATTCTTTGTATATTAATACTTATAATCTCATCTTCTAAAAGTTTTTCTTTTAAAGTTAAAATAACAGGATTAAATCTCTCGCAAAAGCCCACCCCTACTCTGACTTTATTTTCTCTAGCTTTTTGCTCTAAAATTAAAATTTCATCAATATTTAACGCCAAAGGCTTTTCTATCAAAACATTTTTTATTTTAGGAAAAACCTTTAAAGCTATATCTAAATGCGTATGAGTAGGTGTAGCAACGATAGCACCATCAAGATTTTGCGCTAAAAAATCATCAAAATTTTTATGCAAAAAATGTTTAAATTTATCTTTACAAAAAGGATCATAAAGATGAATTTCTTTTACTTTTAAATTATGCTCAAGTTCTCTTAAATGGTTTTTACCCATTTTACCAAGGCCTATAAGCCCTATTTTCATTTAAAAGCCTCAATCACTCTAGCTTGGTGCTCTTCTTTTAAAAATGCACTCATAGGTAAGGATAAAATTTCATCACTTAAAAGTTCTGTATTTGGTAAATCACCCTTTTCGTAAGCAAGATAATCGAAAGCTTCTTGCAAATGAAGCCCTAAAGGATAATGCACCGCAGTAGGTATACCTTGCTCTTGTAATTTTTGCATGAAATTTTCTCTATTCTTTACACGCACGCTATATTGAGCCTGGGCACTCACAAAATCATCTTTTCTTGGTGGTAAAATACAATTTTTTAAATTTTCATCATAAACTTTTGCTATTGCTTCTCTTTTTTTAATCTCTTCATCTAAGTATTTTAATTTCACATTTAAAATAGCTGCTTGGATAGTATCAAGCCTTCCATTGATACCGATATATTTATGCTTATATCTTTGTACTTGTCCATGATTTAAATAAATTTTTATTTTTTGTGCTAATTCATCATCTTGAGTAAAAATCGCTCCACCATCTCCATAAGCACCTAAAGGTTTAGACGGGAAAAAGCTTGTACAAGATATATCAGCTATAGCACATGATTTTATGCCTTTTTGACTGGCTCCAAAACTTTGCGCACTATCTTCTATCAAAGCAATGTTTTGACTTTTACAAAGTTCTTTTAGAGCAAACATATCAGGCATAAGCCCAAAAATACTCACAGCAATTACAGCTTTAGTTTTAGGTGTGATAGCACTTTGAACTTTTTCTAAACTAAGATTATAATCTTTAAAATCAATATCTACAAAAACAGGCTTAGCGCCGATTAGAGCAACCATTTCAGCTGTAGCTATAAAGGTAAAACTCGGCACTATTACCTCATCATCCCTACCCACACCCAAAGCCATTAAAGCTAAAAATAACGCACTTGTACCACTTGAACAGCCTATCGCATGTTTAATACCTACATATTTAGCTAAATTGTTTTCAAATTCTTCTAATTTTACACCACCTATAAAAGAGGTGCTTTGTAAAACTTCACTAATAGCCTCATCAATTTCATTTTTATAAGCATTGTATTGAGCATTTAAGTCTATAAAAGGAATTTTCATTGTATTAACCTTGTAAATTAAAATCGTGATTATAAGATAGTTTTACTTAATTTAAAGTATTTTTGGTATTATTTTAAGCAAAAAAACTAGCTAGGAAAATCTATGGATATAAGAAAAGAATATTTAGAATTTTTTAAGTCAAAAGGACATGAAATCACTCCTTCAAGCCCTTTGGTGCCTGATGATGCGACTTTACTTTTTACTAATGCAGGTATGGTGCCTTTTAAAAGTATATTTACCGGGGAAGTACCGCGCCCAAATCCTCCGCGTAAAACAAGCTGTCAAACTTGTATAAGAGCTGGTGGAAAACATAACGACTTAGACAATGTAGGCTACACAGCAAGACATCATACTTTCTTTGAAATGCTTGGAAATTTTAGTTTTGGAGATTATTTTAAAGAACAAGCTATTGCTTATGCTTGGGAATTTGTAACTGAAGTTTTAAAATTACCTAAAGAAAGATTATATGTAACTGTGCATGAAAGTGATGATGAAGCATATGGGCTTTGGCAAAAACATATAGAAAAAGAGAGAATTTATAAATTTGGCGATAAAGATAATTTCTGGCAAATGGGCGATACTGGACCATGCGGGCCCTGTAGTGAAATTTTTTATGATCAAGGTGCTGAGCATTTTAATTCTAGTGAAGATTATATGGGTGGTGATGGAGATAGGTTCTTAGAAATTTGGAATCTAGTTTTCATGCAGTATGAAAGAAGTGCTGATGGCACGCTTACTCCATTGCCAAAACCAAGTATTGATACAGGTATGGGACTTGAAAGAGTTAGCGCTATAAAAGAAGGAAAATTTAGTAATTTTGATAGCTCTTTGTTTATGCCTATTATTGAGAGTATTGCAAAACTTTGCGGTAAAACTTATACCTATGAAAGCGGGGCTAGTTATAGAGTAATTGCTGATCATATAAGATCAAGTGTATTTTTACTTGCTCAAGGAGTTGGCTTTGATAAAGAAGGTAGGGGTTATGTTTTAAGAAGAATTATGCGCCGTGCCTTAAGACATGGATATTTACTAGGTCTTAAAAGAGCTTTTATGTATGAGCTTGTAGATGTAGTGTGCGAGTTAATGGGTGAGCATTATACTTACTTAAATGAAAAAAAAGAATTTATCAAAGAGCAGATTAAACTAGAAGAAGAAAGATTTTTAAGCACCATTGAAAATGGTATAGAAATTTTTAACGAAGAACTTAAAAAAACTAAAGATATTTTTAGTGGTGAAGTAGCTTTTAAACTTTATGATACTTATGGTTTTCCACTTGATTTAACCCAAGATATGCTAAGAGAGAAAAATCTTAGTGTAGATGAGGCTAAATTTAATGAGCTTATGCAAGAACAAAAAGACAGAGCCAAAGCTTCTTGGAAAGGAAGCGGAGATAAAGCAATTAGCGGAGACTTTAAAGTTTTATTAGAAAAATTTGGTAAAAATACTTTTAGTGGTTATGAAAATTATGAAGAAAAAACTAAAATCATGGCCATTTTAGATGAAAATTTTAAAATCATAACCGAAGCAAAGGCAGGAGATATAGCATGGTTAATGCTTGAAAAAACTCCATTTTATGCAACAAGTGGAGGGCAAAGTGCTGATATAGGTTTTATCAATGAAAATGAGGTTTTAGATACACAAAAATTCTTTGATATTAATCTTAGTCAAGTGAAATTAAAACAAAATCTTAAAACAAATGATGAAGTGTTAGCTTGCATAGATACTAAAAAAAGAGAACAAATAGCAAGACATCATAGTGCGACACATTTATTACACCATGCTTTAAGAGAAATTCTTGGCTCACACATTAGCCAAGCAGGTTCTTTGGTAGAACACAATAAATTAAGATTTGATTTTACTCACCCAAAAGCCCTAAACAAAGAAGAATTAAAACAAATAGAAGCTTTGGTAAATACTTACATCATGCAAGCAAACGAAGCTAAAATTGAAATTTTAGCTTTAGATGAAGCTAAAAAAAGTGGTGCCATAGCTTTATTTAGTGAAAAATATCAAGAAAAAGTAAGAGTTTTAACCTTAGGAGCTAGTAAGGAGCTTTGTGGTGGCACTCATGTGAAAAATAGCTCTGAAATAGGAAGTTTTTACATCATCAAAGAAAGTGGTGTTAGTGCTGGAGTTAGAAGGATAGAAGCAGTGGTAAGCAAAGCTGCGCTTGATTATGTTAGTGAAAATTTAAAAGAACTAAACCAAGCCAAAGAAGAGTTAAAAACTCATGATATTTTAAGCTATGTGGCAAAATTAAAAAATGAAATAGCTAGTTTAAAAAATGAACTAAAAAATTCAAACAAAGCAGAATTAAACTCTAAAGAACTAAATGGCATTCAATATTGTGTGCAAAAAATAGATAGTGGCGATATAAAAACCATGATAGATGAGTTTAAAAACAAATTTAATAAAGCTGTAATTTTACTTTTACAAGAAAAAGAAGGCAAAATCATCATCGCAGCAGGCGTTAAAGACGCTTCACTAAAAGCTGGTGTTTTGGTAAAAGAAATTGCACAAATGCTTGGTGGAAACGGTGGCGGTAGGGATGATTTTGCAACAGCCGGTGGTAAAGATACAAGCAAAATAGAACAAGCACTTGATCATGCTAGAAAAATCATAGAAGAAAGTCTTGCTTAATGCTTTATTTAGCTTCAAGTTCGCCTTCACGCGTTGCTTTACTAAAAGAAGCAAATATTGCTTTTGAGCAAATTATTATAGATTATGATGAGAGCTTGGTAAAAAAAGACAATCCAAGCTCTTATGTGCAAAAAATTGTTTTAGAAAAAGAAAGGCAGTTTTTTGCAAAATATCCTGATTTTAAAAATGTTTTATTTGCTGATAGTATAGTTTGTGCTCAAAATATCATTCTTACTAAAGCTAAAAGCGATAATGAAGCTTTTAATATGCTCAATTTGCAAAGTGGTAAAAATATTAGCGTTTTAAGTGCAATGATTTTAGTTTTAGAAGATAAAAAGATTTTTAATCTTAGTAAGTGTGATTTGATCTTAGATAAATTTGATTTAAAAGATATGCAAGAATACATTGAGTCAAAACTTTATCAAGGTAAAGCCGGAGCTGTGATGTGTGAGGGCTTTCATAAAAAATACATTAAAAAAATCATAGGCCATCAAAGTACAGCACTAGGGCTTAATATAGAACTTTTGAAAGCATTTTTATGATAAAAATTTTAAAAATATTTCTTTCTTTTTGTATAGTGTGTGCGGTTGGAGTTTTTATATTTATTGCATATTTGTTTTCTGATTCTGATTTAAATCAATATACCTTTAAAGATTATAAACCACCTCTTACAACACAAATTTTTGATAAAAATGGAAAATTAGTTGCAAATGTTTTTGAGCAACACCGCTTTTATGCTCCTTATGAAGAACTTCCACCAAGACTTATAGAAGCTTTAGTAGCCATTGAAGATACTAGCTTTTTTGAACATGGTGGGGTTAATATAGATGCGATTTTTAGAGCAGCTATTAAAATCATAAGAAGTGGTGGAAAAACTATGGAAGGAGCTTCCACCCTTACACAACAATTTATAAAAAACACAGAATTAACCCCAGAGCGTACTTTAAGCAGAAAGCTAAAAGAAGCTTTGCTTGCATATAAGATAGAAAGTACTTTAACTAAAGAGCAAATTTTAGAAAGATATTTAAATTTCATCTTCTTTGGACATGGATATTATGGAGTAAAAACTGCTGCACTTGGATATTTTAGAAAAAATTTAGACGAGCTTAGCTTAAAAGAAATTGCTATTTTAGTAGGTATGCCAAAGGCTCCAAGTACTTATGATCCTACTAGACATTTAGATCTTTCTTTAGCTAGAGCAAATAGCGTAGTGCAAAGAATGTATAATCTTGGTTGGATTTCTAAAGAAGAGTATGAAAACGCTTTAAAAGAAATTCCAAAAGTATATGATGATACTTTAACACAAAATGCAGCTCCTTATGTTACTCAAGAAGTTTTAAAACAACTAAGCGGAATTAAAGACTTAAAAAGTGGTGGCTATAAAATAGAGCTTGCCATTGATCTTGATGTGCAAAATATTGCAAGAGAGGCTTTAAAATTTGGCTATGATGAAATAGTTAAAAGAGATAAAGATGCAAATTTAAGCACACTTAATGGAGCTATGATAGTAGCAAATCATCAAAATGGAGACATTTTAGCCTTAGTTGGCGGAGTAAATTACGCAAAAAGTAATTTTAACCGTGCTACTCAAAGTTTAAGACAGCCTGGAAGTTCTTTTAAGCCTTTTTTATACCAAATTGCCATTGATATGGGCTATTCTCCTATGAGTAAGGTTGCTGATATTTCAAGAATCTTTGAAAGCACCAAAAAAGATGAACAAGACTGGAAACCTAAAAATTATGGTGGAAAATTTCTAGGGCTTATAAGCTTAAAAGAAGCACTAACTGGCTCAAGAAACCTAGCTACTATAAATTTAGCTCTTGCTTTGGGGCTTGATGTGATCCATGATAAACTTCAATTTATGGGCTTTAAAAATATACCGGTTGATTTATCTATAGTCTTAGGTAGCTTTGGGATTTCTATTTATGATTATGCTAAACTTTATACAGTATTTGGAAATTATGGGGTGCAAAAAGATTTAATACTCATTAAAAGAGTAATCGATAAAAATGACAAAATAGTGGTAGAATTTAACTCTGGAGAAAGAAAAATCAGCGAACCTGAACAAGCCTTTTTAGTTAATGATATGATGCAAAATGTTGTTAAAAAAGGAACTGGGCGCAATGCTAGAGTGGAAGGGATTGAAATAGCTGGAAAAACTGGCACTTCAAATAAAAGCGTTGATGCATGGTTTTGCGGATTAACTCCTGAAATAGAAGCTATCATTTGGTATGGTAATGATGATAATAAACCTATGAAACAAGTAGAAGGTGGCGCAAGAACTGCTGCTCCAGTTTTTAAAGAATTTTTAACAAAATACTTAGAACTTTATCCTGATAGTGCTAGAAAATTTACCATTCCAAAAGGAGTTTATCAAGGAATTTATGAAAAACAAAGAGAGTATTACACCAATGCCTCTCCATTTCCAAAAAACAACCCTGCTCTATCTGAAAATAATGAGGTAATTTTTTAAAAATATTTTTTATAAAATAATAAAAATTATCCTTTTATTTTCCTTTATATGTTTTAATATCACAAAATATATAAAGGACTTTTCATGAATATCACAAACGAACAATTATATAATAAAAGACGCCATTTTTTAAAACTAGGTGCTGGAGCTTTGGTTAGTTCAGCCTTAGTCCAATCTGAATTAATGGCATTAAATTTCTTTCCTGATCCTAACAATGAAAAATTAAAACTTAGCGATGAAAAAATTGCAACTAATTATGTTAATTTTTATGAATTTTCTACTGATAAAAAAAGAGCTGTTGAGCTTGCAAAAAATTTCAACACAAATGGTTGGAAAATAGAAGTTAGTGGGGAAGTTGAAGAGCCTTTAACTTTAACTATGCAAGATTTATTAGCTTTTCCTTTAGAAGAGAGAATTTATAGATTTCGTTGTGTTGAAACTTGGTCTATGGTGGTGCCTTGGGTTGGTTTTGAATTGCGTGTTTTAATAGAAAAATGTAAAGTAAAAAGTGAGGCTAAATTTATAAAATTTACCACTCTTTTTGATAAAAATCAATTTGCTGATCAAGCTTCATTTTTCCCAACTCTTGATTATCCTTATGTAGAGGGTTTAAGATTAGATGAGGCTATGCACCCATTAACGCTTATGGCTGTAGGAATGTATAAAAAGCCTTTATTAGGACAAAATGGAGCGCCGATTCGCCTTGTAGTTCCATGGAAATATGGTTTTAAAAGTATCAAATCTATTGTAAAAATAGAATTTACTAAAGAACAACCTAAAACCACATGGGAGCTAGCAAACCCTAGAGAATATGGTTTTTATGCTAATGTTAATCCAAATGTTTCTCATCCAAGATGGTCTCAAGCAAATGAGCGTCCTTTGGGAGATTTTTTCACTAAACCTACGCAAATGTTCAATGGTTATGAAAAAGAAGTAGCGCATTTGTATAAAGATATGGATTTAAAGGTTAATTTTTAATGAGCAAAAAAGTTTATAATATCAGTGGATTTTTAGCCTTTGCTTTAAGTATTATTTTTAGTATTTATCAAATCTTGCAAGAATTTGATATTGTAAAATCTGTGTATTTTTATAGTGGTATATTTGGCTTAATCTTTTTTGGATTAAGCCTATTTTTTTCACTTTTAAAGTATAAACACACAAAAGATTACCCTAAATTTTTAGGTTTTTATGCATTTTTTTGGACTTTGATTCACTTTTTTAATTATTTTGCTTTTGGAAAAAATTTAGATCTAATACTTTTTTTCAAAGATACTTTTAGTAAAAATTTAGAACTTAGTGGTTTTATAAGCTTTTTCATACTCTCGCTTATGTTTATAAGCTCTTTTAAACTTTTTAAAAAATTAAGCAAAATAAGAAAACTTGGATATTTTTGTTTTTTGCTAGTAGCTTGGCATTATTTTTTATCTGCAAAAGTACCACAATTTCCACATTTTTTAGTTTTAAGTCTTGCAGCGATCTTTTTGCTTTCTAAACTATATAAAAATTATAAAAAGAGAAAAAGAGTAACTTTTTTATAAAAATTTTTGTATTTATAAAATACTTTAAGAATAAAAATATAAATATACTCTTAAAATAAGAGCTAATATATCTTATTTTAAGGACAATCATGCAAAGAAGAGACTTTTTAAATGGAATGGCTTTAACTATACTTGCAGGAATGACTCCTTTGCAGGTATTATACGGTAAAGAAGCCAAAATCGAAGATTTCACTAAAGAATACTACCCGCCAAAGTGGCTTGGATTAAGGGGTAGTAATAATGCAAGTTATGAATTTGCACATATGTTAAGAGATGGTGAAAAATTTAATTTTAGTGTTATTAAACCTAAACAAGAATACGACTTAGTTGTTGTTGGAGCAGGTATTAGTGGTTTAGCCGCAGCTTGTTTTTATCAAAACAAATTTGGAAAAGATAAAAAAATTCTTATTCTTGATAATCACGATGACTTTGGTGGACATGCTAGAAGAAATGAAATAGAACTAGAAGATGGCACTATTTTAAGTTATGGTGGTAGTGAAACATTTCAATCGCCAAAGGCATTATATTCTAAAGAAGTAGTAGATTTACTATCATCTTTGGGTGTGGATATTGATGAGCTTGCTAAACGTTTTGATGTAAATTTTTATCCTGATTTAAAACTTAGTAGAGGTGTGTATTTTTCTAAGGCTGAATTTGGAGTAGACAAAGTTGTAAATGGTAATCCTAGAAAAGTAATTTGTGATGATATTCCTGAAGAAAAAAGCAATGGAAGAAGCATTGAGGCTTTTATAGGTGATTTTCCTCTTAATGAAAAAGATAAAAAAGATTTAATTGCTTTATTTAAAAGCGAAAAAGACTATTTAAAAGGTTTAACAAAAGAGCAAAGGGATAAGTATGTAGCAAAAACAAGCTATAAAAAATTCTTAGAGGAAAAGGTTAAACTTTCACCACAAGCTATAAAATTTTTTGAAGGTATGACAGATGACTTTTTGGCTTTAGGTATTGATGCTGTTTCTTGCGAAGACGCTAGAATTTCTTTCCTACCTGGTTTTGATAAACTTGGACTTGATCCAATTGAAGGGGAAGCACTAGCTGAAATGGAAGAACCATATATCCACCACTGTGCTGATGGCAACGCCACTGTTGCTAGATTAATGGTTAGAAGATTAATTCCTGATGTATCTAAAAAAGGTAAAGATATGGATGAAATTACCTTAGCTCATTTTGATTATTCTAAACTTGATCTTGCTAAAAATAAAGTACGTTTAAGATTAAACAGCACTGTTATAAATGTAGAAAATACAAAAGATGGAACTTTAGTAACTTATGTTAATAAAGGCAAAAATTATAGAGTAAAAGCTAAAAAAGTTGTAATGGCAAATTATAACAGCATGATTCCATATATAATACCAAGCATGCCACAAGATCAAAAAGATGCTTTAAGTAAAAATGTAAAAACCTCTCTTTTGCATACTAAAGTTATCATAAGCAACTGGGAACCATTTATAAAACTTGGAGTTCATGAAATTTATTCACCAAAAATGCCTTATGCTAGAACTAAACTTGATTATCCTGTGGATATGGGAGGATATCACCACCCAAAAGATCCTAAAAAGCCTATTTGTGTTCACATGGTTTGCTCTCCCTTAGCTTTTGCGAATATCCAAGGGATTGATCTTGATGGAATGGATGCAAGGGATAGAGCTAGAGTAGGCAGAAATTTATTATTTACTATGAGTTTTGAAGAGCATGAGAAAATTATTCGCGATCAACTTCAAGGCATGTTAGGCTCGGCTGGATTTGACCATGAAAGAGACATTAAGGCTATAGTTGTAAATCGTTGGGGGCATTGTTATTCATATACAGAAAACAGTCTTTTTGATGATAGTGAAGAAGCACAAAAAACTATAGAACTTGCAAGAAAACCTTTTGGTAATATTGTTATAGCAAATTCAGATTCTGATTGGTCAGCTTACATGCATTCAGCAATCGATCAAGCTTACCGTGCTGTTAATGAATTATAATACCAAACTCCTACAAAAAAGGAGTTTGATAAAATTAATCATCGTTTTTGATACTAATATAAATTAAAGCTAAAAGCATATAAGTTACTAATCTAGTAGCATCAGGCAAACCATTCCATGTTTTACTCATCCACATACCAAACCACTCTGCAGCTACCACTTGAAAACCAAAAAACCAAAGTAAACAACAACAAGTTAGAGCAATAATTCCAAATTTTTTAGCTTCATGAAAAGTTTTTGCATCTAAATTTCTTGCTTTAAACATATCTAAAGCACCTTTTAAAGCAGTTAACATAATAAAAGCTTCAAAACAGATAATAAAAATATAAGCAATATGATGAATAGTAGAATTTGTAATAGCCCTATAAACAATAGCATTACCTAAATAATCAGGTTTGGTGTCCATACTCATAACATGTTTTACAAACTGAAAATTTGAATTATAATCAGTTATATTACCAAAAACAACAATAGCTGCTAAAGAGGCAACTGTAAGCAAGATAATCATTTTAGAATATCTTATTACATTCATCATAGAAAAACCGCAATTGCAATTCATTATGATACTCCTTTTTTGTTAAATTTATATTAATATAATACAACAAATATTAAATAAAACTGAAATATCTAACGCAATCTTAAAGAATTTAATACAACTGTTACCGAACTAAAACACATTGCCAAAGCTGCCAAATGTGGACTAAGACTTATAAATGGCACAAGACCTGCTGCAATAGGAATACATAAAGCATTGTAAATAAAAGCCCAAAATAGATTAAGTTTGATGATATTTTTAGTTCTTTGAGAAAGCTCAAAACAATAAGCTATTAAAGATAAATCATCTTTTATTAAAATCAAATCTCCGCTTTTTTTAGCAAGCTCACTTGCTTTAGAAAAACTAATGCTTGCGCTAGCTAAATTTAAAGCAGGAGCGTCGTTAATACCATCTCCTATAAAAAGCACTTTTTCTTTTTTGATTTTTTCTTTTATGAAATCAAGTTTTTGCTCAGGTTTTAAGTCAAAATAATATTCATCAATATTGAGCTCATTTGCTATTTTAGCAACACTTTTTTTATTATCGCCACTTAAAATAATACTTTTTACACCTTTTTGTTTTAAATTTGCTATCAAATCTTTAGCCTCGTTTTTGAGCTCATTTTTCAAACAAACTCCACCAAGACAAATTTTATTTTTTGCAAAATATAAACATATAGGTGCTTGATCTTCAAATTCTTGCAAAAATTGCTTACTTTTTTGCATATCAACACCATTTTCAAACATTAATTTCTCATTGCCTATTAAATATTTATCTTCATTTTCCTCATAAAGCAAACCACTCCCCACCAAAACACTTAATTTTCCCTGCAAATTTAAATTTACATTTAATTCTTTAGTAAATGCCTTTGCGATTGGGTGTGAGCTTAAATTTTCAATTTGGGTGAGTTTTTGAAAATCTTCTTGAGTAAGATTATGCTTATAAACACTTAAGTCATCTTGGCTTAAAGTGCCTGTTTTATCAAAAATAGCAAGTTTTATACTAGCTAAATTCTCTAATACCGCTGGATTTTTTACTAAGATAAAATTTCTTGCACCATTTGCTAAAGCACTCACTATGGCTATAGGAGTTGCTAAACCCAAAGCACAAGGACAAGAGATTAAAAGCGTGGCACAAGCATGCAAAAATGCTGCGTTAATTCCTTCTTTAACATACCAAAAAGCAAACACAAAAAGCGATAAAATTATAATACAAGCTACAAAATAAGCTGAAATTTTATTCGCTAAATTTGCTAAAGGTGTTTTGGCATTACCTGCTTTAAAAACAAGATCTTTGATTTGCTCTAATGAGCTTTCAATCGCCTTTTTATTAGCTTTAATCTTTAAACTTCCATTAATCAACACAGTTCCTGCTAAAATCTCATCATCTTGCTTTTTCAAAAGTGGTAAAAACTCTCCTGTTAAAAAACTCACATCAACCTCAGCTTCACCTGCTATAATCACCCCATCAGCAACAACGCTTTCACCTTCTTTTACTAAAATCACATCATTTTCTTTTACAAAAGCACTAGGTATGCTTTTTATACTTCCATCTTCTAAAATTATATTGGCTTTTTTAATATCTATATTTTTTAATTTGTTTTGGTATTCTAAGGATTTAAATTTAGCCTTTTCTTCTAAGTATTTACCTAATAAAACAAAGCTTATAATCATCGCTCCACCACTAAAATACAAATAACCATCTTTGTTAAACACTTCAAAATATACAAAAAAAGAATATACAAAAGAAGTAAAAGCACCTAAGGATATCAAGGTATTCATATCTAAATTTTTATACTTTAATCCCTTAAGAGCGTGGATGAAAAAACCTTTTCCACAATAAAAAATTACTATCATAGATAAAAACATTTGAATTAAAGCAGAAACATTTCCTTGAACAAACATTTCAAAATACATCACAATAGAGCTTAAGATTATACTCATAATAAGCTTTGTTTTCATATTTTTAAGCTCTTGGAGTTTAAACTCATATAAATTTTGCTCTTCTTGCAATATCTCAAAACCCAAAGCTTTGATTTTTTCTTTGATTTTTGTTTCCAAAGATAAATCTATAAGCAAAAACGCCCCGCTAGAATTGACATAAGAAACACTCACATCTTCTACCCCATCAATTTTTGCACAAACTTTTTCTATAGCATTAGAGCAATTAACACAAGTCATATTGCCTATTTTTAATTTTAACTCATACTTCATCTATCTCAAAACCTAATTCTTGTAATTGTTTTTTGAACTCTTCAACTTGCTCTGTTTTTAAATCAATCTCTATGCTTTTTGTTTCAACATTTATTTGCATGGTACCAAATTCATCTTCTAATGAAGCCTTGATTAAATTTACACAACTTTGACAATTGATATTTTTAGTTTTTATAATCATTTATTCTCCTTTTTCTCTGTATTCATATTTATGAGAATGAAAAATTTTATTTTTTATAAATTTAAAACCCATTTTTTCATAAAGCATTTTCGCATTTATATTTTCATCTTCTACGATCAATGAAAGCTTTTTATCATTTTTCAAAGCTTCGTTGAAGGCATATTCAATCAATTTCTTAGCAATACCTTTCCCTCTTGCTTTTTCATCCACGCAAATACTATCTAAGTAAAACTCATTTTCACATTCTTTTAAAACTTTTTCATTAATCCCCAAAAACTCTAAATGCTCATTTAAAGGCTTATCTAACTCATCTGCCAAAGCCCCATCATAAAAACAAATCGCACCTAAAATTTCATCATCTTCTTCATAAACACATATATTTTCATAACTTAAACGATTGTTTTCTTGAGTGAAGAAATTTTCTAAAACCTCTATAGCTTTTTGATGATCATTATAACCACTAAGTTTATAAATAAAATGATCCATTGCTAAAGCAAGTAATTGTATACATTTTCTAACATCATCTTTTCTAGATTTTCTGATCACTCTTTTACTCCTTTAAAATCAAATTTAGACTTCTTAGTTTATACTTTTAACTTTAAAACAATATAAGAAAGAGAGAATTTATGGGAAGAGCGTTTGAATATCGCAGAGCCTCTAAAGAAGCAAGATGGGATAAAATGAGCAAACTTTTTCCAAAACTTGCAAAGGCTATACAAGTGGCAGCAAAAGAAGGCGGAGCTGATCCTGATATGAATCCAAAGCTTCGTAGCGCCATAGCTACTGCAAAAGCTAATAATATGCCAAAAGACAATATCGATGCAGCCATTAAAAGAGCAAGCGGAAAAGATAGTGCTGATATTAAAAATATCCACTATGAAGGAAAAGCAGCACATGGAACTTTAATCATCGTTGAGTGCATGAGTGATAATCCTACACGCACGGTGGCTAATGTAAAAGCGATTTTTAGCAAAAATGGCGGTGAAATTTTACAAAATGGCTCTTTAACTTTTATGTTTTCACACAAAGCTGTCTTTCATCTTGAAAAATATGATGGAGATTTAGAAGAACTTGAACTTGAACTCATTGATGCAGGACTTGAAGAACTTGAGCAAAATGAAGAAGAATTATTAATTATAGGTGATTATACTGCCTTTGGTGAACTTAGTAATGCTATAGAAAAAAAAGGCTTAGTGCTTAAAAAAGCAGGACTTGAATATCTTGCTAACAATCCTGTAAGCTTTAATGAAGAACAACTTCTTGATATTGAAAAATTACTTGATAAATTAGAAGATGATGATGATGTGCAAGCAGTTTATACTAATATAGAATAGGAGCAAAAAAATGCTTAAAAAAATCGACACAAAAGATGCAAAAAAATACAATTTTGCTATCATTAGCACCGAAAAAGGTGATATGAAATTAGAATTATTTCCCGATGAAACACCGCAAACTGTATGTAATTTTGCTAACTTAGCTAATGATGGTTTTTATGATGAGCTTGTTTTTCACCGTGTGATTCCAAATTTTGTAATACAAGGTGGTTGTCCTTATGGTATAGGTTCAGGTGGTCCTGGTTATGAGATAGAGTGTGAATGTGACGATCAAAAACACAAGCACTTAAGAGGTAGCTTATCTATGGCTCATGCTGGTAGAGATACAGGCGGATCGCAATTTTTTATCTGTCATAGCCCACAGCCTCATTTAGATGGAGTACATACTATCTTTGGACAAATCAATCCTGAAGATAAAGAAAGTTTAGAAGTATTAGATAGTATTAGAGCAGGAGATAAAATCAAAACTATCCAAATTTTAGAAAAACTTTAATTTTACATCTCCTTAAAATTGTGCTATGATTTTTTAAGGAGATTAACTATGCATTTTATTTTTATTTGTATTCATCTTATTTGTGCTGTATTTTTTATAGCTTATGTATTTTTTGATGTATGTGTTTATCACTTTGCTTATAAACACGAAAGTAAAGAAGATTGTGATAAAATTAAAAAAGCCTATACCAAATCAAGTATTTTTATTTTTGCTAGTATTTTTATCTTACTTTTGCTGAGTGGATTTTATCTTTTGAGTTTTTATGAAATTAACTCTTTTTGGGATTTTTTTGCAAGTAATTTTGGTAGATTTTTATTTATCAAACTTTTATTATTAATAACAATGCTAGTTTTGACTTTTTACTCTTTATTTTTTATAAAAGTTTTAAAAAGAAAAGACCCTTTAAAATCTCACTTGATTGCATTGATTTTATGTATTTTAATAGTCATTTGCGCAAAAGCGATGTTATATTTTTAAAACATTAAAACTAAACTTATATCATTAGCTTAAAAAATAAAGGTTATTTATGCTTGGTGATATTGTAGATTTTTTACTCACTCTTGCAAAAGATTGGGGTTATTGGGGGATTATCTTTCTTATGTTTATAGAGAGTTCCTTTTTTCCTTTTCCTAGCGAAGTAGTGATGATACCTGCTGGATATTTAGCTCATCAAAACGAGCTTAACTTTTGGTTATGTTTACTTTGTGGGACTTTTGGAGCTCTTTTAGGAGCTTTATTAAATTATTATTTATGTTATTTTTTAGGACGGGAAGTTCTTTTAAAAATATGCAAATATTTTGGAGTTAATGAAACAAAATTTGCTCAATTTGAAGCCTTTTTTAATAAACATGGCGAAATATCCACCTTTAGTGGTAGATTAATCCCTGGTTTACGTCAATACATTTCTTTACCTGCTGGACTCGCAAGAATGAATTTGAAAAAATTTATGTTTTATACCAGCTTAGGAGCAGGAATTTGGTGTTTAATCTTACTTGTATTAGGTTATATTTTAGGTAAAAATGAAGATTTAATCAAAGAATATTTACATTTTGTTATTATAGCTTGTATTGTTTTTGCTGCTATGATTGTAGCTATTTATATCTATATCCAAAAAAGGAAAAACCATGCTTCAAACTAAATTTTTTCAAATTCCATCTTTTGATGATATAGAGCTTAACATACAAAGACAATCTTTATTAGATTTTAGAATTGATTATGATGATGAAAAAGAAATCGAAGCTATTGTATTTCTTTTGCCTGGTCTAGGTAGTGATATCAATGATACATACCAAAATAAGCTTATTTATAGAGTTTTAGAAAATCATAATGTAATATGCGTAAGTGTAAATTATTTTTGCATACAATATAGGCCACAAAATGGTGCTAAATTAATACTAGATAGCTTTGATCAAAACATTATTGCTTCTATTTGTAGTACTTATAATATCAATACCCAAAATAAAACATTCAAAGGTATTCACGAAATTGCATTGTTTTTAAATAGTGAAATAGAAAAACTAAAACAACTCCATATCATTCCAAAAAATGAAATTATTAATCTCAGCATTACATTTGAACCAACGAAAAACGAATATCAAAATTTTGGCATTATGCAAGCACTAGATTGTCTACAAGTATTATCTTATATCAAAACAAATCACAATCTCTTTAATTATATGAGGGGGGGGGGGAGATAT
>NZ_NFOE01000113.1 GCF_002179635.1 Campylobacter jejuni | reverse complement strand
AGTATATGGTGGGGTATACAGATGATAGTTGGAGTAAATCTTTTACATCTACTTTTAATGGTAATGGTTATGCTTTGGAAAATATTAAAATGGATTTAGATCAACTTAATATTTCTGACCCAAGATATAGAGTTATAGGCATTTTTGGTGCTGTTGATGGTGGTAGTATTAGAAATTTAAAAGTTAATAATGTTGATTTTAAGGTTAATGTAAATGGACAGTTTAATGCCATAAACATAGGTAGTTTGGTGGGAAAAACACAAAATAGCAAATTTGAAGATATAGAGCTTTCAAATATAAAACTTAGCGGAAATTATTTTCAAAACGCCGGTGGTTTTGCGGGTTTAAGTAAACAAGATGGGGAATATTCTCGTATTAAAATAAATAATGTATATATTGAAGCATTATATGGTGTAAATAGTGGAGGATTTATAGGTACTATTGATGGTGGTAAATTTTATGACATATCAATATATGGGAGAGAGAAAGATAACGGATATGGAATTATAAATGGTTCTTCTGGTGCTGGCGGTGGTTTCATAGGATATATTGATAGAAGTACAAATACTAATAGTATCTTTAAAAATATCAAAGTTGCGGATTTTAAAACTATCTTAGGTGGTAATACTTATGGAGCTGGAGGTTTTATAGGGTATGCTAATTTATGGAATGGAGCAAATTTAAATTTTGAAAATATTGCGATAGAAAATATAGATAAAATAGAATCTTCTAAAGCAGCTGCAGGATTTTCTTCGTATATTGATGCAAATGTAAATGCTAAAAATATTACTATTAAAAATATAGGTGAAATTTATTCTATGAGTGGTAGTGTAGCAGGATTTGCTAACCAAATTTTAAGCTCTTACAGTACTATACATAATTTTGAAAACATAATGATAGATGGTATAGGAAATTTTAATCTTGGTTTTCAAAGTAATAGTAAAACCTCTGCAGCTTTTGCTAATACCATTTCTAATGGAACTTATAAAAACATATCAATAAATAACATCGAAAAAGTAACATTTGATGATTTTGATTCTGGTGATTTTTCGTTATTTGCTGGAAATGTTGGAGATGCATTCAAACCAAACGATAAGACTGTGTTTGAGAATATAATTATACATGGGGTTGAAAACATACAGGGTAGAAATGGCAAAATATTTTCTTTTGCAAGAGATCTTAGCGGGAATGTTGAATTGAATAATGTTTATATATTCTTAGATGGTAATTATCAAGGAAAAGAACAGTATTTGTTTGCTGATACTAGATTTGGACTAAATGAGAAGGTTAGTTTTGATAATGTAAATGTTTATCTAAAAAATGGAGTATTTGATAGAATTAAAGATAGTGAAGCAACTTACCAAGGCAAGATAACATTTGTTAAATTTGATGAAAATGAATTAGCAAGTAAAAAGCAAGATTTCATCACTTCCGCTCAAACAGCCACAGGAATACAATATGATCAAGCTTCTAATTCATTTAAAACTACCACTGACTTTGATATAAC
>NZ_NFOE01000034.1 GCF_002179635.1 Campylobacter jejuni | reverse complement strand
TAAAATATGGCTTGTTTTTAATCATAGGCTTGACTAGTTTATTTACTTCTTTTTTGCTTTTTATCTTATTACAAGGAAATAACCCAGAACATGATTTTTCTTTAAATTCCTTTTAGCTATGAGCGCGATTGTGTTTATAGGTACAATAGGGGCTTTTAGCTAGCATGATAGCTTGTATAAAACCTGTGACTGCTGCTTTTGTGAGTTTTTTATTTTTAGGGACTATTTATGGCGTGATTGATCTTTTTGCTTTGATTATTCTTAGTGTATTTTTAAACGCTAAAAAATAACGTATTACAAAACCAACCCTAATAATTTGTTTTGTGATTAGGTTGTTATCAGAGAATTCTGTACTAAAACTACCATAAATATCTGTAACTTAGAACACCACTATGAGAAGTTAATCTATCTGAGTATAAACCATTATAAGATAAAGATATATTAGATTTTGGAGTAATAATATAAGAAAAATCTAATTGTGTAAAATAATACATTCTATCAAGATAGTATTTATCCTTATAATTAGTTTCATCTATCTCAAAATCAGCATAATAATAATCTTTTATATTTACTTTAACTCCTAAAGAAGCATTAGTAGAAAATTTATCATTAATCATATATATACCCTTTAATTCTTGACTAAGAGCATATAAATCAATATGATTTGAATGATAGTTTTCATTACCTAAGGTAAAACTATCATGTTCAAGTCTATCATAGTCTATATTTGTTCTAGCTTGTATGGTAAAATTATCATTAAAATAATAATCAAGTCCTAAACCTACAGAAGCACCTAAAGAAAAACTTCCATATTTATCTTCTTGTTTAATATCTAAAATTCTATCTATCTTAGAATCCACATAAGAAGCTCTAATTTGAGTTTTTATATATAAATCACTCTTATCAAATTTCTTTAGATTTTTATAATAATTTAATCCAGCAAAAAAAGCTTGATCTTTTATACTTAAATGATTAAAATCATTATCTAAATTTTGAGTTTCTAAACCAGCATAAGCACCTATGATAGAATCATCATGTAAGTTTTTATTAAAACCAAATAAAGCTCCATATCCATTACCATCTAATTTACCATTATTATTAGCTAAATCATAATTATCATTTACAAAATAAGTCTTAGCATAAAAACGATTATCTTCTTGCATTTTAGCTATCTCATCAGAAATAACATCATTAATAAAATGTATTCTTCTTATATTACTCATATTAGAAGCTTGATTAGCTACATAAGATTTAGAATTTTGTTTTTGAACATTGATAGAAAAAGCATCATTATAATCTTGCATAGAGCTTGAGTTTTTATAAGCTATTTCATAGATATTATTAGTCATTGAAGCTAGATAATCTACACTTCCTAAACCATCTCCATTATTTACTTTATCTCCTGCTGAAGTTAAAGTGCCACTACCATCATTAGCTAAGATTAAATCATTAGTATTATAATAAGTATTTAGTTTAAAACCTTTTCCTATCATATCATCTACATTAAGTCTTATACTACCTTTTTTGAAGTTTATATTTTTTAAAGAATTTATATCATTTTTATCATAAGAGATAATAACGTGAGATTGTTTATTTAAACTATCAAAATTATCAAAATCTTTATCTTTTATACCAAAATCATTAGATGAGAAAGCATTAGCATCTTGAGCTATGAAAAGATTATAATCTGTGATATTTAATTTATTATTATAATCTTTATCTAAACTAATATGAGCTCCACTTTTTCCTTTAAATTTGATCGAACCAGTATTAGAAAAAGTAGTATCAATAGGTATATCACCGCTAAATAAACCTATACCAATTTTACCTGATATAGTACCTATGTTAGTGATAGCATCTACTGCACCTAAAATTACTGCACTAGCATTGTCTGAAGATATAGTGCCAGAATTAGTAAAGGTTGTAGCTCTAGAAATATAAACAGCACCACCTTTTGTACTATTTTTTACTATGATTTTACCGCTATTGTGGAAATTATTTATGCCGTATTCGTTAAAATCATTATCTTCTAAATGAGAAAATTCAATAGCATAATCATTATCTTCTTTAGCTAAATCTACTTCAATTAAGCCTTCATTATTAAAAGTTTCAATTTTAACTTTATCCCAGTTTTCCAAAATTGTTTGATTTGATTTAATAATCCCTGTTTTTGTATTATGAAATATATCTAATTCACCTTCTAACATTGTGATTAAAGATTTAAAACTTCCACTTACTCCATAATAATTTATAATTCCACTATTTTTAAATTCACTCAGTTTACTACCTTGCATACCACTAACATATAAATTTGAATTAGTATTTATAGTTCCATTATTGATAATATGTTTTACATCACCAATATTATTAAACAATATATATTCATCAAGGCTATTAATCGTTCCATTATTTGTTATAGTTTCTATATACCCTTGATTATGGATAATACCTTGACTGGTTGTAAAAACTATATCTTTTTCTACGATAATAGAATTGATTGTTTTATCGTTGTTGATAAAATAATAATTCCCTTTAGTGTTATTATTAAAATCTGAATTTATGCTTATTTTATCTATAGTGCCTTGATTTGTTATAAAAGTAGAGTTAGAAGAAATATTAACAACAAAATTATCGTTTGACTGTATTACTAAAGAGCCATCCCCCCCCCCCATTATTAAAAATTAAACTATCATTATTTACATTTTCAAAAATAATACAATTTATTTGTCCACTGCAATAACTTAAAGCGTTTCCATTATTTTGCCATCCAGTATTTGCATATAATACATTAGCCAAAATCAATGAAGATAACAACCTACAATTCATTTAAACTCCTTAATTTTTTAAACTTTGATAATACAATAAAAAGCAAAAAATACCCCTTAAATTATAGATACAAAAATTTATTTAACGGCTTGCATGGCTTGAGATAACATTTGCATTATTCTTGCATAAATGCTTTGCATTTGCGAATTTAAACTTTGAATTTGAGAATTGATCATTTGAGCTTTTTGTGGATCTTGGCTTGACTGTAATTTTGCATTTAATTCTGTTATTTTAGCTTGTATTTTAGAAAGTTCTTTATAAAGTTTACTTAACTCATCTTCTGATTTTTCTCCATTTTGACTTTCTTTAACACTTTTTTCAAGCTCTTTTATACCTTGAGTAAATTTAAACTCTATAAAATTCTTGCTCTCTTTACTTTCTTTTTCTTCTTTTTGAGTGTTTAAAACATAAGGATTGATTTTACTAGCATAATTATTTATTTGCATGATATATCCTTTCTTTTAAAGGATATATCGGATTTTTTTATAAAAAATTAATTTCTATCGTGAAGTTTTTTTGCTACTTCTGCGGCCAATTTTAGCTTTTCATTATCAAAGTGTGTATAAATTCTTGAAGTATTTAAGCTTGCATGGCCTAGTGCTTCTTGGACTAAAACTAAATCTTTTTGCTTTTTATAAAGTAGGGTAGCAAAAGTATGTCTTAGCATATGGGCTCCATTTTTTTGCTTGCGAATTCCTGCTTTAAATAAAATTTGTTCTACTATGCGCGAAACATAAGCTTGGGTTAGGGCCTTGCCATTGCGATTGACAAATAAAAGTCCATCACAAGAAAGATAATTTACTCTTACATCTTTTAAAAGATGTTCTATAAGCTCTTTTTTAATCATCACAACGCGGTATTTATTGCCTTTAGCTCTAATGCGTATAATATAAAGATCATTTTCTTCACTAATATCTTTTAATTTTATATTAATAGCCTCGCTAACCCTAATTCCTGTAAAAATGATGATTTTAATAATCAAGCGATTGCGTATAGTGTTGTTTTTAAAATCTGTATTATCAATAGCATCTAAAAATTTACTCACTTCATCTTCGCTCATATATTCAGGTAATTTAACTCCTTTAGAGCCACTTATACCTGCCCAATTTTTAAGATTAATATCAAAAATATGTGCTTTTTGATCTTCTTCGTTTTGTTTATCTAAAAATGCAAAAAAATTAATCACAGCTATACGATAATTTTTCTTACTCGCATCAGATAAAGAAGCACTAATACTTGCTAAAATTTCCACTAAAAGCTCTTCATCAATTTGTTTTAGCGAATAAAGCTTGTAAAATAACAAATATTCATAAAGTTTTTTCAAAGGATTAAAATACGTATTTACACCGCTAAGCCCTGCATTTCTTGCTTTTTTTACATAAGCATCAAGCTCTTGTATATTTTTAACACCCTTACTTAGAGCTAAATTTACTACAGCCAAGGCTTGGGGGTCTTTTAATTCTTTATTTGATAAAGAATTTAGTTTAAATTTCACATATCTACAAAGCCAAAACAAAAATGACTTTTCAAAATTTTCTTCACAATCTAGAGGATATTTCATCGCTCATTCTCCAAGGCTTTCAAAGTAGCCATTTTAGCATGAATATATGCACTATCAAATAGCTTTTTAGAGCTTTCTTTTACAATCAATCCAAGTTCAGTACAACCCAATATAACTCCTTGAACTTGCGGAAATTGAGCAATCACATCATCTAAATATTTTTTTGAGTCTTTATTTATAATACCCTTACAAAGCTCATTAAAAATGATATCATTAAGTTTTAAAATATCATCATTTTTGGGAATAAAAACTTCAATCTTTGAGTTAATTAAAAGTTGTTTATAAAAATCTTCTTGCATAGTGTATTTTGTCCCTAATAACAATACTTTATCGATGTTTTGCTCTTGAAGTTCTAAAAGCATAGCTTTAGCTATATGTAAGATAGGAATTTGAATATTTTTTTGTATATTTTCATAACATTTATGCATAGTATTAGTACAAATTAATATAAAATCAACTCTGCATTTTTGCAAAAGTAGGGCATGTTGGGTTAAAATTTCACTTGCTTTTTGCCAATCATTCTTACGTTGACATTCTTCTATCTCTTCAAAATCAACACTAGTTAAAACTATCTTGGCACTATGTAATTTTCCTAATTTTTCATTTGTTAATTTATTGATAATTTCATAATAACTAAGTGTGCTTTCATAACTCATTCCACCTATTAAACCTATGGTTTTCAAACTTTTTTCCTTTTAAAACTAATATAAAAATTATAAAAAAATCTTACTTAAAAAATATCAAGCTATAATTATAAAAACAAAATAGGACAATGATATGTTTTTTAAGAAAAAAATCGTGCAAAAGCAAGTAAAACAAAACAATACCTCAAAACAAGATAATACTTCAAATGACTTTACACAAGAAAAAAGACTTTATGAATTTAGAGAAAATATGAAAAAACTTAGCAAAGATGAAAATAGTGCTAAACTTTTAGCAAGACAACTTTCAAGACTAATCCAAAAATCCAAATAAAACCAAAAATTTCATACAAGCTAAACTTTTATATTTATTTTCCTTTTTACTCATCATTTCAGCTTTTTTAGTCTATAAAAATATTTTAACTTAAACTTAATATATATGTAAAATTATATGATAAATAGTAAAATCTTGAAATTGTATATATTTTGTATTGAAAACTATAATTTTCAAACTTTTATATTTATCTGTTATTTCATAGATGGAATGTATTTTTAAATACCTATAATATAGTAATTTAAAGCATTTTAATTTTTGAATTAAAATAATTTATCCATAAAAAAATAAGTATAATTTTTTGAAAAATATTATAAGTTATTTTATGCAGTTATGAAAGACTAAAGATGTATATTTTTTATTTCAGATAAATTTTAGTTTATATTTTTGCTTAAATAAAATTGAAGTTAAAAATGTAGATTAGCTATTTTCTTGACTTTTAGGATAATCAAAAAACACAACTTCCCCGCTGTATTCTTTTATATCTTTAAATTCTTTTATATCAAATTGCATACATAAAATAGCAGAAGTTGGAAAGTTTTCTAAATCTATATGAGCTAAATACTCACAAAGTTCTTGTAATAAAGGATTGTGCATAATTAGCACTACCCTACTCTCTTTTAATTCTTTTATAAAATTTAATACATCCTCTAAATTACCATCATAAAAGCTTTTTTCTATCTTAATATCTTTTTCTTTTAAAGAAAAGCTTTTGCAAAGTTTTTGCGCTGTTTTTATACAACGCCTAGCAGGACTTGAAATAATGCTTTGAGCTTTAAATTCTAAATCTTTAATCCTATAAATCATAGTTTTTAGATCATCTTTTCCACTAGAACTAAGCTCTCGTTGCAAATCTTGATCATAATTTTCTTTTTGAGCCTTGGCATGACGGATAAAATAGATATATTTCATTTTATAACCTTAAATTTACCCAAAACATATCCACATATAAAGCCAAAAATATGCGCATACCAAGCTATATTTACACCCATAAAAATAGGCACAAAACTCATTAGTAATATAGCTACGATAAGTCCTTTAGTGGCGGTTTTATCCAAATATGCATAATATCCCATTAAAACACATATAGCACCACTTGCACCCACTACATTTACAAAACTACCATCAAAGCTTAAATACACATAAAAAGCACTAAGTAAAGAGCAAAGAATTCCGCCAATTAAATAAAGCAAAGCAAATTTAAAACTTTTTAAATACTTTTCAAGCATAGAGCCAAATTGAAAAAGCACTATCATATTTAAAATCAAATGAGGCCAATTTCCATGCATAAACATTGAGCTTAGAATTTGCCAGTAAAATCCTTGAAAAAAAAATAAATTTAAACCCAAAATAGCATCTAAATTTAAAGATCCAAAATAAAGATAATTCACAAAGACAAATATCACAATATTTAAAGCGATTAAAAAAGAAGCTACCATTGCCCTACTTTGTATTTTTAATAATTATAACAAAAAGCTATTTAAATTCTAGCTTACACATAAAATTCACACTAATAAGATACAATATCGTCAAAAAATAAAATAAGGTTAAAAATGAAAAAACTAGCTTTAGCTTTTTTGATTAGTTTAAATACTCTTAATGCAGGTATAGTCATAGCACCTGATTCTTTGCCTGCAAATATCAAACAATTTATCAAAGATTATTTTAATGCAGAAATAGGTCTGGTAGAACAAGATGGTTATTCTTATGAGATTTATTTAAGCGATGGAAGTGAGATTGAGTTTTCACTTAATGGAGAATTTAAAGAGGCTGAAAATTTTAGATCGCTAAATTATGCGATTTTACCCCTAGCAATACAAAATACCATTAAAAATATCTACCCTAATACAGCAATCATAGAGATAGAAAGAAAAATTTCTTATTATAAAATCAAACTTAATAATCAAATGAAACTTTACATAGATGATAATGGGACGATTTTAAGACAAAAATTTGATGATTAAAAGCTTATTTGGTTTTACTCAAATAAGCAAGTTTTGAATTATTTTTCCAAAAAGGTTTTAACTCATCATAACTTATAAAAATTTCAATTACTCCAGTAGAGTAAGGAGCTATATCATAAGGCTCCCATATCAAAACTAATCCATTTTTTCTCACTTCAAAAATTTCACTTATTTTAAGCTCTTTAATATCAAATAACTCATTTTCATTATATAAACTTAAAATCTTTTGCTTAATCATATTCTGAAAATCTTCATTTTCTATTTTTAACTCATTTTTCAATCTAAGAAGTTTCATATCATCAATGCTATAAGTTTTTCTTAAAAAATTAGTCATACCATGAGCACCGCCTTTATACTCATAAATATTTTTTCCTAAAGAAACAATATGCTCATCTTGATAAATTATATAAGCTTGAGAAAAAAACTCATTATTAGAAATATCTTCTTTATTCCATTTATCAAAACTTTCTCTTACTTTTTGTTTTAATGAATTTTTATCTAAATTCTCATTAAAATCATCAATAATTTTTTCTAAATTTTTATTTTGACTTGATAGTTTTAATATATCTTCACTAAAATCAAACTCAATACTCTTATTATCTTCTACTTGTTTTTGTTCTTTAAGTGATAATTGATAAATGCTTGCATTGGATTTATTGGCCAAAAAGTTAAATTCTTTTTTTATACCATCTATTTTACATAGAGCTTCAAAATTATTTTTATGTATATCTTTTAAAACACAAGTTCCAAAATCTGCTATATCTATATAATACTCATCATTTTTAGCACTTCCCCAAAAATTATATTGTTTTTGTTTTGTTTGGACAAATCCATAACTAGTGTTACTTTTACTAGAGCTATATAGATAAATATCAAATTCCTTTCCTTCTAAAATATTTAGCGTAAATGTATTTTCATTATAAGCATACAAACTCACACATAAACTCAAACTCAAAGCAATTTTTTTAAACATCTATTCTCCTTGCACTCTTACAATCAAACTTTTTGGCAATTTAAAATACTCAATCCATTCTTGTTCTTTTTGTCTCATTTGTCCTTGATCTACCTCATGATCATATCCTTGCAAATGAAGCATAGCATGGATAAAAAGCAATGCCATCTCTTCTTTTTCGCTATGTTTATATTCCATAGCCTTTTTGCTTACTTCATCTAAATTTATCACTATACTTCCAAGTAAATTTTCACAATTTTGCACTAAGGGAAAAGATAAGACATCTGTAGTTTTATCTACTCCCCTTTGGTTAAGATTAATTTCATGCATGGTTTTTTCATTTACTAAAACAAGTTCTATATTTTGATCACTCATTTTTTTAGCAATTTTTTCAAGAAAAGAAATATCCATTTCTTCTTCACAAAAAATCATTATTATCCTTTTAATTTTATAATTTCAAATTATATCAAAATTAAGGAAAAGTATGAAAAAAGCTCTTTGTATTATAAGTGGTGGTATGGATAGTACTTTATGTGCATATTTAGCTAAAAAAGAAGGATATGAAATTATTGCTTTACATTTTGATTATAATCAACGCACCATGCTTAAAGAAAGAGAATGTTTTAATAAAATTTGTGAAAAACTTAATATAAAAACAAAATATATTTTAGATGTTTCATTTATAGCAAATATCGGTGGTAACTCTTTAACAGATTTAAATTTAGAAATCCCCAAAGAAAAACTACATGAAAAAGAAGTTCCAAACACTTATGTTCCTTTTAGAAATGGTATTTTTTTATCCATTGCAGGAGCTATAGCTGAAAAAGAAAAATGTGAAAGTATTTTTATAGGAGTGGTGCAAGAAGATAGCAGTGGTTATCCTGATTGTAGCGCAAATTTCATACAAAAAGCAAGTGAGTTTATCAATGAAGGTACTACAAAAACTTGTAATGTCGCAATTAAAACCCCGCTAGTTCATCTAAACAAAGGACAAATAGTTGATTTAGCCTTAAAAGAAAAGGTAGCCTTAGAATACACTTGGTCTTGCTATGAAAGAGAAGACAAGGCTTGTGGCAAATGTGATAGCTGTTTATTAAGATTAAAAGGCTTTAAAGAAGCTAATGTGAAAGATTTTATAGAATACATTTAATAATTTACTTTCATTTTATTTTCATTTGTATAATTTGCTTTTTAAATATTAAGGAGAAAACATGAAAAAAATACTACTTGGTTCTTTTTTAGCTGCTTCTATTTTGGCAAGCAATGTTTTAAGTAAAGAATTTAGCTTAGACAAATCCCATACAAATGTAGGATTTAAAATCAAACATTTACAAATTAGTAATGTAAATGGAAATTTTAAAGATTACGATGCAGTAATTGATTTTGATAGTGCTAAATTTGAATTTAACAAACTTCAAGCAAACATAAAAGTTGCCTCTATAAATACTGAAAATAAAGCAAGAGATGCTCATTTACAACAAGATGATTTTTTCAAAGCAAAAACTCATCCAAATATCACTTTTACGATGAGTAAATATGAAAAAATTTCCAATGAAAAAGGTAAAATGTATGGCTCATTAAATATTGCTGGTGTAAGCAAAGATATCGTTTTAGATACCGAAATTGGTGGGGTTATCAAAACAGATAGTGGCAAAGAAAAGGCAGGGTTTACTTTACAAGGACAAATTAAAAGAAGTGATTTTAAATTTGCTCCAGATACTTCTAGTTTAACACTTAGTGATGAAGTACAAATCAACATCGAAGCAGAAATTAACGAAAAATAATTCAAAAAAAGCATTTTACATTAAAGTAAAATGCTTTTAATTTATTTAGCTAACCAACCTTCTTTTTCCCATACTTTTTGCGCTTCTTTACTTTGTGTAAATTCTATGAATTCAGCTACTTTTGGATTTTTCAGACCTTTTTGTGTTGGTACTATTTCAGCGGCTCTATAAATAATTGAGTTTTTATCTGCTTTAATAAATTTATTTTCTTTCTCACCAACTGCTTTAATCCAATGTGTCCAAATAATTAAAGCGTCAATATTTGGATTATTTTTCCACTCATCAACTGCAGCTTTTGAATTTTTAGCATATACTTTGATGTTTTTTCTAAGTTTTTCTAGATTTTCAATTTTTCCTGTTTTCAAAGCCATATCCTCATACAAGCCAACCTGCCCCGCTCCATCAACTACCATAACATTAACACCATCTTTTAAAAGATCTTCAAATTTTTTAATTTTTTTTGGATTATTTGCTCTTACAATCATGCCCGAGCCCCTAGCATTTAAAACTTGAACATCTTGTATTTTAATTTGTTTTGGCATTGCTTTAATAAATCCATCCATCATAGATGTATTGCCAGAATAAATAATATCAGCATCCATTTTTGCTTGTTTAATCCATTTAGGCGTTGGTCCTGCATTAATAATAACTTTTTCACCATGTTTTTCTTCAAACTGTTTTGCAAGTTCTTTTAAAACAGGAGCTGGACCACCTGGACCATAAACTAAAATTTCAGCATTCAATGCAGCTGCAGCAAATAAACTTAAAAATAAAAATTTTTTCATATTTTTTCCTTTAAATTAATAAAATAAAATTAGAAATATATCTTTTTAAAGTTGATATTTTTTTAATCAAATAAACTAATTTTTTTCTCTCGTGCTAAAAAATACTCCAAAAACTCTTCTTCGCTTTCTTTGATCAGACAATATTTAAAATCAAAAAAATTCTTTAATTCATTTAAATTTACATAAGAAAAATCGCAAAATAATGAATTTTTTAATGCTATTTTGAAATCTTTAACGCCTTGAAAATTTTGTGCTATAAATTCAAAATCTTCTTCATTTTCTACAAGTAAAACTACTCTAGAACTGCCCCCAAAAGCACAAATTTCATTTTTTGAGTTTAAAAAATAGGCTTTAAAAAGTTCTAATTTTTTATCATTAAAACTAAAAGATAATTTTTGACTTTCTATAAATTCAATAAAACTAGCAAAAATATCTGCATAAAAAAATGCAAATTTTAAATCTTTAAAATACAAATTTTTACAAAGCAAACTCGTTTGAAATAAAGATTTAGAGCCTAAAATTTCATATTTACAAGCTTTTAAGGTATGAAAATTTGATTTTAATTTTAAAATAAATTTTTCATCATCAGAACAAAAGAAAGTTTTTTCTTTTGAATTTTTTAAAAGATCAAAATCTAATAAAATGTTTGAGTTTAAGACTTTAAAATTAAATGCCTTTGCAAATTTTAATTCTGTATGATTGCAGTATAGAAATTCATAAGATTTTTCTTCACATAAAAATCTAAAAAGTCTAAAAATAGCTTTTTCAAGATCATCAACTTGAAGATAAAACACATCTTTATCTTCAAGATTTAATTTTTCTTCGCTTACTATAACATAGGCACCAAGTTTTATAGCAAAACTTGCTTGTTCGTTATTTTTAGCAAAAAAAACACTTGCCTGTTTGACTTTATTTAAATCTATACTAAAATCATAAACACTAGAAGTTGCTCCATGGTTTAAAACTTGGGCATTAACAAGCTCAACAAAATTAGAAATATTCATTTAGCCTATTAAAGCTCCATTTTCAATAAAGCTTTGTGGGCTAATTAAAACTAATTTTTCATCTTTTTGAGCACTTAAAATCATACCTTGGCTTTCATGGCCAAAAATTTTAGCTTTTTTTAAATTTGTAATCACACAAACTTGCTTGCCTATTAATTCACTAGCTTTATAAAATTTAGCAATACCCGAAAGTACTTGTCTTAACTCACCATTTTCAAGTTCAAGTTGAAATTTTAAAAGCTTTTCACTACCCTCTATATTCTGACAATCTTTTACTAATGCTACTTTAATTTCGATTTTTTTAAAATCATCTATTTTAATTTGAGGCAAACTTGGCTTTTCTTCTGCTTTTTCTTCTTTTTTGCTTTCTTGGGTTAATTCAACTTTTGGAAATAAAGCTTCACATGCACTTGATTTTAAATCACATAATTGATTGTTTAAGATTAATTTTTGGTAATTTTCATTTGAAATTTCAAAATTTAAAGATTTGGCAATTTTTAAAGCTGTTTTTGGCATAGCAGCTGAAAGTAAAATAGTAACTTTTGTTAAAATATTAGCACACAAAGCCACTAAGGCATTAGCTTTTTGCATTTGATCATTTTTAATTAAATTCCAAGGCTCATATTTGCTAATACTTAAATTTGCTAAAGATAAAGCCTTGAAAAGCTCTTCTAAATAACGATTTGGTTGGATATTTTCTAAAGCATTAATTGCATTATCTAAATATTCTTTACATTCATTTAATTCTTGATTAAAATGCAAGTTCACATCTTTACAATCAATAATATTTTGAGAATACTTAGCACTCATACCGATAATTCTATTTAATAAATTTCCAAGCTCATTGCTTAACTCTGCATTGATTCTAGTGATTAATGCTTTTTGTGAAAAATCCCCATCATTGCCAAAAGGAACTTCTCTGAGTAAAAAATATCTAAAAGCTTCTAAACCAAAAGTATCTGCCACTTCTTTAGGTGCTACTACATTACCTTTAGATTTGCTCATTTTTTCACCATCTTTAGTCCACCAACCATGTGCTGCTACAAATTTAGGCAAAGGAAGCTCTAAACTCATCAAAAACGCAGGCCAATACACTGCATGAAAACGTAAGATATCTTTACCTACAAAATGAATATGAGCAGGCCAAAGATCCATATTTTTATCATCAAGTCCATAACCCAAAGCACTTACATAATTCATCAAAGCATCAAGCCAAACATACACCACATGTTTTTCATCATTTAATTCTTTTGGAAGCTTTATACCCCATTCAAAACTCGTTCTTGTAATAGAAAGATCTTTTAAACCGCCTTCTACAAAGTGGATTAATTCATTAGCCTTATTTTTAGGTAAAATCGGCTCTTTTTCTTTATACCATTTAAGAATTTGATCTTGATATTTAGAAAGCTTAAAAAAATAACTTTCTTCTTTTAAAAGCTGTGTTTTTTTACCACAATCTGGACAATGACACTCATTTACAAGCTGAGTTTGGGTAAAATAACTCTCACAAGAAACACAATAAAAGCCTTCATAAGTTCCTTTATAAATATCACCTTTATCAAACATTTTTTTAAATGCTTTTTGTACACTTAATTTGTGGTTTTCATCTGTAGTTCTAATAAAATAATCATAAGAAATCTCAAACTCATCCCAAAGTTTTTTAAACTTAGAACTGATTTCATCTGCATATTCTTTAGGGGTAAAATTTCTAGCATTAGCAGCTTGCTCTATCTTTTGACCATGTTCATCTGTACCTGTTAAAAAGAATGTTTTTTCTCCTTGCAAGCGATAAAATCTAGCCAAAGTATCTGCTATAATCGTAGTGTAAGCATGTCCTATGTGTGCCACATCATTTACATAATATATCGGAGTAGTAATATAACGCATTTTCAACCTTTAATTAAAAATCAAATCCACCTTCTTTACCTTTAGACATACTCTTATAAACTGCATCAATATACTCTTTTCTTAAAGAGCATTCAAAAATCAAAGAGCAAGGTAAACAAGATTTTAAGTTTTTATCGTTTTGACAAGCTTGAAGTTCGTTTTTTTTAACTTCCAAAGCTAGTTCAAATTCATCTTTAACTTCAGCCATTAAAGCCCTTTATAAGCTTGTTTTAGTTTTTCAATTTCATATTTTGAACCCAAAAAGCATGGCGTACTTGCATGAATTTTTTCAAATTCTAAATCAAGCAAAGAATCATTTTCTCCATTAGTAGAAAGCCCTCCTGCTTTTTCAAAAATAAAAGCAAAAGGAAATACCTCAAAATATGCTCTCAATTTTCCATTTGGCGCATCACTTGTTGCAGGATATGAAAATAATCCTCCACCTTTGAGTAAAATTTGGTGCAAATCACTCACCATAGCACCTGAATATCTTAAGCGATATCCTTCATCAAATAAAGCTTTTATAAAAGCTCTATGAGTATTTGACCAATTTTTTTGTGTTCCACCGCTTGCATTTAATTTACCTTTTTCATTTAATTTTAAATCCTTAACAAAAACAAATTCATCTTTTTCATTTAACCTATAAAGTTTAGGAGTGTCTATGCACACTATAAACTCTAAACGCACACCATAAATAGCATAAACCGCTGCTTTTAGATTTTTTGCACTAGCCTTTTGCTCATAAATAGCAAAAATAGAACCTATAGCAAAATTCACATCTACCAAAGATGAGCCATCTAAAGGATCATAAGCAACAACGTATTTTTCATTTTCATTGATTAATAATTGCTCTTGTTTTTCCTCACTAATTAAGCTTTTTATGCCTTTATTTTGTCTTAAAATTCTAGTGATAATCTCATCACTTTTTACATCAAGTTTTAATTGATTATCTCCAGTTGCGTTTTGAGAAGCGGTATAATCAAAATCTTTTAAATATCTAAGTTCTTTTGAAATTTCAATCACTGCTTTTTGTATATCGTTAATTAATTCTTGCATATTTTACCCCTATACTTTTTTTGAATTTTTTAATATAAAATCACAAATACTTTCTAAATCATCCAAATAAAGCCAAGTTAAATTTTTATTTTCGATTTTCCCATAGCTTGCAATAGCCTTAGAATAAGCAAAATAGCTCTCATCTACTTCTTTGCAAAAAACACTAATTCTTGGCATATCTAAGGTTTTTAAGCCCTCTATAAATAAAAAATCAAATTCCCCTAATTTAGAAATAGCTTCATCTAAAGTACTTGGAGAATGTGTAAATAAAGTTGTCCTTGTAGGGCTTAAAACCATTACATCAGCACCACTTTGAAAAAATTTAAAACTATCTTTTTTTGCTATATCAAAGCTTGCTTTATCTTTTGGATCATGTTTTATAATGCATACTTTATAATTTTGCTCCATAAAATACTTAGCTACTTGAGTAATTAAAGTTGTTTTACCTGAATTGGAAGGCCCACTAAAAGCCATTGCTAATCTTTTCATAACTTCCTTAAATCAAAGAAAATAAACAAAATTATATCTTTTTAAAAGTTAAAAGCTTATAATTATAAAAAAATTAGGAATAAAATATGAAAAAAATTTATATGATTATTTTCTTAACACTTATTTTTACTGCATGCTCAAATAAAACTCAAAAACAAAGCGAAATCAATTTAAAAAGCCAAACTCTTATGTATGCACAAAAAATCAATTTTAATTATAAAGATAATAGAGTAGTTGCTTTATTAAGCTATCTAAATCCTATATTAGATGAAAAAAGTCAACAAGAAGTTTTTGTGCTTAGTTTTTTACCAAATATCAACATCAATCAAGAGCAAATTTCAATACTCATAAATGGAGAAAAAACTAACTTAAAAGTCTTAGATCAAAATGATGAGTTGTTTAAATATATCGTCAAAAGTGATTATGCAAGTTATTACAAAATCACCCTTGATGAATTAGTGCAAAAACCTATTTTGCAACTTGATTTGTGTTTTGAGAATCAGTGTTTTGAGTTAAAGTTTCAAAAAATTTCGAAATCGGTGTATTATCGTTCAGAAGATGTAAATACACAATATAATTAGCTAAAACTTTCTTAGCATACACCCTACTTTCTGCATAAGGAACTAGTTCCATAGATAAAAATGGTTCGTACTTTCCTACTCTAAACATATCTTCTCTTTTAAGCATTCTAGTGGTAAATCCTATACCTCCATTATAAGCATATGCAACAAAAACCGGAGAATTAAGTTTAGATTCTAAATAATCTAAATGATGATTTGCAAAAGTATAAGCTGTTTTTGGATCAAAAAGCATATCTTGGTCAAAATTTGGAATTTGTAACTCTTTATTACCTATATGATTAGCTAAAAATGGAATAAATTGCATAATACCTAAAGCATAAGAAGTTGAAATGGCTGTTGGTATAAAGCGACTTTCTTGTCTAGCTAAAGCTAAAATCATAGCCTTTCTTTGCGTAGAATAATCCTTTAAATATTCAAAATAAGGCATTATAAAATAATGCTTTTTAAAAGCCTCAGCTCTTTCTTTAATATAAGCATAAATAGCGATGTTTTCTTTAGTATAAAAATCTTTGGCAAGCTTTTCTAACTCATTAGGAGTGCCTTTTGCAATTTCTTTTGCAAGTTTTTGCCAAGCAAAAGGATCCTTCATATCAAAATCATTTTTTTGTTTTTTTGGCTTTAATTCTTCTATTTTAGGCAAAGGCAAGCCCTTTAACTCTCTTGCATAAAGACTATAAATATTTAAAGAATCACTTTGAGCAAGCTCATCAAGATACTTTTTATCTTGAGTGATTAAATAAATCCAAAAATTTGCATTATCTGCTAAAGGTTTGCTTTTAAAAGTATCTTTTGCTACTTGGAAAAATTCCAATGCTTTTTTATCGTCATTTTCTAAAATAGCATTCACACCTAAGTAAAATGCATTATCTTGAAAAGTTAAATTTGCATCCACATTAACCAAAGATTTTCTTATCAATGGACTTTTTTTCTTAATGATAATTTCTTTTACAAAATTTGTAAATTCTTTTTCTTTTGCTAATTCATTTACAAAATCTTTTTCTAGGAAAAAATCCTTTTTATCTTTTAAAAAGCCATAAATTTTATAAAAATTTGCACTATCATAATTTAAAACTGCATAACTTAAAGGATCTTTAGCACTAAAAGCTTCTAAAAGCTTTACTAAATTTGGATTATCCTGTGGGATATTTTTTTTCATCTCATTACGCGTTGAAGCATTAAGATCTTGTATAAAAGTTAAACTGTTTAATCTTATAAGCTGACAAGTAGCATTAGCATCTAAGATATTTTGCGTATTAAATTTATAACAAGCTTCATATTCTTTATTATATCCCAAAGGTGGAATAATAGCTTCAATGGCATTTTTAATACGCCCTGCATAACGATAAATATGTTCTTTTAAACCTTCGACTTCTTCTTTTTTAAATTCATTTTTTTCTAATAAACGATATAAATAATAATCCTTAGCCAAAGAATTTGGTTTTTGCTCTAATTCTTTATAAGAATACATAGCACTATTTGCAAAAACTACTCCAGCCAAAAGTAATACTACACTTTTTTTCAACACTTATAAACTTCCTAAAATTAAATTTGATAAAAATATTTGAATAAATTTTAATCCTAAAATAATAATCAAAGGTGCTAAATCAATACTTCCTATAGTAGTAGGAATAAATCTTCTTACAAAAGCATAAGCAGGATTAGTTAAACGATATAAAATTTGCACTATAGGATTGTACGGATCAGGCCTTACCCAAGAAATCAATGCAGCAATGATTATAATCCAAACATAAATTTCAATCACTAAAGAAAAAATTTGTACCAAAGACACAATCAAACTTGTTCCAACTCCCATTTTACTCCTTTATAATTTCTTTGATAAAAGGCTTGATTAGGGTATAAATTTCACTCATTTCAGGCCCGTGAGTAGCCCCTGTTAATACTAAACGCAAAGGCATAAAGAAATTTTTTCCTTTTAAATTTGTTTTTTCTATTAAAATCTTTTTGAACTCATCATATTCTTGAGGTAAATCCAAATCTTTTAAAACTTCTTTAATCAACTTACATTCATTTTCAAATTCATTATAATTTTTAACTGCAAAAATGGCTTGTATTTTTTCTCTTATCTCATTTAGCGTGCTAGCTTCTTGAGTGTAAAATTTTGCAAGCTTCGCTACATCTTTGCCTAAATTTAACAAAGAATTTAATTTATCATTATCAAGTATTTTTATATGCTCGCGGTTAATTTGCATTAAACGCTTAGTGTCAAATCTTGCTGGAGATTTTGAAACTTTTTTCAAGTCAAACCATTCTATAGCTTCTTCTAAAGTAAAAATCTCTTTTGGGGTTTTATTACCCAAAAGGATTAAATAATTTGCAATAGCACTTGCTAAATATCCATTATCAAGCATCCATTTCACGCTAGAATGAGCCTCTCTTTTGCTCATTTTAACACCTTCTTCATTTAAAATGATAGGCAAATGTGCATAAGTCATGCTTTTATCATAACCCAAACTAGCTCTAATATGCTCTTGCTTAGGAGTATTTGAGACATGATCTTCACCCCTTATAATACAAGTAACACCTTCTAGCATATCATCAACCGCACAAGCAAAATTATAAGTTGGGGTTTTATCCGCTCTCATAATCACAAAACTATCAATATCTTCAGGATTAAAACTAATTTCACCTTTAATAAAATCAGTAAATTGCATTTGCGATTGAGGTTTTTTAAGACGAATTACAAAAGGTTTTTCACAATTTAATACATCAATATCTGCTAATTTTTCACAAGTACCATCGTATCTGTATGCTTGATTTTTACTTTTAGCTAATTCTTTTTTATGAGCTAATTCATCCTCAGTACAAAAACAAGCAAAAGCTTTTTTTTCACTTACTAACTTTAAAGCCATTTGACGATGAAATTTCAAATTCTCACTTTGCACATAATAATGCTGCCAAGTTATACCAAATTCTTTTAAAATAGCTTTTATTTCTTCTTCTTTTCCAGCAATATTTCTAGCATTATCCGTATCTTCAATACGCAAAATAAAATCTGTATTTTCTTGTCTTGCTTTAATATAATTAAACAAAGCTGCTCTTAAATTTCCAATATGCATATCTCCAGTAGGCGATGGTGCAAACCTATACATTATCTATCCTTTTAAAACTTTTTTATCATTATACAATTAAATACTTGCTATTTATTTTAAAAAAACAAAGTTCACATAAAATTCACTCAATATTTATATGATTTTACAAATAATTCAATTCAAAGGATAAAAAATGAAATTAAAAATAGCTTTAATGGCATTAGCTCTAGCAAGTTGTGTTTTTGCTAAAGATATGGTTGTAGGTGTAAATGCTTTACCAGCAAATTCTAAAAATTTTATACAAAAACACTTTACAGGCTCAAACATAGCTTTAGTTAAACAAGACATTGATAGCTTTGATGTTTATTTAGACAATGGAACTGAACTTGAGTTTTTCATCAATGGAGATTGGAAAGAAATTGATGCAAAATACAGACCGATTGATACTTCTTTTTTAAGTCCAAATGTTTTGGCAACAATTAAAAAAATGCACCCAAATGCAAGCATAATTAAAGTTGAAAAAGAAATTCAAGGTTATAAATTTAAACTAAATAATATGATGGAAATTTATACTGATGTAAATGGAAATTTCTTAGGACAAAAATTTGATGATTAAAAATTAAGCTAAGCTTTTTGCTTAGCTTTTGTAAGAATTTAGAGCAAGCTCTTGTATATTATAATTAGCAACTCTCTCATAAGTAAAGCCTTTTTTCTCTAAAAAATCAAGTAAAATTTTCTCCATTTTTTCTAAAGCATTCAAGACTTCTTTTGAAAGTTTAAAACTCAATGGTTCTATGCGTTTTGGCACACAAGCTAAAATTTGAGTTTTAGGTAAATCTCCCATAAGCTCCATGTATTGTAAAGTTTGAAGCATTTCAACCTCATGCGCACTACCACTCCAGTTAACTTTTTTTGGCATTGCATCATAAGGAAAGAAAAAAATATCTCCAATCTTAGCATCATCTGCTGCAATACAATCAATCACAATCATTTCATCATATTCAGCTATAATATAGCTAAGTTGTAAAGCCAAAGTTCCACCATCTACAAAACTCACTGAGTCTTTTTCATGATAAAACTTATAATTTTTTTCTAAAAGTTTGCAAAGATGAACGCCTAAGCCCTCATCTGCAAACATAATATTACCAATACCTAAGATTAGAAGTTTCAATGATTTTCTCTTACAAATTTATAACCACTAAAGATAGCATCTAAAGCACCATCTTTACCTTTAACTGAGTTAAACACAGCCATATAAATATGTACTGGAACAAAAATCAACACAACCCACATTAAAATTCTATGGTAAGTTCTAACATCAGCCAATCCACCTAGCATTACCTCAATAGGTCTTAAGATGTTATATAAAAATCCACCTAAGCCTTCATGATATACATGCATATAAAGGATTAGACCTGTTAAAATAAGCCCAAACATAACAAGATAAAAGAAAAAATAAGTTGCAAATTGCAAAGGATTATATACACCTTGTAAATGCGGGTGTTTTCCTAGGAAAATGTAAAATTTAATCTGTTCTATCCATAATTTTACATTAAAAATATCTTTAATACTTCTTCTTTCATTTGCACTTTTTGGATCAAAAAAGAACAAATATGTTTTAAAAAGCACACAAGCTATCATGATAAAACCAAAAATTTGGTGCACCATGCGGTATTTTGCCTGCATAAATAAAGTCGGTTCAGATGAAATAGAAGGAGCTTGAAATACATAAGAAATATAATATCCAGTCCCCACCAAAATCACGATTGCAACCGCTCTTAACCAATGTGTAAAACGAAGGCCGATACTAAATTCATACTCGGCCTTTCTGTTTGATTTTAAGGAATGTTTAGAATCCATACTAAAGTCCTTTCCTTATAAATTTACATTTACTTTATACTCGCTAAGATTATTACCTTTAGTATCCATTACATGTACAGCACATGCTATACAAGGATCATAAGAGTGAATAGCTCTTATTACCTCTAAAGGTTGTTTAACATCAGCTAGTTTCATACCGATAAGACATTGTTCATAGCTACCACCTACTCCATTTGCATCTTTTGGACTTGCATTCCAAGTAGAAGGTACTACTGCTTGCCAATTTTCAATTACACCATTTTTAATTCTACACCAATGACTCAAAGCACCACGAGGCGCACTTCCCATAAATCTACCTTTGTATTCTTTGTTTTTATCGATTACATAAGTAGCACAAGTACTTTCATCTGTTTTTAAATTTTCAACCAAAGAATTAAATGCTTTTAAACCATGATCAGCAATGATTTTAGCTTCAATCGCTCTAGCACCCGTTCTTCCTAAAGTACTCATAAGTGCTTTAACTGGTAAATTCGTAGCTTTTAAGAATGAATCAACCGCTTCTACTACGATTTTATTACCCTTAGCATAATTAACTAAAATATTTGCCAATGGTCCAACTTGCATAGGTAAATTTTCATATCTTGGAGCTTTAATCCAACTGTATTTGCCTTTGGTATCAAATACCTTACTATGAACCATATTGCCTTTATCATCAATACTTTCACCATCAATTAAGCCTGTGTAGTTTGGATTAGTTTTACCATCATAAGGATGTAAAGCTTCATTGTCCGCATACCAAGCTCTTGTAGCTTCCTCGGTGATTTTAGCTTCATCTACTTCTTCAACCTTACTCAAATCACCATTTCTAATAATACCACCTTCAAACAACCACTCATCACTTGAAACTTGAAATTCTCTTTCAGTATAGAAATTATTTACCCCTACATCATTTAGCACACTTGCTTCTTTAGAATAAGCTTTTGCTGCCATGATTAAATCCGGATAATAAGCACGATTAATAAAATCAGCTACTTCTTGGAATTTAGTCATATATTCAGCCATTCTTGATGGGTTTAAAAGATCCATAACACAAGTCACACCACCTACTGTTAAGCTTTGTGGATGAGGATTTTTAGCACCAAAAATCGCCATAGCTTGAGCTATTGTTCTTTGAATTCTTAAACATTCTAAATAATGCGAAAGTGCAATAAGGTTTTGCTCAGGAGTAAAGCGATAAGTCGCATGTCCATAATAAGCATTTGCAAATGGTCCAAGATTTCCTTTATCTACAAAGGTTTTTAGTCTTTGTTGTACTTCTAAAAGCTTATCTGCACCTGTTGCATAAGGCATGTCAGTGTATTTAAACGCTTCATCGCTTGCTTTTTTTACATCAGCACTTAAAGCACTTACAACATCAACAAAATCAAGCCCATGAAGTTGATAAAAATGCACAGGATGATCATGCATATATAAAGCTGCATTCATTAAAGTTCTAGTTAAAACAGCATTTAATGGTGGAGTAATACCTAAAGCATTTTCCACTGCAATAATCCCTGCTCTATAATGTGAAAAAGTACAAACACCACAAATTCTTTGAGTTAAAAAGCCTGCATCTCTTGGATCACGACCTTTTACAATAGTTTCTAAACCTCTCCATAGAGTTGATCCTGAATATGCTTCTTTGATAACATTGTTTTCATCAACCACCACTTCAACTCTTAAGTGTCCTTCTATTCTAGTAAGTGGGTCTATAATAATTCTTTTTGACATTCTTAATCCTTATTCTTTTCTAATGAAGCAATCACAGCATGCGCAGCAACAGCAACACCTGTTACACAAAGCACACCTATACCAATTTTATCTGAAATGCTATCAGCACCCAAACCATAAACAGTATCAAATAATCTTCCTGCCATCACTTCTTCAAAAGGTCCCATAGTATCCCAAAAATCCGGTTCAGAACAACCTATACAACCATGTCCAGCTTGTACCGGCCATGAAGTATGTTGATTAAATCTTTCTTTTGAGCAGTTATTAAAAGTATAAGGTCCTTTACAACCTACCTTATAAAGACAATATCCTTTTTTTGCCCCCTCATCACCAAATTGTTGCACAAACTCACCCGCGTCAAAGCGTCCTCTTCTTTCGCAAAGATCATGAATTCTTAAAGCATAAGCCCATTTTGGTCTATTATAAGCATCAAGCGCTGGTAATGTTTGATACAATATATAATGAATCACATTACCTATAATGTTTTTCTCGCTTGGAGGACAACCTGGAACATTAATAACTGTTTTATTTGTAACTTTACTTAAACTCACAGCATTACTTGGATTAGGTCTAGCAGCTTGAATACCACCAAAAGCTGAACAGGTACCTATAGCAAAAATGGCCAAAGCATTATCACAAGCTTGTTGTGCTATTTGTTTTCCTGTTTTACCGTGTGGTCCTATGGTTAAAAAGTTTTCTGTAGCACCTGTTGGTATACCACCTTCTACCATTAAAATATATCTACCTTTATATTTTTCCATAGCAGCTTCAAGATTATGCTCAGCTTGCCAGCCTGCTGCGCCCATTATAGTTTCATGATATTCTAAAGAAATATGATCAAAAATCAAACTATCTATAGTAGGAGCATCACTTCTTAATAAACTCTCAGAACATCCTGTACATTCAGCCATATGAAGCCAAATCACTGGAAGTCTATCACTAAGCTCAGCAGCTCTTGCAACTACTGGAGTAAAGCTAGCAGGTAGTGCTAAAAATGCAGTCATTGCACTAGCCCATTTCATAAAATCTCTTCTTGAAAAACCTGATTGTTCTAAGGCTTTAGAGATAGAAATCTCATTTTTCAAAAGAGGAAGTTTTTCTAATGCGTCTAAACGGCGATTAAAAATATCTAAATCACTCATTTGTTGTTCCTTAAATATAGAAATATCATTAAAGATTTTAAAATATTTATTGTTAAGAATAGATAAAAAATAATAATTTTTTAAACAAATATACGAAGTATTTACAATTTAATGTTAATAGGAGATTTTTACTCTAAAATAAGCAAGTATTGCACTTGCTTATTGTTTAATAATGATAATCTCATCATTTTTAGAATCTATAATAATTTCATCATTTTCATTTAATTCATCCGATAATATCATATCACTTAATTTATCTTCTACCATATCATATAAAGCTCTTTTTAATGGTCTTGCGCCAAAATCTACATCAAAACCAACCTTTGCTATTAACCTAGCAGCATTATCGCTCAAACTTGCTTTAATACCTTTATTTTCAAGACTTTTTTGTAAGGTATTAAAAAGCAATTTAACTATTTTTTCAGCTTCAATTTCCCCTAAAGGATTAAAAGTGATAATATCATCTAAACGATTCAAAAACTCAGGTCTAAAAAAGCTTCTAAGAGCTTCTTTGATAGCTTTTTCTCTTTCTTCACCCTTTAACTCCATGATAAAATTTGCACCTATATTAGAGGTTAAGATAATGATAGCATTAGTAAAATCAACCGTTACACCTTTACTATCTGTAGCTCTACCATCGTCTAAAATTCCCAAAAGTATATTAAATACATCTTTATGGGCTTTTTCTACTTCATCAAATAAAATCACACTATAAGGCTTTCTTCTAACAGCTTCAGTTAATTCCCCACCTTCTTCATGCCCTATATATCCTGGAGGTGCGCCTAAAAGTCTTGATACACTGTGTTTTTCCATAAATTCACTCATGTCAAAACGCACCATAGCTTTTTCATCATCAAATAAAAATTTAGCCAAAACCTTAGCACTTTCTGTCTTACCTACTCCAGTTGGCCCTAAAAACAAAAAGCTTCCTATAGGCTTGGTTGCTTGATTAAGCCCTGCTTTATTACGCTTAATAGCTTTAGCCAAAGCACTCAAAGCCTCATCTTGTCCTACGACGCTTTCTTGTAAATACTCTTGAATGTGTAAATATTTTTGCTTTTCAGAAGTAAGCATTTTTTGCACGCTAATACCTGTCCATTTACTTAAAATACCAGCTACTAAATCCTCATCTACTTGGTTTTTAAGCAAAACTCCTTCTTGGGTCATTTGTTTCCATTTTTCTTCTAAATTTAATACCTCTTTTTCGCACTCTAAAATTTTGCCATATTCTATTTCAGCAGCCTTTTGGAAATCTCCTTTATTTTTAGCTAAAATAGCTTCATTTTTTAAAGTATCAATTTCTTTTTTCTTTGCACTTATACCATTAAATACTGCTTTTTCATTTTCAAATTTAGCATTAAGTTTGATTTGCTCTTCTTTTAAATTTGCTAATTCTTTTTTAATCTCTTCCAATCTTTTTTCATTAGCTTCATTTTCTTCCATTTTTAAAGCTTCATTTTCCACTTCCAAGCTTTCAATTTGTTTTCTAACCTTTCTTAAAGAATTTGGCTCACTTTCTATTTGCATTTTTAATTCTGCTGCAGCCTCATCAATTAAATCAATCGCCTTATCAGGTAAAAATCTATTAGCTATATAACGCTTAGATAGTTTTGCAGCTGCTACCAATGCACTATCATTAATAGTTACATTATGATGAATTTCTAATTTTTCTTTTATACCTCTTAGCATTGCTAAAGCTTCATTTACGCTAGGTTCAGCTACATTTACAGGTTGAAATCTTCTTTGCAAGGCCGCGTCTTTTTCAAAATATTTTCTATATTCTTTTAAGGTTGTAGCACCTATAGTATGAAGTTCACCTCTTGCTAAAGCAGGTTTTAAAATATTTGCTGCATCCATACTCCCTTCATTTGCACCCGCACCTACAATGGTGTGAATTTCATCTATAAATAAAATTATATTTTTATGTTTTATTACTTCATTTACAACAGCTTTTAATCTATCTTCAAATTCACCTCTGTATTTTGCCCCTGCTATTAAAGCACTCATATCCAAAGCTATGACTTTTTTATTTTGCAATGAAGTAGGAACATCTTTTTTTACTATTCTTTGTGCTAAGGCTTCTACTACAGCAGTTTTTCCTACCCCTGGCTCGCCTAATAAAATAGGATTATTTTTAGTTTTTCTGATTAAAATTTGCATTAATCTTTGAATTTCTTCCTCCCTACCTATAACAGGATCAAGTTCATTGTTTTTGGCTTTCATAGTCAAATCAATACCAAATTTAGACAAAGAATCAAGTGTTTCATCGCTTGTTTTAGTTTCTATTTTAACTCCTGCTCTAATGAATTCTAATTCTTTTTTAAACTCATTTAAATCTACAAATTTAGATAAAAGTTCTTTAATAACCCCGCTCGTACTTTCTGAAACAAGCCATATATCCACAGCTAAATAACTATCTTTATTTTCTAAAGCTAGGCCTTTTGCTTTTTCTAAAGAATTAATAAATTCATTTGAAAATTTAATATTATCTTTATTTACATTTGAGCTAGTAGGAAAAGATGAAATTTTACTTTTTACTTCTAATTCAAATGCCTCTTTAGAAACATTTAATTTATTAAAAACTTGATTAAGTAAACTTGAACTATCAACACTTAAAGCCCATAATAAATGCAAAGGTTTTATTTCACTATTTTTAGAATGAATGGCCAAAGAAATCGCACTTTCTATATTTGAAAGCATAGAGTCTGTTAAAAAATCTTGTATATTTGCCATTTTTACTCCTTTTTTACTTTTATATGAGATGTATTATATAACTTTAGTCTATTATTGTCAAGTTTATTTAGTTATATTTATAAATAATTTTTTATATATATACACTAATATCATAAAAATATTTACTTTATTTACGATTTTTTAAGCAAAAATAACTAAAATTAGATAATTATTTTATGAATTCATATTTATTTTGGAGTTTTTCCTTTGAAGACAAAAAGAAATCTTATTATTGCAGCTAGCATTTGTAGTTTAGTAACTGCTTCTTTTATTTTTACTAATTTACAAGCTAAAAATCCCGCTCCTAGTGAAGCAGAAAAGAAAATAGAAGCTTTATCTAAACTCACAAGAACCATGTCCATTATAGAACAATATTATGTTGATGATGTTAATTATACAGATTTAGTTGATAAATCTATAGCAGGTTTGCTAACAAATTTAGATGCTCACTCTTCTTTCTTGGATGAAAAAGGTTATAAAGAACTTAAAGAGCAAACTAATGGAGAATTTGGTGGACTTGGCTTTACTATTACGCAAAAAGATGGAGCAATTAGCGTTGTAGCTCCTATAGAAGGAAGTCCAGCAGATAAAGCAGGTATTAAAACCGATGATATTATCTTAAGAATTAATAACGAATCAACCTTAGGTATGACTTTAAATGAAGCTGTTTCTAAAATGCGCGGAGAACCTAAGACAAAGGTCACTCTAACTATCTATAGGAAAGGTGATGCAAAACCATTTGATGTTAATCTAAAAAGAGATATTATCAAAGTAGATAGTGTTTACGCTAAGTTAATTAAAAATGAAAATTTACTTTATTTAAGAGTAACTAATTTTGATAAAAATGTCGTAGATGAGGCTAGTAAAGCGATCAAAAAACATTCCGATGCAAAAGGGATTATACTAGATCTTAGAACTAACCCAGGTGGTATTTTAAATCAAGCCGTAGGCTTAGTAAATCTTTTTGTAGACAAGGGAGTCATTGTTTCACAAAAAGGTAAAATAGAGAGTGAGAATGTAGAATTTAAAGCAAATCCTAGTAAAAAAATCACAAACGCACCTTTAGTAGTACTTGTAAATGGTGGCAGCGCGAGTGCAAGTGAGATTGTAAGCGGAGCTTTGCAAGATTTTAAACGCGCTATTATCATAGGTGAAAAAACTTTTGGAAAGGGTAGCGTACAACTTATATTACCTATGGATGAAAAAGGTAAAGAAGGCTTAAGACTTACTATAGCAAAATATTATTTACCAAGTGGTAGAACCATACAAGCTGTCGGGGTTAGTCCTGATATAGAAGTATTCCCAGGAAAAGTAAGTAAAGAAGAAAACCATGGCTTTGAAATCAAAGAAAGTGACCTAAAAAAACACTTACAAGCTGAACTTGACAAAATCGGACATCAAGAAAAGAAAAAAGATAATAAAGAAGATAAAAATATCATCACCAAAGAACAAATTGATAATGATATACAGTTAAAAACAGCAATTGATGCAATCAAAATTTTAAACATCACAAAAGGAGAGTAAAATGGCGACAAAACTAGATCTTTTATACGAGGGAAAAGGTAAAAAAATGTTTAAAACTGATGATGAGAATTTACTCATCACAGAATTTAAAGATGATTTAACTGCTTTTAATGCAGAAAAAAAAGGTAACGAAGCAGGAAAAGGTGCATTAAACTGCAAAATTAGTACTGAAATTTTTCATCTTTTAGAAAAAGAAGGTATTAAAACACATTTAATAGAAACCATCAGCGATAAAGAGCAAATTGTTAAAAAATGCAATATTATACCTATTGAAGTTATTACTAGAAATGTAGCTACAGGATCTTTAACAAAAAGATTAGGTATTAAAGAAGGTACAATTTTACCTTTTGCTGTAGTTGAGTTTTGTTATAAAAATGATGATTTGGGTGATCCTATCATCAATGATGAACATTGTTTGATTTTAAATTTAGTAAAAAGTGAAAAAGATTTAGAGCTAATCAAAAAAACTGCAAGACATATTAATTCTATCTTAGTTAAATTCTTCGAATCTAAAGGATTGAGACTGATTGATTTTAAATTAGAATTTGGTATTGATAGTGAAGGAAATATGATACTAGCTGATGAAATTAGCCCTGATAGTTGTAGATTTTGGGATAGCAAAACTAATGAAAAATTAGACAAAGACCGCTTTAGACAAGACTTAGGTAATGTAAAAATGGCCTATGAAGAAGTATTAAAAAGAATTTTAAGTTAGGAAAAATAATGAAAGTAACTGTAAATATCACACTCAAAAATGGAGTTTTAGATCCTCAAGGCAAAGCCATAGAAAAGGCTTTGCATTCTTTAGATTTTAATAACATAGCAAATGTTAAAACCTCAAAACAAATTAGTTTTGATATAGCTTGTGATGATAAAGAAGAAGCTTTAAAACAAGTTGATTTAATGTGTAAAGAATTACTTGCAAATACTGTGATAGAAGATTATGAGATAATATTATGAAAGTAGCTATTATTCGTTTTCCTGGAACTAACTGTGAGTTTGATACAGCTTATGCTTTTGAAAAACTAGGCGTAAAAACTGAAATCATTTGGCATGAAAGACAAGATTTTAGTGCAGATTTAATCGTTTTACCAGGTGGTTTTTCTTATGGAGATTATTTAAGATGTGCAGCTATTGCAAAACTTGCTCCTGCTATGAAAACACTTAAAGAACATGTGCAAAAAGGTGGATATGTCCTAGGTATTTGCAATGGTTTCCAAATTTTATTAGAACTTGGTCTTTTAAAGGGGGCTATGAAACACAATAATAGCTTAAGTTTTATTTCTAAAATGCAAGCATTACAAGTAGTATCAAACAATAATGTTTTTTTGAAAAATTTTCAAAAAAATGACATTATAGAATTACCTATTGCTCATGGAGAGGGAAATTATTTCAATAGCGAAGATGGTATTAAAATACTAGAAGATAAAGATATGATTTTATTAAGATATATCAATAATCCAAATGGCTCTTTAAACGATATAGCTGGAATTTGTGATGAAAATAAAAAAGTCTTTGGACTTATGCCTCACCCTGAAAGAATGTGTGATGATATGCTTGGATCAAAAGTAGGACTTAAAATGTTTGAAGGATTTTTAAATTGCTAAAAACCTTCAAAGTTTTTTGTATTTTTTTACTAGCACTTAATTTATATGCTCAAGAAAACAGTGTTTTTGAAGATTACAACACCTTAGAAAAAAATTACAATCAATTAGACGATCAAGCTAAGCAAATTTATCAAACTATCGCCCCAAGCGATGAGAGTAATTATGAAAGTAAAATCAATGATGAAAATTTTATTCCTCAAAGTTCTTTGGTATTAAATGTAAAAGAATACACTGATGAAGCTTACATAGATGAAGCTTTTGCTATAGATCTTGAGGTTATCACCACAACTAATGTAAGTTTTGATTTAAATGTGAGTTTTGAAAAAAATGATGATATGCTTTGGATCAATCCTAATCCTATTTGGGAACAAAAGGCTAATTCATATCATACAAAATTATGGTTTGAAGCTAAAAGTTTAAATGCCAATTTAAACAAAATCATCGTTTCATTAAGCAGAAATGATCATATTTTTCAAAGCTCATCACTAATTATAAAACCTATTAGACTTAAAAAAATCGACGCTCCTTCTAATAAATACTCACACATAGTTGCAAGTAATTTAGAGGTTAAACAAGTAAAGGCAAGTCATTTTGATAATGATAATATGATTTTATTTATAGAACTTACAGGAGAAAACACAAACCTAGCAAGTTTTAACATAAAAGATATTCAAAAACAAGGTGTAGAGGCTATTAAAGGCGATTTTGAAAAACAAAGTGGATTTTATTATGCTATTTTAGATAAAAGCAAAACACGTTTTGATTTTTCTTATTTTAATTTAAATTCTAAAGAACTAAAAGATTTTTCCTTAAAAATAGAACTTAAAGAAGATAGTATAAGCACACAAAGCGATTTAAATCCAAAGACTAATGATTTTAATTTTTATAAACAAGTGTTTTTGTGGAGCTTGTGTGGTATTTTTGCTTTATGGTTTGTATTTAAAAAAAGCTATGTAGCTTTAGGTTTAGCAATTTTGGCTCTAATAGCAAGTTTTTTAGCTCAAAACAACATATATAAAGCTATATTAAAAGCTGAAAGTAAAGTGCAAATTTTACCAACTCTAAACTCAACTCATTTTTATTCTGGAAAATACAAACAAGAAGTAGAAGTGTTAGATTCAAGAGAAGAATATAGAAAGATTTTATTTAGTAATGGAAAAATAGGCTGGGTGAAAAGTGAAGATTTATCAAAGATTTAAAGCTTTAATATTTTGGATTGAATTTATTTTATCTATTATATTTTTATGTATTGCCTTTTTATTATTACAATCACAAGAAAAAATTTGGAAAATCAGGAAAGTATGGTCAAAATTACAAAAATATGTAATAAATTATAAAATTCAAACTCAAGGCTCTATACATCCTCAAGCTAATTTACTTTTAATTAACCATCAAAGTTTATTAGACATAGTTGTTTTGGAAGATTTATGCCCAAAAAATATATCTTGGATAGCCAAAAAAGAACTTGGCGAACTCCCCGTTTTTAAAACTTTGATTAAAAAACCTAAAATTATTTGTATAGATAGAAGCCCAAAAGGTCTAGTAAAACTTTTAAAAGAAGCTAAAGAAAGACTAAAAGAAGATAGAGTCTTAGCTATTTTTCCAGAAGGTACAAGATCTAAAACACAAAAACTTTTAAAATTTAAAGTCGGAGCTAAAATTTTAAGTGAGAAACTTAAGCTAAAAGTCCAACCTGTGGTAATTGTTGATTCAGCTAAAATTTTAGACACCCAGAAATTTAGTGCAAATAGCGGTGTTTTAAAAGTAATATTTCTTGATCTTGTTGATACAAGTAAAAATGATTGGCTTGAGCAAACTAGAGAAAAAATGCAAACAATCTTAGATAGCGAAAGGGCACAAGCTTGATTAGTACGATTTTAGCTGTAGGTTTTGGTGGCTTTTTAGGAGCTATATCTAGAATGCTTACTAGTAGCTTTTTTAATAAAATCATTCCACATGATTTTCCTTATGGTACTTTACTTGTTAATATCATAGGATCTTTTTTAATGGGCTTGTTTTTTTCTTATGCAAACTTTAAAGGTGTGCATATTTTTACTAAAAGTTTAATTAGCACGGGTTTTTTAAGTGCTTTTACGACTTTTTCAACTTTTTCTTATGAAAATTTGCTATTTTTGCAAAGTGGTGATTATTTTCACTTTTTTCTAAATATTATTTTAAATGTTATCCTTTGTCTTTTGGCAGTATGGATTGGTTTTTTAATTTTTAAATAAAGGAGATATAAATGCAATTTCAAACTGAAGTTAATCAACTTTTACAACTTATGATTCATTCTTTGTATTCAAACAAAGAAATTTTTTTAAGAGAGCTTATTTCTAATGCAAGCGACGCACTTGACAAACTTAGTTATTTAAGCGTGAGTGATGATGCTTATAAAAATTTAAAATTTGAACCAAAAATTCAAATCAACTTCAATCAAGAAGCAAAAACCCTAACCATAAGCGATAATGGTATAGGTATGAATAAAGAAGATTTAATCAATCACCTTGGAACCATTGCTAAAAGCGGTACAAAAAGCTTTTTAGAAAATTTAAGCGGAGATGCTAAAAAAGACTCTCAGCTTATAGGACAATTTGGTGTAGGCTTTTACTCTGCTTTTATGGTAGCTTCTAAAATAGAAGTATTAAGCAAAAAAGCATTAGATAATAAAGCTTATCTTTGGACTTCTGATGCTAGTGGTTATGAAATAGAAGATGCAAATAAAGATGAGCAAGGCACTTGTATAACCTTGCATTTAAAAGATGAAGAATTTTTAAACTCATACCGTATTGAAAGCATAGTAGAAAAATACTCAAATCACATACAATTTCCTATTTTTATGGAAAAAGAAGAATATTTACCATTAGAAGAAGGCGAAAAAGAACCTAAAAGAGAATTAAAAAATACTCAAATTAATACAGCAAGTGCTTTATGGAGACAAAATAAAGCAAGTTTAAAAGCTGAAGATTATGAAAGATTTTATGAGCAAAACTTTCATGACTCAAATAAACCTATGCTTTATATCCACACAAAAGCTGAAGGTTCTATAGAGTATAATTCTTTATTCTTTATACCCGCACAAGCTCCATTTGATTTATATAGAGTAGATTATAAAAGTGGTTTAAAACTTTATGTAAAAAGAGTTTTTATAAGTGATGATGATAAAGAATTATTACCAACTTATTTAAGATTTGTACGCGGGATTATTGATGTAGAAGATTTACCGCTTAATGTAAGTCGTGAAATCTTACAAGAAAATAAAATCTTAAAAAGCGTTCAAGAAGCAAGTGTTAAAAAAATCCTAGCAGAACTTAAAAAATTCAAAGAAAAAGATAAAGAAAACTATCTTAAATTTCATGAGAATTTTGGAAAAGTTTTAAAAGAAGGTTTATATGGTTTTGGCGAAAATAAAGACGCTATAGCTAAGCTTTTATACTTTAAAAACTCAAATAAAGAAGAATTAATTGATCTTGAAGAGTATAAACAAAACCTAGCTGAAGGTCAAAATGAAATTTTTTATATTAGTGGAAAAAATGAAAAATTATTAAGAAATTCTCCACTTCTTGAAAGCTATAAACAAAAAAATATCAATGTTTTATTACTTGATGAGGAAATTGATACCATAGTTATGCCTATGATGAATGAATTTGAAGGCTTAAAATTTAGTGCTATTAACCATCTAGCTAGCGAAGAAACTAGCGAAGAACAAAAGGCTGAATTTGCAAGCTTACTCATCAAAATAAAAGAAGTTTTAAAAGATGAAGTTGAAGAGGTAAAACTTAGCCAAAGACTTTCAAATAGTCCAAGTTGTATTGTTTATGATCAAAATAAACCTGATTTTGCTATGCAACAAATTCTTAAACAAATGGGGCAAGAACAGCAAGTTAAACCTATACTTGAAATCAATCCTAATCATGAAATTTTAAAAGCCTTAAAAGAGAATGATACCTTAGCTAATGAAATGGCACATATTCTTTTAAATATGGCTAAACTTAGCGAAGGTATGGGTATAGACAACCCTAGCGAATTCAACAATGCCTTAAGCAAAATCGTTTCCAAGGCTTTAGAAAAATGAAAAATATAGCTATTTCTAAAGATATTTTGCACGAGTTTTGCATTATAGATGTAAGAACCCCAAGCGAATGGAAAAGCGGGGTTATAAAAGAAGCTATACTCATCGCACTTTGCGATGATAATGGCTTTATGAATGAAAATTTCATCCAAGAGTTTAAAGAAAAAGCAGATTATCAAAATAAAAACATAGCCTTTGTATGTGCTACAGGCTCAAGAAGCAAACATACTGCTGTGATGATAGAAGATACCCTAGATATAGAATGCACTAATCTAGACGGTGGCATGGTAGCACTTTTATCGCAAGGTTATGAAGCTACAAAAAAAGAAGGTTGATTATGAAAAAAATATTTTTATCTTTAACACTTTGTGTTAGTTTTGTTTTAGCAGAAGTTAAAAATATCGATATTAATGCGGATATTTTGGAAAATTATCAAGTAATTGATGTAAGAAAACCTAGCGAATGGGCACAAACTGGCATAATAAAAAATGCCATTAAAATTAGCTTTTATAATGAAGATGGCAGTATTAATAAAAATTTCGTCGAGGAAATTAAAAAGATTTCAAGTAAAAAACCTATTGCTATAGTTTGTAGAAGTGGAGCAAGAAGTGCTAAAGCTTCTGCTTTATTAGATCAAAATGGTATAGAAGTTACTAATTTAAAAGGTGGTATGAACGCACTTTTATCACAAGGCTATGAAACCTCAAAGTAAGTCTAACTAGACTTACTTTTTCTTTGGTCTAAATACAGAAATTACTTCTTCATTATTTTCAATATAAGCTCCGCCTATTAAATCCACACAATAAGGTATAGCAGGAAATATAGGTTCAATACATTCTCTTATAGCTTTTGGATTACCCGGTAAGTTAATAATCAATGATTTTCCTTTTATACCTGCGCTTTGTCTTGAAAGTATAGCCGTTGGCACATATTCTAAGCTTTTTGCACGCATTAGCTCTCCAAAACCTGGAAGCATTTTATCACACACTGCTTGTGTTGCTTCTGGTGTCACATCACGCAAAGCAGGCCCTGTACCTCCTGTAGTAAAAATCAAATCACATTTTACTTCATCAGCTAAATAAGCTAATTTTTCTATGATTAAATCATACTCATCAGGAATTAGCTCATAATAAAAGCTTTTTTCATTTTTTATATAAGAATCTAAAATTTTTTCTATCTCTACTCCAGATTTATCTTCATAAACTCCACTACTTGCTCTATCTGAAAGCACTAAAATTCCTATTTTTACCATTTTTACTCCATTATGATTTTTTCTACATCTTGTTTTTCTATTTTTTCATTTTCCAAAAGAATACTAGCTAATCTCACTACTTTTTCTTTCATTAATTCTAAAAATTCTTTCACTTCATGCTTTTGCTCTTGCAATAAACCCTCATTTGCCATAGCAAAAGTTTCCATAAAAGCGAGTAATTCTTTAACTTTTAAAAGATCGCTTTGTGCATTAGTGTAACTTTCATTAAAAATAAGCTCCATAGCAATCGAACCTGCTAAAAAAACTTTTATTTTGTTCAATAATTCTGATTTTGATTTGATGGTATTTTCATACTCTTTAAATCTATCTTCTATTAGGGTAATTTTTTCAAATTTAACGTCAAAATAAAAAGCACACAAAGCTTTAGCTGCTTGATATGTGGCTTGAATTTTTCTTTCCTTATCACTCAATGAGAAAATCTTTTTTTTACCCATTAAAACTTTATTCAATACCGCAAAAAAATCATTTTCTTCTATTAAATCTGATTTTCTTCTTATGGCATTAATGGCCGCCTCGTTAACCAAAGTTTCTAAGGCTGCTCCGCTAAAACCCACGCTAGCTTTTGCGATTTTTTCTAAATCTACACTAGATTTTTTTTCTTTCATATAATTTTGTAAAATATACATTCTATCTTTAAAATCAGGTAATGATATAAAAATTCTTCTATCAAAACGCCCCGATCTTAATAGTGCATTATCCATAAGATCGATTTTATTTGTAGCAGCCATTACTATAACACCGCTATTATCCTCAAATCCATCCATTTGAGTTAAAAGCTGATTTAGAGTATTATCTCTTTCTACATTAGAAAAATCCCCCCTGCTTTTACCAACTGCATCAATTTCATCTATAAAAATAATACTTGGAGCTTTTGATTTAGCTTTTAAAAAAAGTTCTCTAACCCTTTTTGCACCCATACCTACATAAATTTCTACAAAGCTAGCCCCGCTTTGATAAAAAAATGGTACCCCAGCCTCGCCTGCTACAGCTTTTGCTATCAAAGTTTTACCCACTCCAGGAGGACCTACCAGTAAAACCCCTTTTGGCATTTTCACACCAAAATCTTTATATTTTTGTGGATTTTTTAAAAAATCAACGATTTCCAAAAGCTCTACCTTAGCCTCATCAACCCCTGCTACATCTTTAAATTTAACTTCACTTACCACATCTTGTATGGTGTTATTTTGTTCATTTTTTTCTAAAATATTTTTTTCTAAAGAAAGTAAATTTTGTCTATCTTTGTTTTTTTTATTAAGAAAGAGTAAAAAACTTATAAGAAAAGCAAGTAAAATAAATATCAAAAAAAACTCGCTTAAATTATAATCTTTAGCATATTCTAAAGGAATTTTTTGCCACAAAGCATTTAAATCCACTACATCTTTAGCGATTAAAAAATTTCCTTCTTTGCTTTTTAATAATATTTCATTATTTTCTATTATAGCTTTTTGGATTAAATTTTGTTCTAAAAGCTCTTCATAAGCAGCCTTGCTAATATAATCAGGTTGATTTTTTATAAACGCAACTACTACAAAAACACAAAGCAATAAAAATGAAGCTAAGATAATCTTTTTATTTTTCATTCTCTAACCTTACATAGTTACAATCTTCTTTGCATTCATACTTTTCAATGCTTATCCATTGTTTAGCAATATCTTCTTTGCTTGTAATTTTGATTTTATTAAAAAATTGATCATAGCCTTCATAAAAACCATCTTTTTTACTTTCTACTAAAATTTCTAAAGTATCTTTTTGATTTTTTCTAAACTCATAATTATTTTGTGCGACTATATCTTTTAAAATATTTAATCTTTCTTTGGCTATTTCACCATTAATTCGCTCACTCATAGAAGCAGAATGTGTTCCATCACGTGGTGAGAAAATAAAAGCATGAATATGCGTAAGTTTAAACTGTTTGAAATTTTCTAAAGCTTCTTGCCATATTAACTCACTTTCTCCAGGGTGTGCTACGATAAAGTCTGTCCCTAAAGCAAAACCTTTTTGACTTAACTCATTAAACAATGCTAAATCATTTTGTGTATGTGATCTTCTACGCATTATGCGTAGCATTTTTTCATGAGTGTGCTGCAGGGCAATATGCAAATGCTTTTCAAGCCAAGGTTCATCTAAAATTTCTTTAAAACTCTCATCAATTTGAGCAGGCTCCAAACTCCCAAGCCTTACTCTTTTTATACCACTAATCTTACCTATTTCTTGTAATAATTTTCCAAGCGTAGTTTTATCTTTTAAACCATAACTTCCTATATTAGTACCCGTTAAAACTACTTCACTATAGCCATTTTGAGCCAAAAGTTTGATTTGTTTTATTATTTCCTCACTTAGCACGCTTCTTGATTTACCCCTAACACTTGGGATTATACAATAACTACAAGCAAAGTCACATCCTTCTTGAATTTTCACAAAAGCTTTAGTGTGATTTTCATAATTACTTACGATTTTTGTATCGATAAAGTGCAAATTTCCAAGCTCATAAAAGGCTTTATCTTGCGAGATTAACTCATTAATTTTATCTTTATTAGAAGCTCCTAAAACTCCAAAAATTTCTTTCTTATCAAAAAAATCCTTTCCCTTACTCACAGCACCACAACCTGTAAGTATAACCTTAACTCCATTTTTTTTTACACCATTAATATAACTTCTAAGCCCACTATCAGCACCATTTGTAACCGTACAAGAATTTATCACTATTACATCAGCTTCTTGCTCGTTTTGTGTAATATCATGGTCTTTAATATAAGTTTTTAATAATTGCGTATCATAAATATTAGTTCTACAACCAAAAGTTTTAAAATATATCTTTTTTTTCAAACATCTTCCTTGTTTTCTATAAATTCATGTTTTGCCATATATAAATTTTGCGATGGGTAAGCTATTTTTATATCATCATGTTTGTTAAATTCATTGATAATCTCTTTACTTATATTACTTCTTAAAACCAAGGCCGCATAAGAATTTGTCATATACCAAGTAGAAATTCTCATACCATAACCTTCTAAAAATGTAAAAAACCTAGGCTCAACCTTAGGATTTCTAATACTATATTCATTTCTTAATTTACTCATAGATTCTTTTGCTAATTTTGTATAGCCTTTAGAAGCTTTTGTGATAATTTCTTCTACTATCTCTAAAGCTTTTTGGTGGTTTGAATCAAAAGTCAAAGTAATATCAAGTCCATCCCAAACTGTCTTCATACCATGATGAGTATAATTTGATATAAGATTAGTAAAAATGAAATTATTTGGGATAAAAATTATTCTACCACTTCTTCTATTATCTGTATAAGTTAGCAAAGAAATATCTTCATATAAAGTTATTCTTAAAAATGAAATATCAATTATATCACCAATATAATGCGTGTTATTTTGAAAAACTCTAACTCTATCACCTACTCTAAAACTCCCACCAAAAACTATCACGCACCAACCAAGCATAGACATAAACATATCTTTCATAGCAATAGCCAAACCAGCAGAAGCAAAACCAAGCACGGTCACTAAATAACTAATATTTTCAATATATCCAAAAAGCAAAATTAAAACAATTACATTAATATTAATAAAATTGATAATTTTATTTGCCGTATAAAAGCGATCATTATCACCTATATATTTTCTAGCTATAAATTTAAGTAAAAACGCTATAGCTATAACTATAATAATAGCCAAAACTATATTAAAAGCTCTCACGCCTTGAATTTTAATAGAAGCAGTTGTTTTTTCAATTTCTTCTTGAATTTTTTTCTCATATACAGAATAAGAAATTTCTCCAAAACGCAAGGTCTGTGAAAAATCCCTTACCATTTGATTAGAAGCTTTTAAGTACTCATCATATTCTTTACTAGGAGCTAATTTAGCTATCTCAGTTACCAAAACATTTTCTTTTATAAGCTCATCTAAAGTTTGCTTGAAACTATTTAAAATATTGATATATTCTTCCTTGTCACGTCTTAGTTTTTTTATATGTGAATACGCTGAAATGATAGCTAAAGGATTGGTAAGTTTATCTATTTTGTCAACTTCTTCAGGCGCTAAAACCATCTTAGAAAAATTTGCACTTTTATACTCACTTAAAAGCTCTAATCTTTCTTTTAAAATCAAAATTTGTCTTTCTATAATACTTTTATTGCGCTCATTAGCCTTTAAACTTTCTTTTTCTAAAGCTAAAATTTCATCTTGGGTTTTTTTATAAATATTAAAATTATTATATTTAATCACCCAGGTATTGTATGCTAAATTATTATGCAATTCATTTAATTTTTGCTCTAAATGTTTTACATCATCTTGTGCTAAAAGCACTATAAAAGATAAAAATAAAAGCAAAAAAATCTTTTTCATGCAAACACCTCTAAAGTGCGTAAAATATCTTCTTTGATTATATCGTTTTTTATACAAGCTTTTCCCAGACCACAAGCTAAAACGAAATTAATCTTTTCAAAATGTGTTTTTTTATCTAAAAAAAAGGCATTATAAAATTCTTCTATATTTGGAATTTTATAAGATATAGGTAATTTAAATTTCATAAGTAAATTTTGCACTCTTTGGCATTCTTGCTCACTTAATAACCCCAAATTTAATGCTAAAATATTTGCCATGTTCATACCTATAGCCACAGCTTCACCATGTAAGTACTTTTTATATCCTGTTTGATTTTCTATAACATGAGCAAAAGTATGACCATAGTTCAAAAGCATTCTTAAACCACTTTCTTTTTCATCTTGTGAAACCACATTAGCTTTAAGTTCTATACTTTTTTGGATGATTTGAGCTAAAATAATATCATCTAATTTAGTATTTAAAAATTTATCCTCGTCTAAACTTTCCAAAAAAGGTAAAATTTCCTTATCAAAAACCACAGCCATTTTAATAAATTCAGCCATACCCGCAGCTAGTTCTCTCGAAGGTAAAGTTTTTAAAAACTTACTCTCGCAATACACTGCTTTTGGTTGATAAAAAGTACCTATTAAGTTTTTGCCAAATTTATTATTCACTCCGGTTTTACCACCCACACTTGCATCCACGCAAGCTAGTAAAGTTGTAGGGATATTGATAAATTCTATCCCTCTTTGGTATATGCTTGCTACAAAACCACCCATATCAGAGATCACCCCTCCACCAAAGCTTATAAGCAAGCTTTTTCTATCTAGTTTATATGCACACATCTGATCTAAGATATATTCTATAGTTTGTAAATTTTTATACTCTTCACCATCTTTAATTTTTATGATAAAAAGTTCTTTAGCTTTAATTTTTTCTAAAAGCATACCTAAATGTAATTTTGCTACTAATTCATTAGTCAAAATCACTACTTTAGTATCAAAATTCAACTTTTCTAACTCATTTATATAGACATTATAACTTGTATTTTTATCTAAATTTACCTTAACTTGCATTATTTTCTCACAGTGATGGTATAAATAATTGATAATTTTTATTCATCTTATAATATATCGTATTTAAATCTGTTTTTAAAATTTTATTGAAATTACTACCTAAAATTTTTTCATTAAATGGTACAAAATGCAATATATTTTGCTTATAAGAAAAGTTATTAATAGGATTATGTTCATTTTCTTCTATTAAAAGTAATTTTTCATCATGAAGTTTTGAAAGACTTTCGAAGTATTGGCGATATTCAAAAATTTCTGCTTTATTTAATTTTAAAGCATAATAGTATAAAGAAAGTCCTAATTGAATTTGTTTATTAAAATCAAGCATAATTGATGCAATACCTTCCACATCTTCAAAATTTGAACTTAAAACTACCGAAGATTTTAAATCTGCGAAATCACCTCTACCAGCTTTAAGTATTGGAATTTTCAAAGTAAAAAGAAAGTTTTTTTCTTTTTCAAAAAGATAATCTTCAACTATCATCAAGCCTATACTAGTATTTTCCACAAAAGGTTTAGTATTTTTTATATTGGTATTTATAAAATCAAATATTACTTCAATACTATTTTTATGCAAAGCTTTAAGCTTGTAATACATAGGATTTAAAGTAGGATTAATCACTTTAAAATAAAGCTTTTTACTATTAATCCTTATATGCAAAAGCAAGCTTGCAAAAATAAGTTTTTCTATAGCAAATTCACTCATTTTTTTCATATCTATAATACAAAGTATATTGTCTCCAAAAGGCGATGGAAAACGTCCCAAGCTTGTTTTAACATTAGTAAAAACACTTTGCAAAACTTTAGGATCGCCTACGATCAAAATACTATCATTTGGCATCAAAATAAGCCCAGGTCTAGCTAGGATAAATTCATTATTTCTATAAACCATTACAATTTTAAAGCGCTTTTGACTAATAGAGCTTATATGTCTATAAGCAAAGCTTGATCCTGCAGGAATTCTAACCTCCATAATCTCACCTTGCCCAAGTCCTATAAATTGAGCAGTTGATGGCATATTATCCATACAACCTGTTAGCCTTGTGCTTAAAGTATCATAGATGTTAATCACTTCGCAAAAATTATCATCAATATGGCTATTCCATAAATCCATAATAACTATATTTAATCTTGAATGTAATTTTCTTAAATTTTTATAGCAAGCTAGCATATCAGCCTCATCTTGCATATAAATAATAGCTTGATGGAAATTTTCCTTTAGCAAATTTTCTAACTTAACCAAACTTGTAGGATCGAACTTATAAAAAGAAATTTGTTCATTCTCTAAACTTAAATCCACACTTTCATCATTATAATAAACAACACTCAAAGATTCTTTGAAGGTTTTATTACTATGAATTTTCTTCAAAAAATCTTTCGCATAAACTCCATCAGCTAATAATAAAATTTTATTCATTTATACCTCTAAAATACAAAATATAATTATAGCAAAGTTATAGTTTATATTTTAAAGTTTTAAATTTTAAAAATACACCCCACCACTTAAATATAATTTCATTCTATGCTCATCATCGTATTTGTATTGATGTAATGCTCTAGCTGCATCAAGTTTTATATAATACTCATTAGCTTTATTATAAAGTACTTGCAA
>NZ_NFOE01000019.1 GCF_002179635.1 Campylobacter jejuni | reverse complement strand
TTAATAAAACTTTAAGCTTTTATTGCTATAATTTCATTTCCTTTTTAAATAAAAGGGTTTTAAAAAGCTAAGACTTTTTGTCTTAATTTTTTAGTATTTGTTCTTTAAATTATTAATATTGTTAATCAAATCTTATAGTCAATCTTTGAAATCTAAATAAGTGATCGATTGAGCCAGAGATTTACCTTAATAATGTAAATCTATCAATTAATAATTAAAGATTATTTTATTAATCTTTAAAATACTTTTTCTTTGAAGAAAAAGATTAAACTTATCCAATTATTTTTTATGGAGAGTTTGATCCTGGCTCAGAGTGAACGCTGGCGGCGTGCCTAATACATGCAAGTCGAACGATGAAGCTTTTAGCTTGCTAGAAGTGGATTAGTGGCGCACGGGTGAGTAAGGTATAGTTAATCTGCCCTACACAAGAGGACAACAGTTGGAAACGACTGCTAATACTCTATACTCCTGCTTAACACAAGTTGAGTAGGGAAAGTTTTTTCGGTGTAGGATGAGACTATATAGTATCAGCTAGTTGGTGAGGTAATGGCTCACCAAGGCTATGACGCTTAACTGGTCTGAGAGGATGATCAGTCACACTGGAACTGAGACACGGTCCAGACTCCTACGGGAGGCAGCAGTAGGGAATATTGCGCAATGGGGGAAACCCTGACGCAGCAACGCCGCGTGGAGGATGACACTTTTCGGAGCGTAAACTCCTTTTCTTAGGGAAGAATTCTGACGGTACCTAAGGAATAAGCACCGGCTAACTCCGTGCCAGCAGCCGCGGTAATACGGAGGGTGCAAGCGTTACTCGGAATCACTGGGCGTAAAGGGCGCGTAGGCGGATTATCAAGTCTCTTGTGAAATCCAACGGCTTAACCGTTGAACTGCTTGGGAAACTGGTAGTCTAGAGTGAGGGAGAGGCAGATGGAATTGGTGGTGTAGGGGTAAAATCCGTAGATATCACCAAGAATACCCATTGCGAAGGCGATCTGCTGGAACTTAACTGACGCTAAGGCGCGAAAGCGTGGGGAGCAAACAGGATTAGATACCCTGGTAGTCCACGCCCTAAACGATGTACACTAGTTGTTGGGGTGCTAGTCATCTCAGTAATGCAGCTAACGCATTAAGTGTACCGCCTGGGGAGTACGGTCGCAAGATTAAAACTCAAAGGAATAGACGGGGACCCGCACAAGCGGTGGAGCATGTGGTTTAATTCGAAGATACGCGAAGAACCTTACCTGGGCTTGATATCCTAAGAACCTTTTAGAGATAAGAGGGTGCTAGCTTGCTAGAACTTAGAGACAGGTGCTGCACGGCTGTCGTCAGCTCGTGTCGTGAGATGTTGGGTTAAGTCCCGCAACGAGCGCAACCCACGTATTTAGTTGCTAACGGTTCGGCCGAGCACTCTAAATAGACTGCCTTCGTAAGGAGGAGGAAGGTGTGGACGACGTCAAGTCATCATGGCCCTTATGCCCAGGGCGACACACGTGCTACAATGGCATATACAATGAGACGCAATACCGCGAGGTGGAGCAAATCTATAAAATATGTCCCAGTTCGGATTGTTCTCTGCAACTCGAGAGCATGAAGCCGGAATCGCTAGTAATCGTAGATCAGCCATGCTACGGTGAATACGTTCCCGGGTCTTGTACTCACCGCCCGTCACACCATGGGAGTTGATTTCACTCGAAGCCGGAATACTAAACTAGTTACCGTCCACAGTGGAATCAGCGACTGGGGTGAAGTCGTAACAAGGTAACCGTAGGAGAACCTGCGGTTGGATCACCTCCTTTCTAGAGTACAAACTGATAAGTCTCACAACTATCAGTTCATATAGACTCAATCATCCTTGTTTAGATTTCAAAGATTGATGAAAAGCTAATTTTGGGGAATTAGCTCAGCTGGGAGAGCGCCTGCTTTGCACGCAGGAGGTCAGCGGTTCGATCCCGCTATTCTCCACCATTTATTAAGGGCCTATAGCTCAGCTGGTTAGAGTGCACCCCTGATAAGGGTGAGGTCACAAGTTCAAGTCTTGTTAGGCCCACCATAAAAAAGATTTGTTTATCAATCAATATAATAAAGTTTTAAAACTTAAAGCAAGTATATAGCTAATAATAAAGCAGTAAATAAAATAAAATACTTTATTGCTTATATTTTTAAATTATTTAAACTCTTTATATATACTTCCTTTAGGTTTTAAGACCTAAGCTAAATAAATAATAGAATATTTATATATTAGATTAGTTATTTAATGTTATTTGAATTATCATTGTTAAGAGTCACAAGCAAGTTTTAATAAAAACAATTTTACAGGACTTGTTAAAGGATAAAACCTAACTATCTTTTCTTTAGCTTTTAGTTAAAGACAAGTTTTAAACTCACAGCTTAGTTAGACTAATATTTTTAGTTTTATTAAGTGTTTAAATGCTTTCCGTCTTAAGATAGTAAAGTCTTATCATAAAAACTTTAACAAGGAAGTGATGCGTTTTAGAATGAATTTAAAAGGTAAGCTATTAAGAGCGAATGGTGGATGCCTTGGCTGGTAAAGGCGATGAAGGACGTACTAGACTGCGATAAGCTACGGGGAGCTGTCAAGAAGCTTTGATCCGTAGATTTCCGAATGGGGCAACCCAGTATATAGAGATATATACTACCATAATGGAGCGAACGTAGGGAATTGAAACATCTTAGTACCTACAGGAAAAGAAATCAATAGAGATTGCGTCAGTAGCGGCGAGCGAAAGCGCAAGAGGGCAAACCCAGTGCTTGCACTGGGGGTTGTAGGACTGCAATGTGCAATAGGTGAGGTTAGTAGAACACTCTGGAAAGTGTAGCCATAGAGGGTGATAGTCCCGTATACGAAAACCAAACCTTAGCTAGCAGTATCCTGAGTAGGGCGGGACACGAGGAATCCTGTCTGAAGCTGGGTCGACCACGATCCAACCCTAAATACTACTACCAGACCGATAGTGCACAAGTACCGTGAGGGAAAGGTGAAAAGAACTGAGGTGATCAGAGTGAAATAGAACCTGAAACCATTTGCTTACAATCATTCAGAGCACTATGTAGCAATACAGTGTGATGGACTGCCTTTTGCATAATGAGCCTGCGAGTTGTGGTGTCTGGCAAGGTTAAGCACACGCGAAGCCGTAGCGAAAGCGAGTCTGAATAGGGCGCTTAAGTCAGATGCTGCAGACCCGAAACGAAGTGATCTATCCATGAGCAAGTTGAAGCTAGTGTAAGAACTAGTGGAGGACTGAACCGATAGGCGTTGAAAAGCCCCCGGATGACTTGTGGATAGGGGTGAAAGGCCAATCAAACTTCGTGATAGCTGGTTCTCTCCGAAATATATTTAGGTATAGCGTTGTGTCGTAGTATAAGGGGGTAGAGCACTGAATGGGCTAGGGCATACACCAATGTACCAAACCCTATCAAACTCCGAATACCTTATATGTAATCACAGCAGTCAGGCGGCGAGTGATAAAATCCGTCGTCAAGAGGGAAACAACCCAGACTACCAGCTAAGGTCCCTAAATCTTACTTAAGTGGAAAACGATGTGAAGTTACTTAAACAACCAGGAGGTTGGCTTAGAAGCAGCCATCCTTTAAAGAAAGCGTAATAGCTCACTGGTCTAGTGATTTTGCGCGGAAAATATAACGGGGCTAAAGTAAGTACCGAAGCTGTAGACTTGATTTTATCAAGTGGTAGGAGAGCGTTCTATTTGCGCCGAAGGTATACCGGTAAGGAGTGCTGGAGCGAATAGAAGTGAGCATGCAGGCATGAGTAGCGATAATTAATGTGAGAATCATTAACGCCGTAAACCCAAGGTTTCCTACGCGATGCTCGTCATCGTAGGGTTAGTCGGGTCCTAAGTCGAGTCCGAAAGGGGTAGACGATGGCAAATTGGTTAATATTCCAATACCAACATTAGTGTGCGATGGAAGGACGCTTAGGGCTAAGCAAGCTAGCGGATGGAAGTGCTAGTCTAAGGTCGTAGGAGGTTATATAGGCAAATCCGTATAACAATACTCCGAGAGCTGAAAGGCTCTTCAAAGTCTTCGGACAGCGAGGAGAATTGCTGATGCCGTCGAGCCAAGAAAAGTTTCTAAGTTTAGCTAATGTTGCCCGTACCGTAAACCGACACAGGTGGGTGGGATGAGTATTCTAAGGCGCGTGGAAGAACTCTCTTTAAGGAACTCTGCAAAATAGCACCGTATCTTCGGTATAAGGTGTGGTTCGCTTCGTATTAGGATTTACTCCGAAAGCGAAGAAACTTACAACAAAGAGTCCCTCCCGACTGTTTACCAAAAACACAGCACTCTGCTAACTCGTAAGAGGATGTATAGGGTGTGACGCCTGCCCGGTGCTCGAAGGTTAATTGATGGGGTTAGCATTAGCGAAGCTCTTGATCGAAGCCCGAGTAAACGGCGGCCGTAACTATAACGGTCCTAAGGTAGCGAAATTCCTTGTCGGTTAAATACCGACCTGCATGAATGGCGTAACGAGATGGGAGCTGTCTCAAAGAGGGATCCAGTGAAATTGTAGTGGAGGTGAAAATTCCTCCTACCCGCGGCAAGACGGAAAGACCCCGTGGACCTTTACTACAGCTTGACACTGCTATTTGGATAAGAATGTGCAGGATAGGTGGGAGGCTTTGAGTATATGACGCCAGTTGTATATGAGCCGTTGTTGAGATACCACTCTTTCTTATTTGGGTAGCTAACCAGCTTGAGTTATCCTCAAGTGGGACAATGTCTGGTGGGTAGTTTGACTGGGGCGGTCGCCTCCCAAATAATAACGGAGGCTTACAAAGGTTGGCTCAGAACGGTTGGAAATCGTTCGTAGAGTATAAAGGTATAAGCCAGCTTAACTGCAAGACATACAAGTCAAGCAGAGACGAAAGTCGGTCTTAGTGATCCGGTGGTTCTGTGTGGAAGGGCCATCGCTCAAAGGATAAAAGGTACCCCGGGGATAACAGGCTGATCTCCCCCAAGAGCTCACATCGACGGGGAGGTTTGGCACCTCGATGTCGGCTCATCGCATCCTGGGGCTGGAGCAGGTCCCAAGGGTATGGCTGTTCGCCATTTAAAGCGGTACGCGAGCTGGGTTCAGAACGTCGTGAGACAGTTCGGTCCCTATCTGCCGTGGGCGTAAGAAGATTGAAGAGATTTGACCCTAGTACGAGAGGACCGGGTTGAACAAACCACTGGTGTAGCTGTTGTTCTGCCAAGAGCATCGCAGCGTAGCTAAGTTTGGAACGGATAAACGCTGAAAGCATCTAAGCGTGAAGCCAACTCTAAGATGAATCTTCTCTAAGCTCTCTAGAAGACTACTAGTTTGATAGGCTGGGTGTGTAATGGATGAAAGTCCTTTAGCTGACCAGTACTAATAGAGCGTTTGGCTTATCTTATTTAAGCATCACTTCCTTGTTAAGGTTTTTAATAAAGCTTTGGGTGTTTTTATATGAAATATTTATATAAAAATTACATTCTTAAGTTTATAAAATCTTATAAGTAAAGTTTATATTAGAACTTGCTCTTAACATTGTTTTTTAAGTATTCTAAAACAATAAAGTGTTTAGTTTAGTAAAACATCTAAATATAAGAACAAGATGAGAGCTAAAATAAAAATGATTTTTATATCTAGATCTTATTGATTGTTTTTATTTGCTATATTAAATAGAATATTTAAATAACAATGTCCGTGATTATACAGATGTGGAGACGCCTTGCTCCATCCCGAACCAAGAAGCTAAGCACATCGTGGGTGATGATACTACGCCTTACTGGCAGGGGGAAAGTAGCTCATTGCGGACTTGTTAATTCTTATTATTCTTATTTACTACTTAGATAAATCTTTAAGTTAGTTTATTCTTTTTATGCTTATTGTTAGTTGTTAAATTGGTTTAACTTTTAAATTACTTTATTTTTTTATTAGTTTATAAAATTTAGAAAGTGTGTTGTTTGGTTAGCTTG
>NZ_NFOE01000030.1 GCF_002179635.1 Campylobacter jejuni | reverse complement strand
AATTTTCTATAAAAGAAGCTAGAGAGTGGATTGAATTTTTTTGGAGTATAAAAATTTAAGCTTTTCAAAAAAAAAAAAAATATTATAATGGTATTGTGTATTTTATTTAATGAAAGGAAGGCATATGAAGTTAACAAGAAGAAAATTTTTAAAAGGACTTGCTGCTACTTCAGCGATTGCTTCGGTTAACCCTTTAATGGCCGCAAGTGAGGGAACTAAATTTTATGATACTAAAAAAATTCCTCATGCAACTCACTTTGGTGCTTTTTGGGCTGAAGTAAATTCAGAAGGAAAACTTGTAAAAGTTACTCCACAACAATCTGATAAACATCCTTCTATTATCACTGATGCTATCATTGATAGAACTTATTCAGACACTAGGGTAAAGTATCCTTGTGTTAGAAAAAGTTTTTTAGAAGGAAAGAAAAGGCCTAAATTAAGAGGTAAAGAACCTTTTGTAAGAGTAAGCTGGGAAAAAGCTTTAGAGCTTGTATTGCAAAAATTAAAAGAAACTCCTATTGAAAATTTATTTAATGCAAGTTATGGTGCTTGGGGGCATGTAGGTTTATTGCACAATTGTAACTCAGTAGCAGGAAGATTTTTTAACACTGCTTTAGGTGGTCACATCGGCACCGATGGAGAGTATAGTAATGGAGCTGCCGGTAAAGTTAATGCTAGTATAGTAGGGGATTTAGAGGTTTATTCTTTACAAACTTCTCACGAGGTTATCTTAGAAAATACCCAAGTTTATGTTTTATGGGGAGCTGATCTTTATAAATGTAATCAAATTGATTTTAAAGTTGCAAATCGTGGTAATGATGAGTATTATAAAAAATACAGCAAATCAAATATCAAATTTATTACTATTGATCCTCAATACACTCAAACAGCAGAGATTTTAAATGCCCAGTGGATTAAAATTCGTCCAAATACCGATGTAGCTTTAATGCTTGGTATGATGAATTATTTATATAAAAGTGGAAAATACGATAAAAAATTCATTGAAAAATACACCGATGGTTTTGACAAATTCTTACCTTATTTGCTTGGAAAAACTGATGGTATTGATAAAACTCCAGCTTGGGCTGCAAATATTACTGGTGTTGAAGAAAAAGTTATTACTGCATTAGCAGATACTTTTGTGAAAAATAGAACTTTCTTAGCAGGCAATTGGGCTATGCAAAGAGCACACCATGGTGAACAAGCTGATTGGACTTTAATGGTTTTAGCTTCAATGATAGGTCAAGTAGGTTTACCTGGTGGTGGATTTGGCTTTTCTATGCATTATTCAGGTGGTGGGCAAGCATTTTCAGGCGTAAGATTACCGGTAGGCTTACCACAAGGTAAAAATAATCTTGATACTAATATCCCTGCGAGTAGGGTTTCAGAGGCAATTTTAAATCCTGGTAAAACAGTTAAATTTAAAGGCAAAGAAATTACCTATCCAAAAATCAAAATGATGTATGTAGTAGGTGCTTCTGTCTTAGGCCATCATCCGGATACAAATGAGCTTATCAAAGCTTTAAGAACACTTGACACATTAATCGTACACGAGCCTTGGTGGACACCTATGGCAAAAATGGCTGATATTGTACTGCCTTCAACTACAACTTTAGAAAGAGATGATATTAGTTTTGGTGGTTCTTATTCTCAAGATTATGTTTATGCTATGAAAAAAGTAATTGAACCTTATTTTGAAAGTAGAAATGACTATGATATTTTTGAGGAATTAGCAAAAAGAATAGGTGAGAGAGAACATAAAAAATTCACCGGTGGTAAAACTAAACAACAGTGGCTTGAAGGTTTTTATGGTAGAAGTGATTGCCCTTATTATATGGAATTTGCTGATTTTTGGAAACAAGGTTTTATTCATTTTGAAACTCCAAAAGAAGCTTACAACTTCGTAAGACATTCTGAATTTAGAGCTGATCCTATAGCAAATAAACTTGCAACAGAAAGTGGAAAAATTCAAATTTATTCTCCAAAATTTGAAAAATATAACTTGGAAGACTTTAAAGCACATCCAACTTGGTTTGAACCAGCTGAGTGGTTGGGTAATGAAAAATTAGTTAAAAAATATCCTTTCCATTTAGTAAGCCCACATCCAAGATATAGAGTGCATTCTCAACTTGATAATACTTGGGTAAGAGATTTGTATAAAATTCAAGGTAGAGAGCCTGTGATGATTAATACTAATGATGCTAAAAAGCTTGGTATTACTCATGGAGAAGTTGTAGAAGTATATAATGATCGTGGATCGCTTTTAGCAGGTGCTTTTGTAACAGATAATATCATGGAAGGGGTTATTAGTATTCAAGAGGGTGCTTGGTATGATCCTGAAGATGTGAGCGATAGCAAGCCAAGATGTAATGCAGGTCATGTAAATGTTTTAACAAGTTCAAGACCAACTTCAACCATGGCTCAAGCAACAAGTGTAAATACTTGTCTAGTGGGTATTAAAAAATTAAAAGAAGTTATAAAACCTTATAATTCAACTACACCACCAGAAATTATAGGAGCTTAATAATGAAGAAAATTATATTAGTATTGACTTTTTTAACTAGTGCTTTATTTGCTAAAGATATGTTTATTTTTAATGAAAAAGTAGATCTTTTAGATAGTGCTAGTAAAAAAGTAGTAGGGCAAATTTATGAAGGCTCTAAAGTAGAGCTTATAAAAGAAGAAGGTGAATATTCTTTAATCAAAGTTAAAGGCGAGGTTGTAGAGTCAAATCCAAAAAGTCTTGCTTACACTAAAGATGGAATTTATCTTTTGCTTACTTTAAATACTAAAAATGCAAGTAATGAAATGGAATTTTTAGTTAAAAGTAAAGATTTAACCGATCAAGAAATTCTTGCTTGGGATGAGATAGAATTAACTTATTATGATACTTGTACAAGTTGTCATGCAGCGCATAAACCAAAAGAACATTTAATGGAAGAATGGGATGCATATTTATCTGCTATGCAAGGTTTTGCGAAAATTACTGATGCGGAAAAAGATAGAATTTTAAGATTTTTGCAATCTCATGCAAGTAATGGGCCTGTAAAGCTTGACTAATTAAAAATGAAAAGGTATTTGTTAGCCGTTTTATTTTTTGATTTTTGTGCTTTATTGTATGGTATAAGCACTTTATCTATAAGCTACAACGAAGCACAAATTTATTTTTATGATCATAGTTTAATTGCTATGATCGCTAGATTTGGGACTACTCTTTTTGGTCAAAATGATTTTGGATTAAGACTCCCTTTTGTTTTATTACATTCTTTAAGCTGTGTTTTATTATATATTTTAGCTTTAAAATATACCAAAACTTCCTTTGATGCCTTTATTTCTGTTGTGCTTTTTATATTGCTTCCTGGTAGTGTGGCTAGTGCTTTGCTTGTTAATGAATCAAGTATTGTGATATTCTTTACCCTTTTAATTTTAGTATTATTTGAATATAAAAAAATATTTTTATTTTATGTTTTATTAGTTTTAGTTCTTTTGATAGATGCAAATTTTGCAATTTTATATTTATCTTTTTTCTTTTATGCTATTTATAAAAAAGATAAATTGCTTATTATATGTTCTTTAATTTTATTTGCTATTGCAATGAGTGTCTATGGATTTGATGCAAGTGGAAAGCCTAAGGGGTATTTTTTAGATACTTTGGGTATTTTTGCAGCTTGTTTTTCACCTTTAATTTTCCTTTATTTTTTTTATGTTGTTTATAGAATTCTTTTGCAAGATGATAAGCCACTTTTATGGTTTATTAGTGCAACTACTTTTGTTTTTTGTTTAATTTTTTCTATAAGGCAAAGACTTTTTTTAGAAGATTTTTTACCTTTTTGTGTAGTTTGTACTCCTTTGTTAATTCGTTATTTAATGTCTTCCTATCGCTCAAGGATGCCACAGCTGCGTTTAAAACATAAAATTTTTATAGAATGTTCTTTAGTATTTTTATTATTTTTTTATCTTGGTATTATTTTTAATCAAAGTTTTTATTATTTATTAAAAGATCCCAAAAAACATTTTGCCTATGATTATCATATAGCTAAAGAATTAGCGTTAAATTTAAAACAACGCAATCTCACTCATATTTTTGCTCAAGATAAAGAACTAGCTTTAAGACTTAAATTTTATGGTATTTCTAAAGGCAAATTAGAGCTTCATTCTAGTAAAAAAGCTAGTAGGATTTATGTTAGTTTGGGTAATCATAAAGTTTATTATTCTATAAAATGAAGCAATCTTTTACTTCAATAGAACTAATTTTTGTTTGTATTATATTATCTTTATTATTTTCTATGGCTTATGTTTATTATAAGCCTGATTATTTGCGTTTAGGAGCTGAGCAAGTTTTAAATGATATTAAATACACTAGACATTTAGCTTTAATACAAAATGATTTTAGAGCAAAAGAATTTAACATTGCTAAACGAGAGTGGTTTAAGGCTAAATGGCAATTATATTTTATACGCTCTAAATCTGCTACCAATAATGAGCAAACTTATACCATCTTTTTAGATAAAAATGGCGATGGTAATGCAAACATAGGTAAAAATATGATTAATAAAGATAGAGAAATAGCTGTTGATCTTATCAACCCTGATATATTAATGAATTCAGGTCAAAGTGGAGTGATAAATCAAAATGATTTTAAGGCAAATTTAAAATACAATATAGAAAAAACTTATGGTATATCTAAAGTTTTATTTGAAGGTGTTTGTAAAGGAAGTACACGTTTGGTTTTTGATGATTATGGCCACTTATATACACCTTTGAAAAATGCCACGCGTACTTATGATAAACTTGTATCTTTTAATAATGATTGCATTATAAGACTATCTAATAACCAAAATCAACATATATGTATTGTTATAAATCCTATTAGTGGCTATGCTTATATTCCTAAATTTACCTCCCATAAAGAACAAAATATAATTTTAAATAATAAACAAATATTTTGTCATAATTTGTAATTATTTTTTATTTTATTAGTAATTTATTTTATTTTTACTATAATTTTTAATAAAATTATTACAAGGAGTATCAATGTTTAAATTTAATAGCTTGTCTAATAAATTAACTACAATAGCATGCGTTTTGATAGCAATTATACTAATAGTTGTAAATATAATTAGCTATTATGAATCTAAAGAAAGTACAAGTTATTATCTAGAAGAAATACAAAAGAAAACCATGTTTGATGTTAACTATATGTATTCAAGTTATTCAAATAGCAAAAGAAGTATTATAGAATCGCTAGCATATAGCTTAAGTAATATTGTGCATAATGCTAATGATAGGGAAATTTTTAGTGTTTTAGATACCGCAAAAAGATCGGGTGGCTTTGATACCATTCATTTTGGTTTGGAAGATTCGGGTAAAGATTATCAAATTGACACCAAATTTAATCTTCATAATGATCCTAGTAAATTTGATCCAAGAACAAGGCCATGGTATAAAGAAGCAAAAGTAGCAGGAAAGCTAATTGTTACCGATCCTTATAAGAGTATAGTTTTAAACGGACAAATGGTTGTAACGTATTCTATTCCAGTATATAGCGACAAGGGGGGGGGTAAGTTTATAGGTGTAGTAAGTGGAGTTTATAATCTCAATACTTTCTCTAAAGATGTGTTAGCATTAGGTCATTCTGAAAGCTCTTATGCAGGTGTGTATGACAAAGAAGGTATGGTGATATTTCATGAGGATCAAGAAAAAATGCTTAGTAAAACAGATCTAAGCATCAACATAGCTAATGCTATTAAAGCAAATCCTGATTTAATTAATCCTTCTAAAGAAGAAACTTTATTCTATGCTAA
>NZ_NFOE01000080.1 GCF_002179635.1 Campylobacter jejuni | reverse complement strand
GCTCCAATACCTGCATTTAAGCTAAATTGTTCATTAATATCAACATTACCACCTACAATGATTTGTCCATAAGTTTTTTTCTTATCATCACTTTTTACACTAGGTAATGCTACACCGTTTAAACTTGCTACAAAATCATCTCCATTATTCATTACATATTGTTCTATTTTTGGAGTGATAAATAGATATGATTCTTCATTCATATATTTTCTAAGTTCAGCGCCAAGTTCCAATGAAATAGAATTGTTGCTAGCGCTATTGACATCTTTTCCTGCTATGCCATTTTCTTTATAGCTTGGAGTATGTGCATAGTAGTAGTTTGCTCCAGCGAAAGGCTTGATAAATAAAGTATTATCACTAAAATCAAAAACATATCCCATATTAGCACTCAAACCGAAGAATTTTCTATTAAAATCAGCACTATTTGTAGTGTTAAATCCTCTATTTACAATATCTTGATCTGTAGGAGAAATTTGAGCATAGGCCTTAACATTAACTTCTACTTTTGGACTTATATAGATATTAGAATAAGCTCCAAATTGGAAGTTATCTGATTTTTGGGTTAAAAGATTATCTTTTATTTCAGCATTTGCATAAGTAAAATAAGCTCCAATAATAACATCATCATTGACTTTTCTATCCATACCTATAGTGGCTCCATATAAAGCACCGCTATCCCCATCTATGATGTTTGCACCACCTATTACATTACCCCAAATGCTGTTATTATAATTATCAACATAATTTCCTCTATAATCATTAGTAGCAAATCTTATTTGAGATAATTTTGTAGCATAATTTCCATAAGGATTATTTAACATAGCTACACGAGAACCTATAGATACATCATTTGATACATTGATAGTCGAGTTTATACCTGATGAGGCTTGATTTACATTTGAGATAGATTTAGCTGAATCTTTTATATCATTTGCTACTTGTTCCCCGACTTTATCAAATTTAATACTACCTATTGCATTAAAATCTTTACCGAGTGCAAGTCCATCTAAAATTTTAGAAACAAAGTCTTTGTTAGAAGTTGAAACACTAGAATCGTTTTTAATATAATCATCATTAGAGATTTCTCCATTTCCAGCATTGCTAATCATATCTTGAATTTGTTTTATTTGTTCATCAATTTTTGCAATGGCTTCGTCTATTTTTTCTATATTAACACCTTCTTCATCTTTGGCATCTTCTAAATCAGTTTTAATTAATTCTAGATATTTTTTATCACTTTCTAAAACCATCTTGTTGTTATTTACATTTTCATTTGCACCACCACTAATTAAAAGCTTATTATCTTTTGTAGAAAGTTCATAATCAACAAAATCTTTTACATCTATAGCTCTTACAATTTCATAACTAAGTCCTAAATCTTTGCTGCTCATACCTACAATGTTTTCAAAATTTTTACTTATGTTTGCACTAGCTTTGTTTGAGCTTGTTATATCTTCATTAAATCCTTCGCTTGCACCCATGAAAACATAATTATTTAAAGCTAAATCACCAAAGCTTGTTGTTCCTATGGAAAAGTTTGAATTTGTGATATTTGCTTTACCATTTATTTGTATGTGGTTTTGACTTTTATTGCCACCTATGGTAAATAGAGTAGATTGATCTGCTGTAAAATTTCCATTTACTTCAAGAGAGCCTTGTAGGCCATGTCCATCGGCGATTAAAATAGCTGAAGATTTTATATCATCTAAAACACCCTCTGCAGGATTAGATGAACCTTTTATACTAAAATCTCCATTTACGATGGATTTTCCATCTAAGCTTTGAAATATCACATCTGTTGCCTCAGTTTTTTTAGCATTAATGGTATAGTTTGTTACATAACTAGCACCTTCTGAAGTATTTTTAAAAGTAAGGTTGTTGGAACCTAAGTTAATATTTACTCTTGAGAGATCTTTAAATTCATCGTTAGCTTATAGCATTAGCTAAGTCTGTGTAGGAAAGATTTAGAGTTAAATCACCATTAGTATGATCTGTTTTTAAGTTGAAATTTCTACCATCACTAGTTTCAAAATACTGATTCATAGTGCCATCTGTTATGGTAATTTCTTGTGCTAAGATAGCACTGCTTAATAATGCACTAATACCAACTCCCATTAAAACTTTACTTGTGCAATAAGAAAGTTTCATTTGATTACTCCTTATAAATTTAAATTGAAAAAAGCAATTATACCCCCCCCCATAAATTTAAGTTTAAAGTAAATGAGATTTTCAAAAAGTAATTAAATTTTCTCTCTTTGGTAGATTTTTTTAATTTTCACATCTAAATTATGAGCAAATTTAAATAAAGCTGGCACTACTAAAAGTGTAAGTAAGGTTGAGCTAATAAGACCAAATATAATAGCAATGGCCATAGGAGAATTTCCTTCAAAGCCAGAACCCCTTGAAAGTGCTAGTGGAAGCATGGAAAAAATCATCGCAAAGGTTGTCATTAAAATGGCTCTTAAACGACTTTTTCCTGCATAAATTAGTGCTTTTTCTACTTCCATGCCTTCATCACATTTTTTATTAGCTACATCTACTAATAATATAGCATTTTTTCCTACCATTCCAAAAAGCAAAATAATAGCTACAAGCACAAATAAAGAAAAGTGGTTTCCTGTGATAAAAATTCCAAAACAAGCTCCACCAAAAGCCAAAGGCATGCTTATCATGATGATTAAAGGAAGTATTAAACTTGAATACAAAGAAGCAAGGATTAAATAAATCAAAATCATCCCCAAAGATATAGAAAATAAAAACCCACTAATGGTGTCATCTAAAAAGTCCAAAAAACCAGAATAAGCAAAAGATAGGTCATTGTTTCCTAAAATATAAGCTAAATTGGACTCAAAAATTTTTCTTACTTCACCTAAAGAAATGTTTTCTATGCTTGAAGTGAGTTTTATACTAGTAGTTTTATTGTGTCTGTTAATTAAAGAAAGATCTTTTTTATAAGAAAAGCTAGCAATACTAGCAAGCTTTATACTTTCATTGTTATGATTTTTAAGTTCTATTAGCTCTAAACTGGTTGGATTTTGTTTAAAAGCTTCATCAAAGCTAAGGATAATTTCATCTTTAAAATTTTTATAATCCATATTTCCAACGCTTAAATTTCCAAATGAATAAGCCAAGACATAAGCAAGTTCTTGAGGATTAATACCAAGTTTGGCAGCTTTTTCTCTATTGATATTAATAGCAATTTCTTCTTTTAAATCCCCTTCATTATCATCTATAGCAACAAAACCTTCGTGTTTTAAAAACACTTCTTTCATTCTATTAATAGCTTCTTTTATTAGCTTTAAATCATCACCTAAAATTTGAATTTGAACTGGATCTTCAATGCCTGCTCCTTCTATTTTAGGGAGTTCTAAAACTTTTATTTTTAAGTCTTTATAGGAGTTTAATTTTTCTTGAAAAAGGCTAATAAGCTTAGGTTGTCTGAATTTTCTTTCATTTAAAGGTTTTAATTTTACATAAATTTTTGCTTTTTTAATTTCCTTTGCGTCATTATATCCTATAAGTAAATATGCATAAGCAACATTTGGATCTTGCTTTATATTTTCATATGCTTTTAAACTTTTTGCCTTCATAGCTTCTAAAGATAGGTCGTTTTTACTTTCTAATAAGACTTGTATTTCACTATCTTCTTCTATAGGTAGAAAATCTAAGCCTATTTTAGGAGCTAAAGAAAAACATAAAATAATTATAATAAGCGTTGATAGGATAAATTTAATCTTGTTAGCTAAAACTTTATAAAGTAGCTTTTCATAAAATAAGTCAAGTTTTATAAATAAAAATTCACTTTTTTTATAAAATGTACTTTCACTAGTATTTAAAAATCTAGCACTTAAGGTAGGTACTAAAAATACACTTACAAGATAGCTTATAATTACCCCAGAAGCAACACTAGTAGCTAATACATTAAAAAATAAACCAGGAACTGAATTCATATAAGCAATAGGTATAAACACACACAATAAAACCGCACTAATGCTTAAAACGCTAAAGCCTATTTCTTTAATCCCTTCAAATGAAGCTTGTAAAGGAGGGAGTGTTTTTGCTTTTTTGGCTATACTTTCAATGATAACTATAGCATCATCTATAAAAATTCCTATACTTAAAGTAAGAGCTATGATGGTTAAGCGATTAATATCATAACCTAAAAGATTAATGAGAAAAAAACTAGAAATAATTGAAGTTGGTAAAACAATAAAAGCTAAAATAGTCGCACTGATATTTCTTAAAAATACATATACTATTAAAAGTGTTAAAATCACGCCAAAAACCATATCAAAAATAACTTGATTGATATGTTTTAAGATGTTTTGGCTCTTATCATAAACTATTTTAATTTCTACATCATTGCCTGCTATTGTTTGCAGTGTTTTTAAGGAATTTTTGATATTTTCTATAACTTTTAAGGAATTATAACCAGAAATTTTATTAAGCTCAAGCAACACCCCATCTTTTGTATCAAGCATTGCAAATTGCTTTTGATCTTCTAAGCCATAGCTAATATTTGCTATATCTTTTAAAAATACTCCACTAAAAATACGTATATTTTCTAGCTCTTTTAAATTTTGTGCTTCAAAATATCCTTTGATGGTGAAATTATCTTTTGAATTTTCAAACTCACCTAGATATTGTTTAAAATTATGGCTTTGGATGATTTTAGCTACATCAAGTGCATTAATGTGGTATTTTTGTAAGGCATTAGGCAAGAGTTTGATTTGAACTTGCGGTTTTAAAAAGGCTATATCATTGATCGTTCCAACTCCTGAAATTTTCTGTAAAAATGGTTTTATATCATTGTCAATTTTTCGCATAAGTTTTAAATGATCCTTAGAACTTAAAAATAATGATACAACAGATCCTGCATCAGGGGATATTTTTTCTAAGGTTGGCTTTGCTGGAAGATTGATGGTATTAAGTTTATCTCTAATATCGTTTGCAGCTACTTCTAAGTTTTTGCCTAATTCAAATTCAACAACAGAAATAGAAAAATTATTATAACTTGTAGAATTGATATTTTTTATCCCTTGTATATCTGAAATTGCATTTTCTATTTCTTTGGTTATTTTAGATTCTATGAATTTTAAATCTCCATTAGCGGTTGTGGTGATTTTAATCAAAGGAATATCTACTTTTGGATAAAGATTAATAGGCATACTAAAAATAGAAAAAGTACCAAAAATCACCAAAGCGATAAAAAACATCAAAACAGCAATAGGATTGTTAATAGCAAAACGATACAAGATTAATCCTTGGTGATGATTTTTCCTTCTCCAAAAGAACCTGGAGTAAAGTTTAAGGCTTCAACTTCTGCATAAATTTTTCGTGTTTTTATGTCTATACTTGGATAAATAAGTGTAATTTTGCCTTGATATTCTTTTTCATCTGAGTCTATTTTATAAATAAAAATATCACCAACTTTTACCTTATCTTTAAATTTTTCATCAAAACTTAAAAGCAATTTTACTTTTGGATAAGAAAAAAATTCAAATAAAACATGAGAAATTCCCCTAGCACCATCACCTATATCGATATATTTGTTAGAAATAATCCCATCATAAGGGGCTTTTAGAGTTTTTTTATCAATTAAGTCTTTATATATAATATTGTATATTTAAAAAAGCTTTTTGCTGCAGACTTTGTGCTTTTTGAAACTCAAATAAAACATTTTCATAGCTTTGCTTGTCTATAACTTCTTGTACCTTTTTAAATTTTTCCAAAGAACTTTTAGCATGTTCTAGTGCAAGAGTGGCAAGTTTGTATTCATTTTGTGCTAATTTTAAGGCTATTTGCTCGCTAGAATCTTCAAGTTTAAGTAAAAGTTGATCTTTTTTTATCTTATCATTAACATTCACATAAATTGCCTTAACTATACCAGCACTTTGCAAGGATAATTTTGATTGATTTTGTGCGAGCACATCAAAACTAGCATAAATTTCTTCAGCTTTTAAAGTGAGTAAAGAAAATAAAATTAAAAATACTAATTTCATTCTAAAACCTTTGTTTTTATATCAATTCCAGCTGTAAAATAATACCTTGCTTTTGTGATTTCATATTCATTTTTAGCTAGTTCAAGCTGACTTTGACTTTTGTATTTTAATTCTAATGCATTTAGGTATTCTACATATGAGCAAAGTCCTGCGGTGTATTTTTTCTCAATGGCCTCAAAAGCTAAATTAGCTGCTTTGAGGCTCGCATTTAATGCTTTTATTTTAACTTTAGAAATTTCAATTTCTTGTAAAAGATTATTTAGTTCTATATCTACTTTTCTTTTAGTTTTTTCAAGCTCTAATTGAGCGATTTTGCTTGTATATTTTTGAGCTTCTAGAGCTTTTTGATTAGCACCAAAATCAAAAATTTTCCACTCAAAAGCTAAAATAAAACGATTGCTTTGTCCATGTTCTTTTAGAAAGCTTTCGCTTGTTGATTTTAGCTCATGCGGTAATTTAGGATTGTAGTTCATATCATAAAAACTAAAACTATTTTGTAAAAATATTTTTGGAAGCAACTCAGCTCTAGCAGAGTCTATTTTTAAATTTTCTAAATTTAATTTTTCTTGCATAAGGGCTATTTCATAGCTTTTGTTTTTTTCTACACTTGGTTCTTGTAAAATATTTTGAAAAGAAGGCGTAAAATGCATTTTGCTAAGATTATAAATTTCATTTTTTAATTCATATAGTTTTAATTCATTTTGAGCTAATTCATAAGTGCTTAACTCAGATTTTGCTCTTATGCTTTCAAGCTCACTTTGGCTAGCAAGTCCAGCTTGGTAAAAATTTTCTAAGCGCTTGAGTTGATTTTGCAGAGCGATTTCTTTTTGTTTATCACTTGCTATAATACTTTCTAAACTAAGATAATTAAAATACAAAACACTAGCACTAAGTGCCATATAATTTGCCATGTTTTCTTTTTCAAGATGAGCAAGTTGTTTTAGACTTTGCATGCTAGCGATTTTTGCTTCTCTATTACCTCCATCAAAAAGTAAAAATTTAAGCGAAAGGGTACTCATTAGACTTTCTTGAGGTTCTATGATAAAGCGATCTTTGTTTGAGCCAAGATAAGAAACACCTAAATGTAAACTTGGTAAATAAGCATTTTGCACACTTTCTTGTTCTAAAATACTTTTTGAAAATTGGAGTTGTTTTTGTAAGTAATTTTCATTGTTTAAACTTAAATCTATAAATTCTTTAAGATTGTTAGCTAGCAAAAATAAGGGCAAGAAAAGTAGATATAAAATTTTCATTTTTAAACTTTTTGTTTTATTATAGAAAATATAACTTAAAGTAATGATAAAGCAAGAAAATTTTTAAGTAGCTTTTTGCCATTTTGACTTAGTATGGCTTCAGGGTGGAATTGAACCCCGTAAATATCGTATTTTTTATGTTTTAAAGCCATGATGATATTATCTTCACTATGGGCTAAAATTTCACATTTTTTACCTATATGGCTAACATAAAGAGAGTGATATAAACAAATTTTAAAATTTTGCTCAAGATTTTTAAAAAGAGGGTTTGGTTTAAATTTTATAGTTTTTACCTTACCATGAGTTGGGTTTGGAAGTTTAGAAATTTTACCACCAAAAACATGTGCTATACATTGATGTCCTAGACAAATTCCAAGAATTTTTTTATCTTTTTTAAAATATTTTATAGCTTTTAAGCTTAGCTTTGATTCTTTTGGAGAATTTGGTCCAGGGGAGATTAAAAGATGAGTAAAATCATATTTTTTAAGTTTTTTGGGGTTTTTAAATTTATCGTTTTTGATGATTTTATAAGTAATATTTAATTCTTTTAAATAAAAGGCTATGGTGTAGGTAAAAGAATCATAATTATCTATAATTAAAACTTTCATAAAAACACCTTTTTTAAGCCTCTTAAAGAATTAATAGCATAAATTTCTTTAGCATTTAAAAACTCATCTTTAGTGATATCTTTTTCTTTGATGAGTTTGTGTTTTAAGAGTGCTTGTCTATAAATGCCATTGAGGCAGTTTTTAGCATAAGGGGTAAAATACTCATCATTTAAATTTATGATAATGTTAGTTCTTGAACCTTCACAAAGTATGCCTTGCTCATCAAAAAAAACTATATCATAGCAAATGTTTTCTTTCCATAGATATGAATTTGCTTCATATAAACTACGCAGAGAAGTTTTATGGTGTGTTAAAAGATTTACTTTTACGATATCTTTACTCATGAGTAGTTTTTTACTTGAATTTTCTTGTATATTGCTAAAATCAAACTCATAAAGGCCATTTTTGAAAAGTTTTAGTTTAATAGCTTTTGAACCTTTTTGAGTAAAATTACTTTTTGTAAAAAAATGATGATGGTTGAAAACAAAATTGTTAAAATTTTGTAAAGATTTAAAATGGAATTTTTTATCTTTACTCTCTAGTATATTTTTAAAATCATGTATTAATCTTTGAGTATCAAAGCCAAAAAATTTAGCTGAGTTTAAAATTCTTTGTAAATGTTCCTTGAAGAATAAAATAGAATGATTTTTATAATACATTGTTTCAAATAAATAAAAGTTAGGTTCTAAAATTTTACTTTTTAGTTTTAATTCTTCAAATTCATCTTGCTTTTGCGAGTCCCACACAAGCCCACTTCCCACACCATATCTTAAAAAATCATCATTATTTTTTTTCTCTAAAGTGCGTATGGCTACGCTAAATTTTGCTTTGTTTTTATGGATTAAACCTATCGCTCCACAATAAATCCCGCGTTTTCTTTGCTCTAAATTTTCTATGAGTTTAATGGTTTCTATTTTGGGTGCACCTGTGATGGATCCACATGGAAAAAGGGCTTTGAAAATTTTAAAATAATCATTTTCTTGTTTTAATTTTCCGCTTATTTTTGAAATGAGTTGGTGTAAGGTAGGGTAGGTTTTAACCTTAAAAAGTTCGCATTTTAAAGAATGTTTTTTGATGAGTTTTGAAATATCATTGCGTAATAAATCAACTATCATTACATTTTCGCTAATGGTTTTTTCATCGCATTTTAAAAAGTTTTTTAGATTTTCATCTTCTTTTGGATTATTTGAGCGTTTGATTGTGCCTTTCATGGGTTTTGTGATGATTTTTTTATTTTTGATTTTAAAAAAAAGCTCAGGTGAAAATGAAGCTAGTTCTAAAAATTCATTTTTCATATAAGCCTTATAAGGGGTATTTTGCTTAGGATAAAGGCTTAAAAAACTCTCATACACATTAAGATTTGATTGTAAATGTAATTCTTGAGTAAGATTAACTTGATAACTTTGACCTTTAGCTATAGCTTCTTTGACTTTATCAAAATTTTCAAAATACTTTTCTTGATTTAAATTGGATGAAAAACATGGATAAAAGTCTAAATTTTTTTCTTCACTTATAAAGATTTTTTTTGATTTAAAAGCAAAAAAATACAAAAAAGGCTCTTTGCTTTTATAATTTTTATCTTCTAGATATTTATAAAATTCATATTGAATATAACCTAAAAAATAATATCGATTTTTATATTTTTCTATGATTTTAAAAGCTTTTTTACTTTCTTTTTGAGTATGGGCTTTAAGAGTGAAGGCAAGATCATCATAAAGGTATTTTCCAAATATAGCAAATGCCATTTATATCCTTAGCTTAAAAAATATACCCAAATAGGTAAAGAAATAAAGGCAAAAACTATACCAAAAGCCACAGAACTAACCGCTAAATTTGTATCAAGTTTTGCTTTCATGATCATTGCTGCAACCATTGTCATAGTAGGCATAGCTGATTCAAGTAAAGCGATGATAGAGCTAGGATTTAATTTGAAATTTAAAAGCTTTAAAAGTGCTAAAAATATTAAAGGTGTGAGTATCATTTTTCCAAAAATGACTATTATAGTTGCTTTATAAGAAGTTTTTATACTTAAAAAGCCTAAATTTAAACCTATGGCAAAAAGCGCTATAGGTGTGGCACTAGCTCCAAGCATACGCAAAGGTTCAAAGATAAAATCAGGAAGTGCGGTAAGCTTAAAACAAAGTCCTAAAATCAAAGCAACAAAAGGTGGAAAAGTAAAAACTTTTTTAAGATTTTGTAAAAAACTTACCTTTTGCTCGCTAGCTAAAGAGATGATAAAAGGAGCAAGCAAAGCTACAGGTAAAGAAGTAGCAAGTGCATCATAAAGGATAATCTCACCCAGAAAATGAGGATCTTGATAAATTCCACTAATAATAGGTATACCTACAAATAAAGTATTTCCAAAGCTAGAAAGTAAAAAAATACTTACAAGAGTACTTTTACTAAATTTAAAGCAAAGAGCTAAAAACACACAACATAATGCTGAAAAAATAGCACAACCCAAACCAAGCAATATAATAGCAATCAAAGAAAAATCAAAATTTAAATGATAAGCACGCTCAAAAATCAAGCAAGGCAAGGCAAAAATAATAGCAAAATCTAAAAAAGCACGCGCTTGTTTTTGTTTTAAAATTTTGATTTTTTTGGCAAAATATCCACCAAAAAGTAAGCAAAATATACTAAATAAAGAGGAAAAAACATACATATCTTACTCTAAAATACTAAGTTAAAAAACTTTTGACTAAATTTTGTATGAGCAAATTCCATCCATCTACTAGTACAAAAATAAGTAATTTAAAAGGCATAGAAATCATAACAGGAGGTAGCATCATCATACCCATAGACATTAATACAGAACTTACCACCATATCAATAACTAAAAATGGCAAGAAAAGTAAAAAGCCTATTTCAAAAGCAGTTTTAAGCTCGCTTATCATAAAGGCTGGCACTAAAACTGTTAAAGGTACATCATCTATGGTCTTTGGATTTTCTAAATTTCTAATCCTATAAAAAAGTGCTAAGTCTTTTTCTCTAGTGTTTTTAAGCATAAAATCTTTAAAAGGTTTAACACCTTTAGCAAAAGCTTCTTCATAGCCTATTTGCTCAGCAATGTATGGTTTTATACCTTCATTGTATGATTTTGTAGCCACAGGCTCCATAATAAAAAAAGTTAAAATTAAAGCCAAAGTTATTAGTATGGTATTTGGTGGCATAGTTTGGGTGCCAAGAGCTGTTCTTAAAAAAGAAAATACTACGACAAGTCTTAAAAATGAAGTCATTACAAAAATAATAGTAGGGGCAAGAGCTAGTATAGTTAAAACTATAACTATGTTTAAGGTTGTTACAAGTTGTTGAGGACTATTTGGGGCACTAAGGCTTAAATTTACAGTTGGTATGGTTGCTTCAGCACCAAAAAGAGTTAAACTTAATAAAAATAAAACTAACAAAACTCTCAAAATTTTTCCTTAGTTAAAATTAGAAGCAGTATTTTAGCAATTTTACTCTTAAAAATGCAATTTATATGATCGAATTAATATTTCATTTTTAAAATGCTAGAGTTTTTACTCTAGCATCTAAGGAGTTCTTAAAATTTTTAGAATTTATATTTAAAACCTACTTGACCACTTA
>NZ_NFOE01000111.1 GCF_002179635.1 Campylobacter jejuni | reverse complement strand
AATACTAATGGTAATAACATGGATATTATGGGTAAAGGACAAAACTCAGTCATACAATGGGGTGGTGGTTTTAGTATAGGTAAAGGTGAAAGTGTAAACTTTGGAAATAATAATTTCAAAGGCCAACAAAACTACCTAAACATTGCTCATGGTGCTAGTAAATCTATGATAGAAGGTATATTAAATGCAAGTGGTAATAATGTCTTTTTAATTAATCCTAATGGAATAATCATTACTAAAACAGGGGGAATTATCAATGCTAATCGCTTCGTGGCTTCAACTAGTACATTAAATAACACAGATTATGAGAATTTCTTTAAAATGGGATCAAATTTTTCTCCGGTATTTAAAGGCGATAAACTTGGCAATGTGGTTAATATGGGTAATATTGATGTTAAAGAAAACTTAATCTTACAAGGTAATAAAATCATACTCAAGGCAGAGGCCGATAAAGGAACATTAAATCAAATTAAAGCCGGAAATAAAATTCACCTTGATGCAAATGAAATTTATGCAGATATTTCAACTATAAAAACACCTAGTGTAGAAACATCACATGCAAATAAGGGGGATTTGTATTTAAGTGCTACGGGGTATTATTTTAATCCTGAAAGAAAATATAATGAGTTTGATAATATTAGCAATTTAAATAAAAGTTATAAAAACTATGTTGATATAGGTTCTGTGCGAGATTGGTGGTATTTTGCTAAAGGTTGGAATGATAATAAAAAAGGCTTTAGAGAGACTGCTAATGGATATAGACTTACTAATGATATAGATTTTAAAGGTGAAAACTATGCTAATTATTGTATTGATGGACAATGTACAAATATGATAATTGGTTATGATAATGAAAAAGTTTTTAATAAAAATTTCGATGGACAAGGTTTTAGTCTAAAAAATATTAAGATTGATTTTACTGCAGATCCAAATAGGCATTATGAAAAACACACTTATGTTGGGATTTTTGGATATGTGAAAGATTCTACCATTAAAGACTTTAGAGTTGATTATGGTAATAATAGCATAAATACTAAAAACGTTGATTACGTAGGTGGTGTTTTTGGAAAAACCGAAAACAATACTATCTCACAAATAGAACTAAAAAATATCTCTGATATTACTTCAATAGGTAGAGATAAGGGTTTATTTTTCATAGGTGGTTTTGCAGGACTTGCCGGAGGTAATTTTTCAGATATTAGTGTAGATGCTATTAAAAATATAAGAGCTGAAAAAGGACAAAGCTCTGTAAACTTAGGTGGTTTCGCAGGCAATGCAAGAGGAAATTTTGAAAAAATATCTATTAAAAATATAGATAATATTATCGCAAAAGGTAATCCAAATTTGCCAGCTTTTGTTGGAGGATTTACTGGGCAGTTATATAGTGGTAATTACATCAGAGATATAAAAATGGAAGATGTAAAAAATATAGAAGTAACTTCTAGTGGAGCTTTTGCTAACGTAGGTGGATTTATAGGTGAAGTCGCAAGTAAAAATGCAAAGCTTAGTAATATTTACATCAAGAATTTAGAAAGCATAAAAGTGGATAATAAAAAACAACAAGGTGTAGCTTATGTAGGTGGTTTCGCAGGAAAAAACTATAGTGCAAATTTAGAAAACATAGCTTTAGAAGGTAAGATAAATATTGATGTAAAATCTACGGATTCTGTATACGCTGGTGGATTTTTAGGATGTAATGGTGCTAATTCTTGGGGATGTTCAAATAGTGGTGGCTCCATAAAGAATGTTTCACTATATTTTAAAGAAGGGTCTTCTATAAATGCTAAGTCTTATCAAAATAAGACCGTATATACAGACTTATTTATAGCTAATAAAGTTGGAATAAATAATTCTAATATAGTATATCATCATACTAATGACTTTAGTGGTTTTTCAACTAGCGGAGCAAGTGAAGTCAGTTATACAAATAATGATAAATACAATGAATTTACATCAAAAATCCCGACTATAACAGACCCTACAAAACCTAGTGAGGTATCTAGGGTTGATCTTGATAACGATGTGTTTTTAGATAATGAGGATTTGTATGAAGATATCATTAAAGATGAAATCATTTCAGATTTAAAAAAATACTTAATCATTAATGCAAATAGTGATTTAAAAAAGCTTTTAGAAGCATATGGGAATTTAACAGATAGAAAATCGAAGGTGCAGTTTATAGCAGAGTTTTTGTTAGATGATAGATATGGTGATAAAACAAGCGAAGCTGAAAAATTAATGCAAAGTATGGATTTTTTGCTTGCATACTCGCAAAATAACAAGATTGATTCTAAGTTTAAAGAAGGGGTGCAAGAAAAATTTAACAGTTTAAAACAAGATGCTAAAAAGCATTATGACATCACTATAGCAAATAAAGACAAGTTGATAGATTTTATTAAGGATTTGCAAGGCAAAGTGGATAATATTAATGATTTAAAAGATAAATACAACAAAACAAATTATCAAAAACAAATCGATGAACTCGCAACTATGTATAACATAATAGTATCCACAATCAATAGCAATAAAAATTTAAGCGAAGATTCACTAAATAGGCTTCATAAAGAGTTGAGCAATATATCTTCTAGAATAGAAAAACTTATGTTTTTAGCACAATTTGATAAAAACAAAAGTGATATTTCTATAGATGAGTTTGAATCATTAAAAGCTAAAGCAAACCAATATGAGTATTTTACGCTCAATGGAAACTTTGATAAGGTTAGTAATGTTAGTATTCCTATCTTAGATTCTATAAAAAATAATGGAGATAATGGTGGTGGTGAAATAGAAATACCTGATAAGCCTATTGATCCAGTAGAACCACCAATTGATAATAAACCAGATGATTCTTTGGTTTTTGAGCAAAGTTCTACTTTTAATTCTATAGGTAATAAAGCTATAAATGAAGAAGAGGAAGAAGATAAAAATGATATCGATGAAACTGCACCTATGCAAAAAGGAAAAATCTGCATAGTCAGTGATAATTATAAAACTATGAATTCATGTATAGTAAGTGGAATATAGTTATACACACTAGGATTTATCCTAGTGTAATAATGAGTATATTAACAAATACTCATATCTAATCATATTATGATTAATCAACATAAATATTAAAAATAAAAACTCTAAATTTAAA
>NZ_NFOE01000007.1 GCF_002179635.1 Campylobacter jejuni | reverse complement strand
CTATGGATGAGCAATTAAAAATACTTGATACTATTAAAGTTAAAGCTACTCAAGCTGCTCAAGATGGTCAAACAGCAAAAACTAGAACCATGATACAAAATGAAATCAATCGTTTGATGGAAGAGCTTGATAATATAGCAAATACTACTTCATTTAATGGTAAACAATTGCTAAGTGGAAATTTTGTTAATCAAGAATTTCAAATCGGCGCTCAGTCAAACCAAACAGTGCATGCAACTATAGGACCAACTCAATCGAGCAAAATCGGTCACACACGTTTTGAAACAGGAAGCAGAGTAACAGCCTCAAGCACGGCAAATTTAGTTTTAAAATCATATGATGGTGTAAATGATTATAAATTTCAAAGTGTTCCTATTTCATATAGTGTTGGAACAGGACTTGGAGCTTTAGCTGATGAGATAAATAAGGTAGCAGATAAAACAGGTGTTAGGGCAACTGCTGTAGTGCAAACTATATCAAGCGGTCCTTTAACAGCTGGTTCTACAGGATCAAATTTTTCTATTAATGGTGTTGTTATAGGTAAGGTTACTTATGAAGCTGGAGATAAAAATGGTGCTTTGGTTGCTGCTATAAATTCTAAAAAAGACACAACAGGGGTTGAGGCTTCTGTGGTGGATGGAAAACTCATTTTAAATTCAGCCGATGGTAGAGGGATTAAACTTAGTGGTTCTATGGGAGCTTTAGATGCTCAAGTAGCAGAAGAAAATTATGGAAGACTTTCTTTGGTTAAAAATGATGGTAGAGATATATTGATTTCAGGCACTGGTATATCTCAAGCTGGACTTGGAACTAATGGAAATATGGCTGAAGTAACCGCAAATTTAGAAGATGTTAAAGGACAAATTTCAGCTGATATAGCTTCGGCTATGGGCTTTAATGCTATGAGTACAGCTGATAATATCTCAACTCCAAAAAGCGCTGGTGTAACCACTCTTAGAGGGGCTATGGCTGTAATGGATCTAGCAGATAGTGCTATTACAACTCTTGATAATATTAGAGCAGATATTGGTGCAGTGCAAAATCAAATCACAGCTACTATTAATAACATTAGCGTAACTCAAGTAAATATTAAATCAGCTGAATCTACTATAAGAGATGTTGACTTTGCGGCTGAGAGTGCGAATTTTTCTAAATATAACATTTTAGCTCAAAGTGGTTCTTATGCTATGAGCCAAGCAAATGCCGTGCAACAAAATGTATTAAAACTTTTACAATAGTTAAAGCCCTTTTAAAGGGCTTTAAAATTAACTTTTTTTATCGCTTCATTTTGTATAGTTAAAAAACTAATAAAATTTTCAAGCCATTCTTTATTTACTTTTAGCCATTCTATATTTTTTAAAGCTTTTTCTTCTTCTGTGTTGATTGGTTTGACATAAATAATAGCTAGATTACTCTCAAGATGAAAAAACAAAGGTTCAAATAACTCACTTTTAATAAAAGGATTTTTATAAACTTTTATTTTAAAAGAATCTATTTTTTTAATGAGAGAAAGGATGTTTTTGTTTGATTTATTTTCGAAAGTTTTATCAATTTGAGATAAAAGATTTTTTCCTTGTTGTAGGTATTTTGATAAAATACTTAATTGTTTATCTATGGTAAAATGTGTTTTTGTGATACATTTTTCTAGTTTTTTTTGATTTTTTATCGGAAAAGCAAAATGAGGTTTTGTCTTTTTTAGGAATTCTTTACAAATTGTAGAAAAAGTGATTTCTAATGCACCTTCTATCCTAGCTCCACCTTCTGTGGCATTGTAGGTGGTAATGTTGATTTTTTTAACTAATTCTATATCTCTTTGAAAGGTTTTTCTAAAAATATCCCAACACATATTCGTTTCAACCTTACCATTACCACCATAAGCAGTAATAAACAAACCCTCTTTTCTATCGTTTTCACTTTCTTGGGTATGTAGGTATTCTTTAGGATGCGA
>NZ_NFOE01000049.1 GCF_002179635.1 Campylobacter jejuni | reverse complement strand
TATTAATAAAATATTAATTTAAATACAAATTTAAGTTATTTTTTATTAAAAAATAGTCACAATTATACTTTAATAGTTAATAGATAATAAATAAGAGTTTTTTTATCTTTTAACAAACTACATGAAAGGGAAGTTATGAAACACAAATTAGCTAAGGTTGCCACCTATGCCTGCCTAGCTTTAGGCATAAGTTTGAGTTCACAAGCTTTTGCTTCTTCAGAGCCTAGAACCCTTGATGGATATGTAGCTCAAGAAGATGCATTTTTTGACTATCTTTACAAACACCACCCTATTTTTAAATACGAAAAAGAAGGGCGTTTGGTAGGTAAATTTACCCATAGTGATAGAACGGAAAACTGGGTTTTAAATCAAAATGGAGCTAAATTTGCTGCTGAGCACGATTTAAAACAAGCCTCTATTACCTATCGTTTGCCTTATGAATCTTTCTTGGATTTTCCAAATAAATTTGTAGGTCCAAAAAAATGTGGCGAATGTCACCCTGCTCAATATGCTTCTTGGGAACGCTCTCGCCATGCAAAAACCGTGCGTTTTCCGCATGAAATGGAAGAAGTTGGTGGAGCTGAAGGTTTGAAAAAACCTATGTATAATTCTCAAGCTACTATTTTACCTGATGGAATTTATCCAAATGATGTTTATGCTCTCATTGGAACACCAAGAACAAAATATGGTTTTATAGATAGATGGCTTGTGCGCGGAACTTACCATGTTGAAGATGGAAATTTGAGTGATTTAAGTGGTAAATTAACTGCTGGAGGTAATCAATTCTCAAGACTTTGGAGTGAATTTTTAACCCCTGAAATGGCACAAAAAATAGCTGCTTTTGCACCTGGTTTTCCTACTAAAATGGAAGATTTTGGAGGAAATGGCTCTCAAGTATGGGGAACAAACTCTTATGCTGCAACTTATAAAGAAAAAGCGGTTTTCCAACCTGCTACTGCATATTGTGAAACCTGTCATACTTTTAAATTTGATTTTAAAAGCAAAGAAGAATTTTATAAAGCACTAGGTAACCCAAAAGAACTTCAAAAACATACCATCTCAAAAGGTATTACTTGTGAGGAATGCCATGGGGCTGGAGCGCATCTTTATGGAGCAAGAGGTGCGGGTATGCCATCAAATTGTGAAAGATGTCATCAAAGATTTTCATACAATGAAACCGATGCTAAAATCAATCCTAGAAAACCTTTCAACGCATATTTTAAATCAAGTTGTCCTGCGTGTGGAACAGAAGGTGCTCAAATGTATTCTTCAGCACACTATGATAAAGGTATGAGATGTAATACTTGTCATGATCCACATGAAGTAACTTTTAATGATTGGAAAAGCGGTTATACTAAAACAAAACTTAAAAAAACTTGTAAAGATTGCCATGAAACCCAAGCAAGCTTTTTCAAAAAAGGCGGAATTCATGCAAAAGATAGTTGTACAGCTTGTCACATGCCAAATATGATGAGTTGTGAAAACTTTGGAGCGGTTCAAAACCCTGATAAAGGTGGATTTGATAATGTTAGAGCTTCGCATATTTGGAATATCAAAGTAGATAAAACAGCAAAAACACTTAATCCACCAGAAGGCAAAGAAAGATCGCCTAAAGTTGGTGGTTGGACTATAGCTAGAGATGATGAAGGTAGATTTTTCCTTGATTTAATGTGGAGTTGTGGTAGAACTAGTTTTAGTGATATTAATCTAATGGGTCCTGGTGCAAGTGGTTGTCATAGTCCTGTGCAATCAACCTTGCCTGAAAAACTTCACTTTAGCAATCAAGAAATGATTTATGATAAAGTAATGGAGTGGCAAAATCCTGTTAAAGAAGGTTATGAGAAAATTAGAAAAGGTATAGCAAATATTGATAAAACTTTTGCTGAAAAAACAAAACTTTCAGTAGAGCAAAAATCAAAAGTACTAAGCCTAACTAATCAAGCTCAAGCCATAGCTGATAGACTAGAAAAAGATGGTTCTTGGGGTATTCATGGACCTGCTTATTCTAAGAAAATCATAGAAGAAGCTTTAATTTATATCCAAGAAGCACAAAATATCCTAAATGGTAAATAAAACAAAGGAAGAATGAAGAATTCTTCCTTAAAATAAGGAGCTAGTCTTGAAAAATTTAATCACTCGACTTTTTATTGTCCTTTTTACTCTTTTTACGCCATCAGGATTTATTTTTGCTGAAGCTAATGGAGAAATAGGATCAATAGAAGGTGTAAAAAGCATTAGTTTAGCACAAGCCCAAGAAATGCTAGATCAAAATAATACTTATTTTTTTGATGTCAATTCAGAGCAAGATAGACAAACTAATGGCTATATACCTAATTCCATATCAACCTATGTGGAAAATTGGCAAAATTTATTACCTAATGATAAAAATGCAAATTTAGTATTTTATGGTTTAAATCGTTTTAGATTTGAAGCTTCTCAAGCTGCTGCAGTTGCTATAGAACTTGGTTATAAGAACTCTGTTGTAATGCTTGATGGCATTGAATCATGGGTAACCTCAGGTAGAAAAGTTGAAAAAATAGACACAGTTAAATGGGAAAAAGCTAAGGAAGTTATCGAGTTTAAAGATACTATCCACTCAAGATTTAAATTTAGCAACACCCCATCTTGTCGTGATTGTCATGCTCAAAAAGGCAAAGGCATTAGAGCTGATATTGCAGCAAGTAAAAACTTAATCAATCAAAAATGTGCAACTTGCCATGAAAAAGCAAGCAATGCTTTGGCAAAAAGCGCTCATGGGGTGCAAGAGTTCTTACCTACTCAAGATACACAAAAGAAAAAAGAAAAACCATCTTGTGCGACTTGTCACTCTGTTCATATCACTCCAAAACATTCAGGAATTTATTCACAAAAACAATTAGTCGATCAAAAGTGCGCACAATGCCATAAACAAAAAAGCACAACTTTTCATATGACTTTCCATGGTAAGGGTATGGTATTAAGTACGCCAGGTGAAACTCCAAGTGTTGCTACTTGTTCTGATTGTCATGGTAAACACAATATATTAAAATCAAGCGAAAGAAGCTCAACTCTCTCGCCGATTAACCGTGTTCAAACTTGCAAATCATGCCACCCAAATGCAAATGAAAATTTCGTAAATTGGATGGCGCATGCTGATCATAGCGATGGCGAAAAATATCCTGGATTACATGGTGCTTATATATTCATGACTATTTTAGTGATTTCTGTGTTTGTTTTCTTTGGAGCTCATACTATACTTTGGTGCTTGCGTTTAATTGCTATGCGTATAAAATATCCTAAAGAATGGAAAGAAGCAAGAAAGGCAGCACATGAAGATAAAGTAAGAGTAAGAAGATTTAGTACTTTCCATAGAATTCAGCATTTCTTTATGGCAGCTAGCTTTTTGGGTCTTGCATTCTCAGGCTTACCACAAAAATTCTATGATTCAGCGTGGGCTAAACCTATGATTGATTTAATGGGTGGAGATATCATTAACGCAGCAACCATACATCATATTTCAGCCATAGTAATGTTTGCAGTATTTTTCTCTCACATTGGAGAAATCATCATTGTAAATTGGAAACGCCGTGATGTAGCAAGAGATCCAATAACTGGTAAAATAAGCTTTATGAAAGTTTTAAAAGCTACTTTTGGTCCTGATTCTTTAATGCCAAATTGGCAAGATTTTAAAGATATGAAAGATCATTTTAAATGGTTTTTTGGTTTTGGACCAAGACCGCAATTTGACCGCTGGACTTATTGGGAAAAATTTGATTATTTAGCAGTATTTTGGGGTATGTTTATCATTGGTATTTCAGGTCTTATTTTATGGTTTCCTGCTTTCTTTGGTAAATTTTTACCAGGTGAAGCAATCAACTTAGCAACCCTACTTCACTCTGATGAAGCTTTACTTGCTACAGGATTTATTTTTGCAATTCACTTCTTTAATACACATTTTAGAGCAGATCGCTTCCCTATGGATATGGTGATTTTTTCAGGAAGTATTAGTGAAGAAGAGATTAAACAAGAAAGAAGCGTATGGTATAAACGCTTAAAAGAAAGTGGAAAATTAAGCACTTTATATGAAAATAAAAGTAACTTCAAAGCATATCAATGGCTAGCTAAACTTGCAGGATTTGCAATGCTAATCACTGGTTTGGTATTTTTATTTTTAATGCTTTATACTTTCTTTAACACTATCTTATAACCTTATTCGCTATAATAGCGAATAAGGACTTTTCCTAACTTTTTCAAGGATTTTAAATGTTTAAAATAATACTCACACTTGGTTTTTTAAGTATTTTTTTTATAGCTTGTTCTAATGAAGAAAAACTTGATTCTAATTTAATCTCAAGTGGCACACAATTTTCTAAAGAAAATTTGCAAAAAGCAAATGATTTAGATAAAAAATCTTATGAAGAAATAGCTCATTTATTTAAAGATAATGCAAATATAAAAAGTGATGATAAAAACATTTTAATCATTTTCAGTGCAAATCACTGCTTATATTGTGATAAATTAAAAGAAGAAATTAAGAATGATAAAAAAATACAAGAACTTATAAAAGAAAAATACAGCTCTTATTATATAAATATAAGCTATAAAAAAATTCATACATTTTATAAAAACCATAAAAGTGATTTAAGTACAGCTGAACTTTCTAGTATCTATAATATAGTAGCCACCCCTACTATTGTAATTTTAAACAAAAACAGCCAAACTTTGCTAAATTATCCTGGTTTTATTAGTGCAAAAAGATTAAGCGCTACAATGGAGTTTTTAAACCAAAAAGAAAATCAAAATTTAGACGAAGCAACCATAGCACAAAAACTTATACATTTTTATAAAGAAAATAATATTTAAAGGTTAAAAATGCAGTATTTTTTTTCTTTTGCAATGAGTTTTTTACTAATGAGCATATATGCTATAGCTTGCGCTGTAGCAACTTTCATAGAAAATGATTTTGGTATTAGCACAGCTAAAGCTTTGATTTATAATAATGCTTGGTTTGATATGTTGCATTTATTACTAGGTTTAAATTTAATCGGAGTGATATTTTATAATAAGCTTTTTCAAAAGAAAAAATACTCTATCTTACTTTTACATTTATCTTTTATAGTGATTTTAATCGGTGCTGGACTTACTAGATATTTTGGCTTAGAAGGTGGAATGCATATAAGAGAAAATCAAAGCTCTAGCACCATAGTTACTAGAGAAGAATTTATAAAAATTACTGATTTTGATACTAATGCTAGTTTTGAATTTCCTATTAGCTTTACCCCGCTAACTCAAAAGCATTTTGAAAAAACTATAGACCTAAATGGCGAAAAATTAATCATAAGCTCTATCAAATATACTCCACAAAAAGATTCTATCACACCTGCTAGCTTAAAATTAAATATTACTTATCAAAAAGCAAATACACAAATAATCTTAAATCCAAATTTTACAAACAAACAAGCAGTGCATTTTAACTTACAAGGAAAAGATTTTACTATCAATTGGGGACCAAGAGAAATTAAGCTTCCTTTTGCATTACACTTAAAAGATTTTATACTAGAGCGTTATTTAGGCTCTATGAGTCCATCTTCTTACACTTCAAAAATTCAAATCATAGATGAGCAAAATAATATTAACTTAGATTATGATATTTTTATGAATAATGTTCTTGATTATGGTGGATATAGATTTTTTCAAAGCTCTTATGATCAAGATGAGCAAGGCACTATACTTTCAGTTAATAAAGATCCTGGTAAAATCCCTACTTATATAGGTTATACTTTATTGATTTTAGGATTTTTATGGGTTTTATTTGATAAAAACTCAAGATTTCATCGTTTAAGTGTTTATTTAAAAAAAGGCCAAAGTTTTATATTGCTTATTTTGCTTTTTGCAAATTTACAAACTCCGCTTTTTGCACAAGAAAATAAAAATGAAATTTTAAATTTACTCTCAAATTTACAAAAGAATTCCTATGAGCATTCTTTAAATTTTGCAAAATTACTTGTGCAAGATCATAATGGTAGAATCAAACCTTTAGATACTTTAGCAATGGAATTTGTTTATAAAATCACTCAAAAAGAAAAATTTTTAAATCTTCACTATGATCAAATTTTTCTAGCAATGATGATTTATCCTAAAGAATTTAGAAAAATCAAAATGATAGCTACCAAAACAAGCAAGCTAAGAGAATTAATAGGCGCAGATATAAATGAAAAATACATAGCATTTGATGATGTGTTTGATAATGGAGTATATAAGCTTAGCAATTATATTGAAGAAGCTAACCGCAAAAAGCCTTCATTAAGAACTAGCTTTGATAAAGATTTGCTAGCCTTAGATGAAAAAATAAATCATGCATATTATATTTATAGCGGTCAAGTTTTGACTATTTTTCCTGATATTAATGAGCAAAGTTTAAAATGGTACTCACCAGTGCAAATTTTACCCTTTGCAAAAGAAGATGTTGAGCGTTTGCAAATGCTTTTAGTTAGCTATTTTTTACAAGTTCGCAATGGTATTGAAAATAATCAATGGCAAGATGCAAATGAAATTTTACAATCTTTAAAAGATTTTCAAAATCACTATGGAAGCAGTGTTTTACCGCCAAAAGAAAGATTAAATCTTGAAATACTACTTAATCATTATAATATCTTTGATAATCTAACTTTTGTTTATATTAGCTTTGCGTTAGTGTTTTTCTTTTTAAGTTTTTATACTATATTAAAAAATATTGCTTTATCTGCCTTTGTATATAGATTTTTTTACATCATTTTAAGCATGTGTGTAATCATACATGCACTAGCTTTAATCATTCGTTGGTATGTAGGTGGGCATGCTCCTTGGAGTAACGCTTATGAAAGTATGATTTATATCGCTTTTGCTTGTGCGATAAGTGCTGTGATATTTTTTAGAAAATCACTCTTGGCTTTATGTGGGGCTAGTTTTTTAGCAGGTATTTCACTTTTTGTAGCTCATCTTGGCTTTATGGATCCTCAAATTGGAAATTTAGTACCTGTTTTAAAATCATATTGGCTTAACATTCATGTTTCAATTATAACAGCAAGCTATGGATTTTTGGCACTTTGTTTTATTATAGGAATTTTGAGTTTAATTCTTTTTGCTTTAAGGGGTAAAAATAAAAATATAGATTTAAACATCATCAAACTACACTGTGTTAATGAAATGTCTATGATAATAGGACTTGCAATGCTCACAATAGGAAATTTTTTAGGCGGAGTTTGGGCTAATGAAAGCTGGGGAAGATATTGGGGTTGGGATCCAAAAGAAACTTGGGCTTTGATTTCCATTGTAGTTTATACTATGGTATTGCACTTAAGATTTATTTTTAAAACTTATTTTATTTTTGTTTTTGCAAGTGCTAGTGTTTTAGCCTTTTATACCATATTAATGACTTATTTTGGAGTAAATTTTTACCTTTCTGGACTTCATTCTTATGCAAATGGTGATGCTTTTCCTATACCGACTTTTGTGTATATTTTGATTGTACTTAATTTTGTTTTAATTATAAGTGCAGGAAGAAAACGGGATTTAAATACGCCTAGTTTTTAAACTAGGCTTTACTTTTTTCTATTTCTTGAAGTGCTAGAATAAGATCTTTTAAATTTTCATAAGGAACATGAATTTTCCAATCTATTCCATTTTCTTTTTTTAAAGCCACACCTATACTTAAAACATCATTACTTCCTATACCATAAGGATTAGAAAGATTACAAAGACTTATTTCTCCGCTTTTACTGCCATGTAATTCTATAGTTTTAAATATTTTTTTACTCATGTTTATCCCTAAAAGCTGTGATAATTTTTGCTTGAAATTTCAACCAATCTTTTTGAAGCATAATAGGAAAACCACCATAAACCCTAGCACCTTCTAAATTTTTAGTGACCCCACCTCTTGCGGCTATGGTAGCAAAATCTCCTATTTCTAAATGTCCGCTTGTAGCACTTTGTCCACCCATAGTAACATTTTTACCTAAAATACTTGAGCCTGAAATTCCACTTTGAGCCACTATAAGACAATTCTCCCCTACTTCACAATTATGCCCTACTTGAACAAGATTATCAATCTTTGTGCCTTGCTTTATGATAGTGCTTTCAAAAACCGCTCTATCGATAGTCGTGCAAGCTCCAACTTCCACAAAATCTTCTAAAATAACATTCCCATTATGATAAATCTTATAATGCTCGCCATTTTTTGTATGCGCATAACCAAAACCATCACTACCTATAACACAATTTGCCAGTAAATGACATTTTTTACCTATTTTAGTATCATTATAAATCACAACATTTGGATGGATTATAGTATATTCACCTATACTTACATTATCACCTATATAAGCACCTGCCATTATCACCACATGATCAGCTATTTGGACATTTTCGCCTATATAAACATTTGGCATAATCTTGGCACTTTTAGCAATTTTAGAATTTTTCTTTTCACTAGAGATTAAAGGTTTGGCAAAAAGTTTACTTAAAAGCGCAAAAGATAAATGTGGATTATCAACGACTAGCTTAATGCAATCTTTTGAAACTAAATTTTCAAATTCTTTTGAGACTAATATAGCCCCAGCTCCACTACTTGCAATTTTTTTAGAGTTTTTTTCTCCATCACAATAACTAAGTTCAGTAAAACTTGCATTATTTAATGAATTTAAAGCTGTAATTTCTATATCATCTCCACAATATTCTATGCCTAAAAATTTAGCAATTTCACTAATTTTCATTTTACCTCCATTAAAATAGAACCACTTCTAACTACACTAATAGGATTATACTTTTTCATGGTTTTTAAAAAGTTATCGATATTTTTTGCATTATCACTTGCCATTACTATAATAAACTCATCATCACTATAAGTTACACTGCCATTATAAGCTTTTAATATAGCATCTAAGCCCGCAAAATTTTCATTTAAAGCAATCTTTACCAAAGCTGTTTCTTTTTCTATAAAATCACTAGAATCAATCACCTTATAAGTAGGTATGAGTTTATGTAGTTGTTTAATAATTTGCTCAAAAACTTTTTCATCGCCTAGAGTAACGATATTGATCCTTGAGAATTCTTTATCATCAAGTGGTGCAACTGTAAGAGATTCTATATTATAACCGCGTCCTGAAAAAAGCCCAACAACGCGTGATAATACCCCATGCTCATTTAATACAATGACAGAAATTACTCTTCTTTTCATTTTTTATCCTTGTTTTTATAGCTAGGTAAAATCATATTATAGATTGCTCCACCTGCAGGCACCATAGGTAATACATCTTCATAACGATCTATAGCTACATTTAAAACACAAGTTTTTTTAGATTCTAAGGCTGCTTTAAAAGCTTTTTGAAATTCTTCTTTATTAAAGACATTATAACCCTCACAATGAAAACCTTTAGCAATAGTAACAAAATCAGGTTGACTTGTTAAATCTGTATTAGAAAATCTTTCTTTATAAAACATACTTTGCCATTGTCTTACCATACCTAAAAAAGAATTATTTAAAATGATATTAATCACTTTGATTCCATAGGCACTTGCTGTCATTAGCTCTTGGATATTCATTAAAAAAGAACCATCGCCTACAAAATTTATTACCACTTCTTCACCCACAGCTAATTTAGCTCCAAGTGCAGCCGGTAAAGAATACCCCATAGTTCCTTGTCCACCGCTTGTTGCAAGTTGTCTTGCATAATTAAAAGGATAAAATTGCGCTACCCACATTTGATGTTGTCCTACATCAGTAATTATCCTTGCATCCGGAGCCAATCTAGCACATTCTTCTATAACCCATTGAGGTTTTAAAACTTCATCACTATCTTCATAGATTAAAGGATATAATTGCTGGTATCTTTGTAAAGTTTTAAACCATTCTTGGTATTTTGTATTGTCAAAACTTTCTTTTTTTAATTCTTCTAAGGTATCTAAAATAACACTTTTAATATCCCCAACTATAGGAAAATGCGCTTCGATAATTTTAGAAATAGAACTTGGATCTATATCAATATGAACGATTTTTGCACCCTTGGCAAACTCACTTGTTTTACCAGTAATCCTATCATCAAATCTAGCACCCACAGCAATGAGCAAATCACACTCACTTAAAGCAATATTTGCACAATAACTCCCATGCATACCTGCCATTTTTAAATTAAGCTCATCATCACTTCTTAAAGTCCCTAAAGCCATCAAAGTTTCAACTGCAGGAATTTGACAAAAATGAATCAATTCTCTTAATTCATCACTAGCATTAGAAGCTATACAACCTCCACCTAGGTAAAATAAAGGTTTTTGAGCATTTTTAATCAAACTTACTAATTTTTTAATTTGCTTGATATTTCCTTTATAGGTTGGTTTGTAAGTTTTCATAGAAATTTCTTTAGGATAATACCATTTACCTATAGCAGCAGTAACATCTTTAGGTATATCAATATGCACAGGCCCTTTTCTACCTGTTGTAGCAATATAAAAAGCTTCTTTAAAAATTTTAGGTAATTCTTCGATATTTTTTACTAAATAATTATGCTTTACACAAGGTCTTGAAATACCTATAGCATCGATTTCTTGAAAAGCATCTGTTCCTATTAAAGAATTTGCAACTTGAGCTGAAATTAAAACTAAAGGTATAGAATCACTATAAGCAGTGGCTAAACCTGTAACTGTATTAGTAAAACCAGGTCCACTTGTAACTACTGCCACACCAACCTCACCACTCATTCTAGCATAAGCATCAGCACTATGCAAGGCTGCTTGTTCATGTCTAACTAGGATGTGTTTAAAATGAGTTTGTCTATAAATTTCATCATAAATATTTAAAGCCGCACCACCAGGGTAACCAAAAACTACTTTAACATTTTCTTCTTTTAATGCTTCACAAATCATTTGCGAGCCATTTAGCTCTTTCATTATTTTACCTTTTTGCTTAAAATGGAAAATATTATAACGATAATTTAATAAATATTATTTTATAAGAAGAGTTTCTTGAAAAATCAAGAAACTGCTTGTGCTTTTTTAGCGTATTCTATACCTAAATCAAAAGCTTTGGCATTTGCTTCTTTAGTTTTTGCAGGTACCATATCAAGCATAGTTTGTTTTAATGCATCAATATCAATGCATTTGCTCATATAAGCAGCTATAGCTAGAGCAACAACTGATTGAGTAGCTACATTCCCTACTTCTTCTTTAGCTATAGTAATGATAGGAATTTCAAAAATTTTCCATCTAGCATAATCTTCTTTACTTGGATGAACTAAATTTGGTTCTATAACTATAACACCACCATCACAAACACCATCTTTGAAATTATGATAACCTTTATCAGCAGTTGAAAGCATAAAACTAACTTCACCTTCTACTGCATAAGGAAAAAAGATTTCATTTTCATCAATGATAATATCAACCTTAGTTGGCCCACCTCTAACTTGAGAAGTATAAGTAGAAGCTTTAAAAGCATTGCGTCCTTCTTTAATGGCAGCTTTAGCTAAAATTTCACCTGCAGTGATAACCCCTTGTCCACCTTCACCGCAAAATCTTAATTGATATTTCATTTTAATGCTCCTAAATCAACCATTCTTTTTTCTTTCAAGGCTCTTCTAACTTCCTCATAAGCTTCGCAATATTCTGCCTTGCTTTCATCTTGATGCAAAATTCCTGTAGGGAATTTATCTGCTCTTTGCTCATAATCTAATTGTTCAAATTTAGACTTTTCAACGCAACGATTTTTAATCCAATCAAGCATGCTTACAGCTTCACCCATTTTGTTTTTTCTACCAAGATTAATATGGCAGTTTGAAAATACATCTACAAAACTATAACCTTTGTGAGATAAAGCTTTAAAAATGATATTTTCAAGCTTATTTGCCTCTATAACATTTGTTCTTGCTACAAAAGAAGCCCCAGCAGCTTTAGTAAGTTCACAAGCGTCAAAATTTGGGTCTATATTACCCGCTTGAGCTGTAACAGTGTAAAATCCTTGTGGGGTAGTTGGTGAAGTTTGTGAATTTGTAAGACCATAAATAAAATTATTGATTAAAATATGAGTTAAATCTATATTTCTTCTACATCCATGGATGGTATGATTTCCACCAATTGCTAAAGTATCGCCATCCCCGCTTACTACGATTACATGTTTTTTAGGGTTTGCTAGTTTAATCCCTGTTGCATAAGCAATAGCTCTACCATGGGTAGTATGCACTGTATTGCAATTTACATAAGAACTCATTCTACCACTACAACCTATACCAGAAACCAAGCAAACATCATCCATATTCCAGCCAAGTTTTTGAATAGCTCTAATAATAGCTTTTAAAACAACACCATCCCCACAACCCCAGCACCATTGTGTTGGAAGTTTATCTACTCTTAAATATTCATCGTAATTAAAAGCCATTTTAAATATTCTCCTTTACTTTAGCAATAATTTCACTTGGGGTTATAGGGCGACCATTTGCACGGTGTAAGCTAATAAAATCATCTCTTTTGCTTACTCTTTGAATTTCTTCTAAATATTGCCCCATATTAAGCTCACTTACCATAACTTTTTCAAATTTAGATACCACTTGAGCTATTTTTTTCTCAGCTACTGGATAAAGCGTGATTGGTCTAAAAAGTCCTACTTTTAAACCCTCTTCTCTAAGTCTTAAGATAGCTTCTTTAGCAGATCTTGCAACACTACCATAAGCAATGATTAAAAACTGTGCATCATCACACATAAACTCTTCATAAGTACAAATTTCATCGGTATTATTTTTGATCTTACCAAATAATCTTTTGATATTTTTATCTACTATTGCTCCATCTTCTGTTGGAAAGCCTATATCACCATGATGAAGTCCTGTGACATGATAACGATAACCTTCAAAGAAAGGATTTAGCGTAGCAGCTTCATTTTCACCTGCTGCATAAGGTTTATAATCTTTTTTATCGCCTGTGAATTTTTTGCGGTTGATGATTTTTAATTCTTCTAAATCAGGTAATTTTGCCTTACCATTCATATGTCCTATGGTTTCATCTAAAAGTAAAAATACTGGAGTCATATATTTTTCAGCTAGATTAAAAGCTCTAATAGTTTCAGTGTAAGCTTCTTCTAATGAAGCAGGAGCTAAAGCTATACTTGCATAATCTCCGTGTGTTGGAGCTTTTGCTTGAAATAAATCACCCTGTGCAACCCTTGTCGGAAGGCCAGTTGAAGGACCACCTCTCATAACATTTACAATTACTAGTGGAATTTCAGCTATAAAACCCAAACCAATTTGCTCAGCTTTTAAAGAAATTCCGGGTCCACTACTTGCTGTCATGGATTTTACTCCACTCATAGAAGCACCCAAAGCCACGCTAATACCTGAAATTTCATCCTCCATCTGTATAAAAGTACCATCATTTTTTGGTAGCATATGGCTTAGTTCATGCGCTATTTCAGAACTTGGGGTAATTGGATAACCACCAAAAAATTTACAGCCACAATCAATCGCAGCTTTTGCTACTAAAACATTACCTGTTGATATCACTTCTCTCATTGTTTTTCCTATGCGTTTAATTTTTTATATTTATTTTCTTTAATAGCTTGTGCTCTTTCTTTAGCTTCAGGTGTAAGCTTTGCAAATTTAAATTCATCTCTTTTAGCAACAAAAATTGCAAAATCAGGACAATGACTTTCACATTCACTACAGCCTATACAAGAATCAGGATGAACCACTTCTATCATCTGTCCTAAAACTGCACTGATTTCATCTCTCATTGCTAAAACTCCAGCCGGGCAATAACTAACACAAATATTACAAGCTTTACATCTTGCTTCATCAACCCAAACTGGTGTATTTTCTGGGGTTATCATTAATATTCCTTTCAAAATTTATTATTTTTAATGATTTTTTATCAAAAATTATTTTTAAAACAAACTTTTTATTATAGCGAATTTATAACATGAATTAATATTATTTAATATATAAAGTAAAACAAATAGGTATATATAACGCAAAGTAACATTAGGAGTAAAAAACTCCTAAAAATTATTTATAATTATACTGAATGAGAGAATTTTCTAATGCAATTTGTTCTTGATTGTCTAATTTTAACTCTAAAGTTTCAAGCACTCCATCAAGACTAATCCTTGCCATAACACCAAAAGCTTTTTCTTTTATACCATATTCTCCATCTAAAATCACACATATTGGTAAAAATTCTCCACTTCTTAAAGCCTCTATCATCCTCACACAAGAACTAGCAGGAGCTAGATAGGCTGAAGTTTTTAAATATTTTATAATTTTAGCACCACCTGTTTTAACCTCTTGTTCTATTTGAATAATATCTTGCTTATTTAAGACTTCACCTAAGGCTTTGTTTTGAACTTTGCTTTGAGATTTTACCAAAACCATACTATCATTGTGAAAACCTATAAGTTTAGTATCTATACAAGAAGTTTTTATGTTTAGTTTTTTACTCACTTCATATTTAAATCTAGCATTATCTAAAACACCCGCCATAGCAATGATTTTTTTTGATGAAAATATTTTACTTTCATAAAGAGCATTGAGTAAAAAATCTACAGGATTACTTACTATGATAAACAAAGGATCATTGTTAAATTTTTTAATATTTTTTGCGCACTCAAGCATTATTTTAGAATTAATAGCAAAAAGCTCATCTCTGCTTTGACCTTCTTTTCTAGCTACTCCCGCACTAAAAATAACCACTTGAGAATTTTTTGAGTGCACATAATCATCCGTGCAAGTTATTTTAATATCAAAATTAAAAGCAACTATGCTTTGACTTAGTTCTAATTCTCTAGCAAAAAGCAAGTCTTTATTAATATCAATCAATACAAGCTCATCAACTAACTCCCTTAAAATCAAAGCATAAGCAGTACTTACACCAACATTTCCTGCACCTATGATAGTAATTTTCATTTTTACTCCTTTTTGTGTTTATTTCACTAAATTAGCTGGTAATTCAAAAATATTTTTAATTAAATGATAAGGAAGTTGTAAGCTTTGTGCAATAAGTTGAGTTTTAAACTCAGGATTTTCCACTGTTCCGCTTAATTTAATTTGCGTGCTAATTTGCCTATCCTTGCCTAGTATGATTTGATTGATAATAGGAACTTTTGAAATGACTGAACTGGCTGATTTTAGCGTTCTAAGCTCTAATAAGCCATCAACTTGACTACTTCTTAAATTGATTTTAGCTTGACCTAAAATATCTGCACTATCGCCATTAAAATTAAGTGCATCTATCTCAAAAAGATCTTTTTTACGGTTAAAACTTATACCAGCATTTTCTACACTAAAACCTTTTTCATTAAAAGTTGGGGCTTTAAACAAAATTAAACTAGGTATGGTATCGATGAAACTTAAAAGTTGCTGATGAAATTTTAAATCTTTTAAATATGTATTTTTAAATAAAAACTTGCCTTTGAAAAAATCAGTGCTATTACCATCAACATAAAGATTAAATTCACCTTTTTCAAAAATATTTTGATGCATAAAAGTATTTAAAAAATCATCATCCATTTTTAAAGCTCTAACTTGCATTTGATTTTCTTTGAGTAAAAAATCAAATTTAGATTCATCCCTATTTGCCCAAGCTTTTATATAGTTTTTTTTGATTTTAGCATTAAATTGATCAAAGTCTAAAGTTTTATTAAAATCATTTAAAATTAAATCTATATTTTTACCACCAATGTTATAAGTTATATTTTCAAGAGTATCTAGAGTATTTTCTGTGTCTTTTTGTGAAATCAATAAATTAACATTGTTTAAAGTAATATTAATATCATCATTCTCTTTTTGCGCAAAAACACTACCACTTACACTAGTTAAATTAAAATCATCTCCTTTTATTTTTATACTAAAACTATCATACTCATAAGGATTATTATCTTTATAAAGCAAAAATGATTCAAAAGTAGTATTGTTTATATCTACATCAAAATCTTTAAAATCCAAAGTATTTAATAGCAATTCTCCATCATGCACATTATTCTTTTGCATTAATTTAGAATAAATTTTGTATTTTGCAAGCTTTTCAACATAAACAGACATGCCTTGATCAAAATTTAAAGTTGTGGTAAGTTCTTTATTGTATAAACTAATATTTTTATCAAAATCAAGGTTTAAATCAAGAAATTTATTTTCCATTTTTAAGCTCTCTTGCGGTAATTCTAAGTTTGTTATAAAGGTTTTAAAATCACCTTTTTTCTGCTTCAAATCAACACTTGCATTAAAATCACCATTAATCATGCTACTTTGCACACTTGCATTTTGTATACCTAGCTTATCTTTTTTCAATGTAACATTTGCTTGAACTATCTTAAAATCACTTATATTTATATTTGAGTTAATAATATTAAAACTACCATTATAAGTAATTTTCTCAGGATACTCAAAAGGAATTTTTAAAACTAAATCAGTCTTTACAACACCATTATTTTGCAAAAATGGTAATTTTATATCATATAAACGCAAAATTTTATTCACTCTATAATCAGCTCTAGTATTATCACTTTTTATGCGTATATAAATTCCTGCTTTCTCATTTAACATATTGTCTATATAAATTTGACTTTGAGCTAAATCATAATTATTAAAACGCAATTCATCATAAATAAAATCAAGTCTTTGTTTAGCAAATTCAAGTCTAACAAAAGGACTTACAATAGGATCTATACCTTTATCTAAAATTACTTTTAAATTATTTACATAACCTTTGGCACTAATATCATTCAAATAATATCTATGTTTTCCAAAGTCTGCAAAACCAGTTAATTTTTCTATAAAATAAAAATCAGCCTTTACCTTACCACCTACCCAAAGAGCAAGATTAGAAGGTAAATGCACTCCATTTTCTACTAAAACATCAAAAATTTGCGAAATATTATTTGAGCTGATATTTTCTAATTCATAAGCGACCTCTTCTCTTTTAAGTGAGAATTTAACATCACTTTTTAAAAAATCACTATCAATTTTACCTTTAAAAGTATAAAATTTTGTCTTAGGATTGATAAGTAAGGAGCCAATTACGCTAAGATTATAATCTTTTAAAAGAAAATTATCAATATTAGCTTGTATATTTTTATCACTAATTTTTAAATTTACTTTTACCAAAAGATTTTTGCTATTTACAAAAAATAGATTATTTTTATAAATTAACTCCACAGGATAGTTATTGACAAGCATTTCATCAATATTGATTTCTTGAAAAAACCAATAAATATATTTTACATCTTTAATAAGCTGCACAGCTTTACTTGCGCTAGTTTCATTTTGAGTGTTTTGACTTTGAGAATTTACTACGACTTTTTTAGCATTTAAAATGAGTTTTTTATCTAATTTAATATATAATTTCTCCAAATTAATAGAAGAAAATTCTAATTTTTCTATATAAATTCCATTTTTGAGGTAAATAAACAAAGCAATGAAAAGTATCATAGGTAATGCTAAAAATTTAAGAATTTTTTTAATATGTTGTGATTTGATTTTAATTTTTCTTTTATCCATTTTTTACTATCTACTTTTACCCATAAAAACAAACTCTGTAGTTTTTATACCACAAGGTTCTGTTAGCAAGATTATAACGCAATTAGATAAAAATAACTATAAAATGAGCAGCATTGATAAATATACTTTATATTTTTTGGGCCATCCGCAATCTGGCTGGATAAATGTAGGTACAAAAGAGTTAAATAGAGTTGAATTTTTACATAAGCTTACCGTCGCTAAGGCAGCGCTTGAAACCATTACTTTAATTCCCGGAGAAACGACTGAAATTTTCTTTGAAGAATTAGCACCAAAGTTAAATTTAAACGCTAAAACCTTAATGCAAGAATTTTACAAACAAAGTCCTTTTAAAGAAGGTATGCTTTTTCCTGAAACTTATAAAATTCCAAAAGGTATCACAGAAGAGCTTTTAGTAAAATATCTTTTGGCTTATTCTACAAATGAATTTAAAAAACTTTCTTATAAAATTTTTAGAGAATATAATGAAAAAAAATGGCATGAATATATCATTATAGCGTCCATTATACAAAAAGAAGCAGCGAGTAATGAAGAAATGCCTATAGTTTCATCTGTGATTAAAAATCGCTTAAGAAAAGGTATGAAGCTTCAAATGGATGGAACATTAAATTATGGAAAATACTCTCATGAAAAAATCACCCCGCAAAGAATAAGATCAGATAATAGTTCTTATAATACTTATAAATTTAATGGCATACCAAAAGAAGCTGTGTGTAATGTTTCATTTGAAGCTATTAAGGCAGCTATTTTTCCTGCTAAAACAGAATATTTATATTTTGTAAGAGATAAAAAAACCAATAAGCATATTTTTACCTCTACTTTAAAAGATCATAATAAGGCAATAAGAAATTAATTATAAAATTTCTCTTTGCCCTTTTGCATCAGGTTCACTTAAAACACCTGTTTGCGAAAGCTGTTCTATGATATTTGCTGCGCGGTTGTAGCCTATTTTTAAGCGTCTTTGTAAATATGAAATACTAGTTTTTCTATCCTCTAAGATCACAGCCTTTGCTTCTTCATAAAGTTCATCTAAATCCCCATCATCAAATTCACTTCTTTTATAAACCCCATCTTGACTATCATCTTTTAAAAAACTCTCATCATATTCTACTACTTGTTGAGCTTTTAAAAACTCTACTATATTTTCAATTTCATTTTCGCTTGCAAAAGGTGCGTGCAAACGCACTAAACCACTCATACCAGGAGGAGTAAATAAACAATCCCCACGCCCTAGTAAGCTTTCAGCACCCATAGAATCTAAAATAACCTTAGAATCTATCTTTTGCCCTACTTTATAAGAAATTCTACTTGGTAAATTTGCTTTTACAACCCCGGTAACAACATCCACTGAAGGGCGTTGCGTAGCTACGATTAAGTGAATTCCACTTGCTCTTGCCATTTGCGCTAAACGACCTATATAAAACTCTACATCCTTACCTGCTGTCATCATTAAATCAGCCAACTCATCAATAATCACTACGATAAATGGTAAGATTTCGCCACCTTGCTCTTTGATTTTTTCATTGTAATTTTCTATATTTTTAGTTTTTGCTTCAGCCATCAAACGATACCTGCGTTCCATTTCAGCTACCATATTTGATAAAGCATTTACCGCCTTTTTAGGATCAGTAATTACCGGTGTAAGTAAATGTGGTATATCATTATAAATACTAAATTCAAGCATTTTAGGATCTATCATCATAAGTCTTAAGGTTTTTGGTGAATTTCTATAAAGCAAAGATAAAAGCATAGAGTTAATTCCCACACTTTTACCACTTCCTGTAGTTCCTGCTATTAAAAGATGAGGAAGTTTTTTAAGATCTGTGATGAAAGGATCGCCTACTATATCTTTACCCAAAGCTATGGTTAAAGGTGAGCTAGAATTTTTAAATACCTCGCTTTCTAAAATTTCTCTTAAGTAAATCGTATCGATTTTTTCATTTGGAACTTCAATCCCTACTACATCTTTACCTGGGATTGGAGCTTGAATTCTTATAGTTTGAGCTTTTAAAGCCATAGCCAAATCATCTTGTAAAGATAAAATTTTACTCACTTTAACATCTGCTGCTGGACGAAATTCAAAAGTAGTTACAACAGGACCTGTGTAAGTTCTAACTACATCTCCACCTATTTTAAAGCGTCTTAATTTTTCCAATAAATCATAAATTTTTCTATCAATCTCTTCTTCATTGATTTCACTTTTACCTTCTTTTGGCATAGTTAAAAAATCCAAAGGCGGTAAAGAAAAATCTTTTGGTTTTTCAAAATTTCCAAAGTCAAGATCTTTTAATAAAGCTTTATTTTCACTCACTTCATTAGCAATAGAATGGTGTGTTTTATTTTCTATTACTTCTATTATAGGCTCTTGGGTAATCTCAAATGGAAATTTTTCATCTTTGACTTCATTTTGCACTTCTTCTACCACAAAAGGATTTTCATAGTTTTTTTTACTTCTTAACTCTTCTATACTAATAGGCTTAGTAAAATCATCTTCACTAAAATCGAGTTCTTTTACTTCATTTTGTGGAATAAAATCCTCATCTTTAAATTCTTTTACCCCTAAAAAGCTAGTTTTATTTTGGATTTTTTTAAACTCAGCTTCTTTTTGTGCTTCTATAGCGTTTAATTCTTCAATTTTTTTAAAATCCTCATTAAGTTCTTCTAAAATTTTTTCTTTTTGTAAAGCTTTATACTCTTCTAGTAATTTAGCTTTTTGTAGCATTTGCTCACGCTCTTTAAGCTCTTTAGCAAACAAAGAATTTTCTTCTATCATTTCTTCTTTGTTTTCATTTAAATCTATATTGCGTCTTTTATAGCTTGGTTCATCTAAATTTTTACTTTTTAAGGTTTGAGTATATATATCTTCGCTTTTATTTTTGTATTTTGATAAATACTCTTCAGGGGTCATTTCATCTTCCTTTATATTTATTTGACTAGCTTTTTGAGCAAAACTTACAATAGGCTCTGAAAGCTCATGAATATAGCTTGAACTTAACTTTTTATCCTCTTCACTAATTACAACATCTTCTAATTCTTGGTTTTTTAAATCTTCAAGATTAAATTTTTTACTTTCTTTAATTTCTTGCTTTGGTAATTCTTCTTCAACAAGTTCTTCTTTTTCATCTTTAATTAAAAGTTCTTGCTTAAGCTTTTCTTGTTCTTCTTTGGTTTCATTTTCATATTTATCGCCACCAAAAAATCCAAAAATTTTATTTTTAATCAAAGTTTCAAGTTTTAAATAAAAATCAAAATTAAGCTCTATTTTAAATACTTCTTTGATAATTTGTGGAAAAGAAATACTAAAAGCAAAAGCTAAAAGCAAAATCACTAAGATTAAACTTCCTATTTTTCCAAAAAGTCCATCTAAAATCACAAACATAGCAGAAGCTATATAACCTTTATCTTGTAAAAATGCTGAGGCAAAAATAAGCGAAGCAAAAATACAAGCAAAAATGGCCACGCTAAATCTACGCTCAATAAGTTCAAAGTTATAATCATTTTTATATAAAAGATAATTAAACCAAAAAAAGACAAAAGGGTAAAATTTAGTCAATGATCCAAATAAAAAATAACTAAGTTTTGCTAAAGAATACCCTATGATACTTACTAAAGCTTGATCGGGTATCAAAGCACTTAAACAAAAATAAAAAATAAAAATATTAGAAATAACAAAAATAGCTTCTTTTTTTATAACATATCCTTTATAAAGAAAAAAGCTATTATATCAAAAAATTATAAGTAGTTTAATAAACTCATTTGAGAAATTTTAGAAGTAGCCGAAAGCATAGCTTGATAAGATACCATAGTTTGCATAAACTGCATATAAGTTTGCCCATAATCAGCATCAGTTACACCGCTTTTAATAGAAGCCACATTGATATTTAAAAAAGTCATTCTTTTATTTGTCTCTTCTATATTATTAGTGTAAGCTCCTATAGTTGTTTGCATTTTTCTAACATGATCTTGTAAATGATCAATTCTTTCTAAGGCACCTTGCAAACCTGTATTTCTAGGATCACTTCCTTCTGAATCAGCTCTCATATTGCCATTTAAAACAGCATCTATCATCTCGTCTAAGTCTTTAATCAAATCAATATTTGGATCATCGATTGTTAAAGAATTATTTGCACTAAACACAAATCCAGAACCATTACTTACTTCTCCTGCTGGCGGAAAACCACTGTTTGAATTTGAATCTTTTAAAGTAAGACCTATATTTGTATTAGTTGAAAATTTATCAGTAATACTTATACGACCCTTATAATCCATACTAACTTCTACAAAATCTTTAGAATTATTTATATTTTGTTGAATAGTTTGAAAATCGCCATTATTGATCGTTCCATTTGGATTTGCATTAATTGTGGTAGTTGGTACATTATCACTTGCAAACATGCTTATAATATCATTTAACTGACCATAAGTAATATCTTCAGGTTTTGTTTGCATACCTACTGAAGTACCAGTTGCTTCGTTATATTGAGAATGAGTAATAGGGAAACTTATAGTTTGAGTAGGATCATTTGGATCAGGATAACTTACCGTTGAATTTTCTAAATCAATAGTTACATTGTATTTTTGACCACTTTTAGAAGTGATTTCCATTTGAAGTTGCTGACCTCTCATATCACCGTTAGCATTCGCTAAAACTTCACTTAATTTGGTGCTATCAGTAGCATATTCACTAGTACCTTTAATCACTTGAGAAACATTACCAAAAACAGTATTGCCATCTTTTTCAAAAGGCACATCAAAATCAGCCCCATTGGTTTTATTACCATTAATATTACTTTTAATAAAATCTGTTTTATGTATATCTACAGTAAATTGCTCGCCATTTACCTCAATAGTAACTGGACTCTTAGCATTATTTAAATCTCCATTATGAGAAGCTTCCATAATACGATTAGTCACTTCATCCATACTAATGCCCTCAGCAGCAGCAGCTTCACTTAAAGCTTTTATTTGATCTGCATCCTCAAGCTGCGGTGTCATAGCAACTGCATGAAAATCTAAAGAGCTATTACCCTCTTGTAAATTTTTAATTTCTATTTGACCACTATCATTCATAGTCACTTCAACAACTTTGTTTGCATCCGTGTTGCCATACAATTTACCAATATTTTCTAAAACATCACCTATTTTATCTTCAGGTCCTATATTAATAGTTGCCTTAAAGCTTGTTCCATCAGGTCTAACACCTTGAATATACATTGATGAGCTTGGAAAAGGTAGTTTACTATCCGCATAATCAAAATCTTTATCAGGGTCAAGTCCACCATTTTTCACATAATTTTGGCCTATAAGATAAGAAAATTTAGATTCTTCATCTAAATATTTTTTTTGCTCAGGATTAGAATTAACATCATATCTACCATCTATCATTGATACATTTGTGGAAATAATCTTACTAATATTTGAATCAGGTTTAAAAAATAAATCCCAACCAGGTATATTATAAGGAATTTGAGTTCCAGCACCACTTACTACGAAAATATTATCTTTGTTACCAGTATAATTTCCATATTTATCAAAAGGTTTTGTAGCTGTATTAGATCCTGCAAATAAATATTGACCGTTAATACTAGTATTTGCAATATTTACAATAGAATCTCTTATAAGTTCAAGCTCTTTTGCAATAGCTTCTCTTGAAGTTTGAGAATTTCCATCACTAGAAGCTTTTACCAAAAGTGTTTTAAATTTTTCCAAAAGCTCGGTGATGTTTTTTAAAGCTGTATCTGTATTTTTTGCCATTTCTTGTGCTGCTTGCGTTCCTTGAATAATCTGACCTATATTTGCCATTTCATATTCTAATCGTGAGCCATTAATATAAATATTTGCATTTTCCCAAGAGTGCTGAATAAGCTGACCTGTTTGCAATTGCAAATTATATTTATTAAGTAAAGACTGTCCATCCGTGTAATTTTGTATAGAAGTGTAGTAATTATACTGATTGCTAATTCTCATTATTTTGCTCCGCAAATAAAATTTTTTAATTATTTACAAGCAAAAAAAGTTCCAAATTTTAATGATATTTTAATATACTATATAAATATTTTATATTGTTTTAATTTTTTTTTAGTATAATTTCGCATTCTATATTTTTAATTTAAAATCTTAAAA